>NZ_CP046674.1:904681-1206241 GCF_018243235.1 Ralstonia nicotianae
CCACGCCCAGCAGCGATGCGCACGCGAGGGCGCTCATCCATGCGCGCGCGGCGCGCCGGAACCCCATTGCCATGATTTTCTCCCTGAAAGTCGTTATGTCGGCTTGGCTCGTGACCCGCCGCTGCATGACGCGCGGCCGGCTGGGCGCAAGCATAGCGGGTGCGCGGCCGGGGCCTGTTAAAGCCCGTTAACAAGCCACCACGAGCAGGGCGTCCGCGCTGGGTCGCCGGGCAGCCGGCCCGCATGCTGTCCCGGGCTGTCAGGGGCGGGGCCTGCCGTGCGAGGTTGCTCGCGCGGGCAAAGTCGCGCATGCTGCGCGCCATCCCTTCGATGTGTTGTCCGCGATGAAACTGCTGCTGCCCGAGACGATGCGCCGGATGCCGTGGAAGAACGGCGGCGGCATCACGACCGAAATCGCCATCGCCCCGCCGGGCGCGACGCTGGACGCGTTCGACTGGCGGATCAGCACCGCACGGGTGGAAGCGGCCGGACCGTTTTCGCGTTTCGCCGGCATCGACCGCTCGCTGTCGGTGATCGCCGGCGGCTGCCTGACGCTGCATCGCGCCGACGGCGAAACCGTGACGCTTGCGCCGGGCGGGGCGCCGGTGCGCTTTGCCGGCGAAACGGCGATCCACGCCACACTCGATGCGCCGCTGTCCGACTTCAACGTGATGACGCGACGCGGCGCCTGGGCGCATCGGGCCGAGACGCTGGCGATGGCGGCGGGCGAGCGCCGCGTGCTGTCGCCGGTGCGGCCGGGCATGCAGTGGATGGTCTATTGCGCGCGGGGCGGGCTGTCCGTGGGCGGGCCCGATGCGTGTGCGATGCCGGTGCCGGTGCCGCAGGGTGCCGCCCTCTGGCTGGATGCGCCGGGCGGTGGCGAGGCGCTGATCGCGCAGGCCGATGCGGCCGGCTACCTGGTGGCGCTCTGGCCGGTGGCGTAGCGCAGCGCGCCGCCCAAAAGAAAAGGGACCCGATGGGTCCCTTCAAGGTCTTCCGGCCCCGTGGGGCGCGGCAGAAGACGCTTACTTCTTCTTGTTCACGGCGTCCTTGAAGCCCTTGCCAGCCGTGAACTTCACGGTCTTGGTCGCCGGGATCTTGATGGCTTCGCCGGTGCGCGGGTTACGGCCGGTGCGCGCAGCACGCTTGCCCGACGAGAACGAACCGAAGCCAACCAGGGTGATGGTGCCGCCCTTGGCGACGGTCTTCTTGATGTTTTCCAGCGCGGAGTTCAGCGCGCGCTCGGCGGCGGCGTTGCTCAGTTCAGCGTCTTTGGCAATGGCGGCTACGAGTTCGGATTTGGTCGTCATGTCAGTTCCCCACTTCAGGTTTGTTGGACAGCGATGTACTGCGACCCGTTTTATATCACCGATGTGGGAGGTTGCACATCCCCTAACTGCAAGGCTTTGCGGGCCGTTGCTTGCAGCCGACATTTGTCCTGTCTACGTTTGCGGGCAGGCATCGGGGAAAAACCTGATATCGACGCGCTTTGTTTGCATTTCAGACACGTCATCGCGCATCGGAAAACGCGCGGCACCGATGGACCCGGCATGGCGCTCTGCGCGCCGTACACTGCCTGCATGCATCGCTCACGGACTTCAGGGAGAACATCATGACGGATCGGCAAACGCTTGTTGCACAAGGCTTCACGGCCGATGCCAGCGGGGCGGAGCAGCCGCGCGGGCCCTCGGTCCTGGTGGTCGGCGCGAGCGGGCTGGTGGGGCGTGCCGTGGTGCGCCGGCTGGTCGCGCAGACCTGGGCCGGCCGCGTGACGGCGCTCGTGCGGCGGCCCGGAGCCTTGACAGCAGGCCAGGCGCTGCCCGGCAGGCTGCGCGAATGCGTGGTGGATTTCGCGCGGCTCGATGCGCCCGAGACGCAGTCTGTGCTGGCCGCCGACATCGTCATCTGCGCGCTGGGGACCACCCTGCGCGACGCCGGTTCGCAGGCAGCGTTCCGGCGGGTGGACGTGGACTATCCGGCCGAGATCGCGCGGCGCGCGTTCGCCGCCGGTGCGCACCATTTCCTGCTGGTCAGCGCGCTGGGCGCCGATGCGCGGTCGAGCGTGTTCTACAACCGCTGCAAGGGCGAGGCCGAGGCGGCGATCCTGTCGGTGGGTTTTCCGTCGGTGACGGTGGTGCGGCCGTCTCTGCTGCTCGGCGAGCGTGCGGCATTCCGCCTCGGGGAGCGCGTGGCGCAGACGCTGTCGAAAGCGGTCGGCGGCCTGGTGCCGCAGGCGTGGCGGCCGGTCCCGGTGGAGTCGGTGGCCGCCGCGCTGGTGACGGCGGCGCGGGTGGATGCCCCGGGCGTGCGGGTCCTGGAAAATCCCGCACTGCTGGCCGCGCAGGACGAGCGGCCGGTGGCATGACCTGACGCAGTGCCCGGCCTCCGCGCCTTACCCGATCGCCGTGCCGGCGCGATGACCCATCGGTGTGCGCGTGCTGACGATGCCAGCGGCCACCGCGCGGCACAGGCGACAGCGGCGCCAGCCAGCGATGCGCAACTGCGTTGTGAATGCCGACGGCGCGTGCCGGCGCGAGCGGAGGTGCCGGGGGAACTTGTGAAGAAACCTGCAAGGCAGTCCGCTCCCTGGAATCGGAGCGGTCTTCCGTTGTCCAATCCTTAAGTACAGGCATCCGACGGAGCACATGATGGACCCGACCCCGAAACGCCGCGCCACCTTCCTGCCGGCCGTGCTCGCGCTTTGCGCGGCGACGCTGCTTGGCGGCTGCGTGGTCGCGCCGTATTACGACGCCTACGGCAATCCGGTTGCCGTGGCCCCCGCAGCGTATCCGGCCTATCCCTACGACTACTACTACGGCCCCGCATACTATCCTGCCCCCGTCTACGGCAGCCTCTGGTTTGGCTATTCCAGCGGCGGCTGCTGGGGCTGCCACCATGGCTGGGACGGCCGTGGCCGCGGCGGCTGGGGCGGACGCGGCTGGCGTCACTGAAGACACCGCCGGACGGCCGGCGAAGGCCAATTCCGCACGCAGTTCAATACGGATGATTGCGTAAGCAGGGACTGCTGCAACGCGGCATACAATCCTCGGCACATCAGAACCATACGAGGAGACAGGCCGATGTCCGTTGTCGTGGTCCTTGCCGCCCTGGCATTCCTGATGTTCGCCGCCTATCGCGGCTACAGCGTGATCCTGTTCGCACCGCTCGCCGCCCTGGGCGCGGTGCTGCTGACCGACCCGTCCGCCGTGGCGCCGGTCTTTGCCGGCATCTTCATGGAGAAGCTGGTCGGCTTCGTCAAACTCTACTTCCCGGTGTTCCTGCTCGGCGCGGTGTTCGGCAAGGTGATCGAGCTGTCGGGCTTTTCGCGCGCGATCGTCGCGTCGGTCATCCGCGTGGTGGGCGCGCAGCGGGCGATGCTGTCGATCGTGCTGGTGTGCGCGCTGCTGACCTACGGCGGCGTGTCGCTGTTCGTGGTGGTGTTCGCGGTGTACCCGTTCGCGGCGGAGATGTTCCGCCAGGGCAATATCCCGAAGCGGCTGATCCCGGGCACCATCGCGCTGGGCGCGTTCTCGTTCACGATGGATTCGCTGCCGGGCACGCCGCAGATCCAGAACATCATCCCCACCACGTTCTTCCACACCACCTCGTGGGCCGCGCCGTGGCTGGGCACCGCCGGTGCGATCTTCATCCTGGCGGTGGGCATGGCCTACCTGGAGTGGCGCCGCCGCGCGGCCGTGCGCGCGGGCCATGGCTACGACGCCGGCCTCGCCAGGCTCGTCAACGAGCCCGACACCGCGGCAGGCGGCAAGCTCGCGCATCCGCTGGTCGCGCTGCTGCCGCTGGTGCTGGTGGGCGTGATGAACCTGCTGTTCACGCGCTGGATTCCCGAGTGGTACGGCAAGCTCGTCACCGTGGCGCTGCCGGGCCTGCCCAAGCCGCTGACGGTCGAGGCCGACAAGCTGACCGCGATCTGGGCGGTGGAGGCCGCGCTGCTGATCGGCATCGTTGTCGTGGTGGTGTCTGGCTTCCGTGCGGTGAAAGACCGCTTTGCCGAGGGCAGCAAGTCGGCGGTGGCGGGCGCGCTGCTGGCGGCGATGAACACCGCATCGGAATATGGCTTCGGCGGCGTGATCGCGGCGCTGCCGGGCTTTCTGGTGCTGGCCGGGGGGCTGCGCGCGATTCCCGATCCGCTGGTCAACGAAGCGGTGACGGTGAGTACGCTGGCCGGCATCACCGGCTCGGCGTCGGGCGGCATGAGCATCGCGCTGGCCGCCATGGCCGACGCGTTCGTGCAGGCCGCGCAGGCGACCGGCATCCCGATGGAGGTGCTGCACCGCGTGGCATCGATGGCCTCGGGCGGCATGGACACGCTGCCCCACAACGGCGCCGTCATCACGCTGCTCGCGGTGACCGGCCTGACGCACCGCGAGGCTTATCGCGACATTTTCTGCGTCACGCTCATCAAGACGGCCGCGGTGTTCTTCGTCATTGCCATGTTCTACGCCACGGGCATCGTCTGATGCGGTGCCTGTCCCAAGCAAAAAAGCCGACGGATGACGTCGGCTTTTTCGTTGGCGCGCGCGGTGTCACGGCATGCCGCCGGCAGCGGCGCCTGGCCGATGCGGCGGCGGTACGAGCGCGGGCACCCGGCCTCAGGCCCGCATGAACAGCCAGACGGTCAGGACGATGCCGACCACGACCACGAAGCCGCGCAGCATCTTCTCCGGCAGCCGGTGCAGCAGCCACGCGCCCGCGAAACCACCCACGATGCCGCCGACGCCCAGCGCCGCCACGGCCGCCCAGTTCACCTGCGGCGAGAACACGAACACCACCACCGCCGATGCGTTCATCGTCATGGCCAGCACGTTCTTGGTGGCGCCCGCCGTGCGCACTTGCTGGCCCGCGACGGTCAGCGCCGCCAGCATCAGGAAACCGATGCCGCCGCCGAAGTAGCCGCCGTAGATGGCGATGCCGAACTGCGCCAGCGCCAGCGCCCAGGTCGGCATGCCGGCCGCGGCGTGCAGCGGCTTGCGGCGGAAGCTGCCCCACGCGAACACGCTGGTGGCGAACAGCACCAGGTAAGGCACCAGCCGCGCAAAGAACGACGGTGGCGTGCCCAGGAGCAGCAGCGCCCCCAGCACGCCGCCGGCCAGGCTGATGACGATCAGCTGCGTCAGCGACAGGTGATGCTGGCCCGCCGAGACGCCGGCCGCGAGCTTGCGTCCCGCGATCGACGAGGTGATCTGGCTGGGGAACAGCGCGATGGTCGACGTCATGTTGGCCGCGAGCGGCGGCAGCCCCGCCAGCAGCAGCGCCGGGAACGTGATGAACGATCCGCCGCCGGCCAGGGCATTCTGCGCGCCGGCATAGACGCCGGCCGCCGCGACGAGCAGGGCGGTGGAAAACGAAAGCGTGGTCATGGGCAGGCGGGGCGGGTCAACGCGGTCGGCAGGACAACCGCGCATGGTAATGGAAGGTGGCCCGGCGCGCTTGCTAGCGCGGCGGGGGCGGCTGCCGGCGCCGCCGCAGCCATCCTTCGGCGGCTTCGAAGGCGCCCTGCACCAGCAGCGCCAGCACGGCGGCCGGGATCGCGCCCGCCAGCAGGATCGCGCTGTCGTTGAGGGCCAGGCCGGTGGCAATGCGCTCGCCGTATCCGCCCGCGCCGATGAAGGCCGCGATGGTCGCGGTGCCGACGCTGATCACGGCGGCGGTCTTGATGCCCGCGAGGATGACCGGCAGCGCCAGCGGCAGGTCGACCACGCGCGTGCGCTGCGCCGGCGTGAAGCCCAGCGCCAGCGCCGCATCGCGCAGGCCGTCGGGCACCTGTTCCAGCCCGACGATGGTGTTGCGCACGATCGGCAGCAGCGCATACAGCGTGAGCGCGATCAGTGCCGGCACCACGCCGATCGACCCGACCAGCGGAATCAGCATCGCCAGCAGGGCCAGCGACGGAATCGTCTGCAGCACGCCCACGATGGCCAGCACCGGCTGCTGGATCCGCCGCCGCGCCGCCAGCAGCCCGAGCGGCACGCCGATCAGCGCGGCCGCCCCGGTCGAGATCGCCACCAGCGCCAGATGCCGCCGCGTGAGGCGCCACAGGCCATCGCCCAGCTGCGCGAGGAAGGCACGCGTGGGTGCCTCCGCCCGCGCCGCAGGCATGCCGTGGCCGGCCAGGAACCGCGCCGCGACCCGCGCGAAGGGCTGGCCCTCCAGTTCGACCGCGGCGTTCATCGCCACCATCTCGTCGCGATGGATGCGGCCGGCGAGCGCCGTGATCGCCCGCCATTGCGCCGCGTGCCGCGCCGGCACGTCGAGCCGGTAGAGCACCACGGCATCGTAGCGGGGGAAGACGTGCGCGCGGTCCTCCAGCACGCGCAGGTGTTCGCGGCGGATCCGGGCATCGGTGGAATAGATGTCGATCGCGTCGGTCTGGCCGGCGCGCAGCGCGTCGTAGGCGACGCCGTGGTCGAGGCCGGTCGGCTGCTGCGGCAGGCCGTAGCGCCGGACGAGCGCCGGCCAGCCGTCCGCACGGCCGAGGAATTCGTGCGACAGCCCCAGCCGCAGCGCGGGGTGTGCCGCCAGGTCGGCCAGCGTGCGGATGCCCTCGCGTTCGGCGTCGGCCTCGCGCATGGCGAGCGCATAGGTGTCCTCGAAGCCGAGCGGCACGCCCGCGCCCAGGCCCAGCGGCGCCAGCGCGCGGTTGACGTCGGCCAGCAGCGCGGCCTGGTCCGGATTGGCCGCCTGCGCGGGCGGCAGGTGCAGGATCTCGGCGGCGATGGTGCCGAGGTAGTCGGGATAGAGGTCGATGCTGCCGCTCCTGAGCGCGGCAAAGACGATCGCTGTGTTGCCGAGTCCCGGAACGTGTTCGGCGGGGCCGTGCGGGGCGGCGGCCTGCGTCAGCACCTCGCCCAGGACGTAGGCTTCGGTGAAGCGCTTGGAGCCGATCCGCAGCGGCGCTTCCGCCCAGGCCAGCGTGCCGCACGCCAGCCATCCGAGCGCCATCCATGCCAGGAGGCGCCGCAGGAACGGATTGCGGATCAGTCGCCGTGTATCCAAAGTTCGTGGAGGTCGGTCAGGCCCCAGTCGCCGGGTTCTTCGCGCGAGACGATCTGGTCGCCGGTCTGCGCCAGGTCGATGACTTCGGGCGTGATGCGCGTGCCCGAGGATATCGAGAAGAATACCTTGACCGTGGGCGAGAGCAATGCGCCGGACGCATGTTCCATGACCACCGCCAGCCTGCCCGAACGCAGCCGCACCAGCGAGCCGGTCGGATAGATGCCCACGCTCTTGACGAAGGCCTGGAACACCATCGGGTCGAAATGGTTGCCGCGCCATTCCACCATGCGCTGGATCGCATAGGCGGCTTCCCATGCCTTCTTGTAGGGCCGGTCGGAGGTCACCGCATCGTAGACGTCGCAGATGGCGCCCATGCGGGCGAACAGCGAGATGTTCTCGCCGGCCAGCTTGTGCGGATAGCCGGTGCCGTCCATCCGCTCGTGATGGTGCAGGCAGACGTCGAGCGCGATGTCGCGCATGCTGGGATCACCGACCAGGATGTCGTATCCGGCCTTCGGATGCCCGATCACGTGGCGGAACTCGTCGGTGGTGAGCGCGCCCGGCTTGTTCAGCACCTCGGGCGGAATCGCGATCTTGCCGATGTCGTGCAGCAGCCCGGCCAGCCCGGCGTCGCGCACTTCGTCATCGGACAGGCCGAGCTGGCGGCCGAGCGCCACCATCAGCGCGCAGACCGCCACCGAATGCAGGAAGGTGTAGCGGTCCTTGGTCTTCAGGCGCGCCAGACTGACCAGCGCGCCGGGGTGGCGGTCGACCGAGCCGGAGATGGCCTCCACCAGCGGCTGCGCATCGCGTGCTTCGATGGTCCGCCCCATGCGCGCCTCGGCGAACATGGCCTGGACCGCGATGCCCGCCTTGTCGATGATGCGCGCGGCGCGGCGCATCTCGTCGGCGAGCGTGGCCGCGCGCGGCGCAATGGCGGTTTCCAGCTGCGGCTGCGGGGGCGCCGGCATGTCGGCCGCTGCGGGCGCAGCCGCGCCGGCGGCGACGTCCTTGCCGCGCGAGGTATCGATCCACACCTCGCGGATGCCGCTCGCACGCAGGCGCTGCAGCTGGGCCGTGTCTTCGACGCGAAAGCGGGCCCGCCAGAACGGGTGGTCCAGCCATGAGTCGACAAATTCCTCCAGGTACATGCCGACCTGCAGGTGTTCGATTGCGATGCGCTTGCGCATGTTGGTGTTGTCCGACGATCCGATGCGTTGGCCGGGGCGTTTCGCACAAGGAGAACGCGGCCGTGCCAATGCCTGCTGTCTTTCATATCGGACGCGTCCGCGAGGCCTTGAGGGGCGCGCGCCAAGCCTCACCCCGCAGAGGGGTGCTGCTGACGGCACATGCCGGGGCATCGTGCCTCGCGGACAAAAAATAAGGCGGCCGGGACGGTCGCCTTGAATCCGGCACCGGCGCCCATGGGGCGCCCGGCATCGGGGAGGGAGAGGGTGATGGCTTACTGGCCGTCGGTGAACCTGTCGGCGGGGGCGGTGCGCTGGCCGTCGGTGTACGGATTCGCCTGGCGCAGACCGCCGTCCGTGTAGGGGTCCGACTTGTCGGCGCGTGCGCCATCGGTGTACGGGTCGGCCTTGGTGATGGCCTGGCCATCGGTGTAGGGATCCGTCTTCTGCACGGCGGCGAAGGCCGGAACGGCGGCAATGGCGATCAGCGAGGCGAGGATGAGGCGTTGGGTTTTCATCGTGAACTCCTTTCAGGACCAGGCGTTGTCGCTGCAGGGCTAGGGGGGCTTGCTGCACTGCGGTAACGCGATGACAAAAGCTTAGTCGTTGCTCGAATGGTAAAAAAGCAGATCAATTAAACTATTTGTTCAAAAAACAAGAACAATCGTGACCTGCCGTCTACCGCTTCTCCAACCCAAGTCATTGATTTGCAACATCAATGTGATCCGAGTGGGAACCCTTAGGAGAAAGGTCTGACCTGCCGTGCCCGCAAAAATTCAGCGACAAGGGGTCGCATTCTGTTGCAGCGCGTTACAGCAAACCGCAGAACAGCGCGAGAAAGAGGGCTTTTTTCCGGCTAAACCTTTTCTACCCCATAGCCGTTGTAGGGAGCACGGGCGGCGTCACGCCGCTCTTCTGCAGCAAGGAAGGTCGATCATGTCCCACACATCCGGTTCCATCGCGCGTTTCGAGGTGGATGGCGTCGCCTATCAGGCGAGGCTGTTCGCCATACCGTTCCATGTGCCCGAGAACGGGCGCGTCAGGGCGCACGCGATCGGGCGACCGGACATGCCGTTCAGCGGCGTGCACGCGCTGGCGAGGTGGCTGGAGGCGCGTTGCCTGCCGCCGGGCGTCGGGCTGGTGATGGCGGATCGGCTGTTTTCGCACGGCGCGGTGTCGCAGTGGTCGGGCGCCGATGGCGCGCGCGCGGCCAAGGTCCTGACGCAGGTGGTGCTGGGCGCCAAGAGCAGCCACCGGCTGTGGCGCCGCACGGCCGCCGGCGGCTTCCGCGATGAGACGGCCTTTTTCCTGGGCGCGGCGTTCGTGCAGACCGATGCCGCGCTCGACGATGTCCGCCTGCTGGGCGACCTGGTGCCGACGTCCAAGTGGGCCGCCGTGGCGAATGCCGCGTCCACCATGATGGGCCTGCACCTGTATCACCCCGACGAGCCCGAGATGCTGGTGGATTGCGCCGTGCTGGCGCCCGCGTGGACGGAGGCCGCCGTGGAGCGCGCCGACGGCTACCGCGCGCTGACCCTGCTGCACTCCTTTACCGAGGGTGAGGAGGACATTCACGTCGACATCGAACTGCTGCCGCCGGGCCAGGTCGTGCTGCAGGTCGAGTCGTGTTCCACGCGTTTCTCCGCGCGCTTCAATCCCGAGCTGCTCGGCCGGGACATGACCGATGCGCTGCTGCGCGATGCGCTGGCGCTGCAGCACGGGAATCAACCCGCGCTGCACTGACGCCGGAGGGCGGTCCCGGCCGCCGAGGCTTAGTTCACTTGGCGGGCGCGTTCCACGGATACGCCAGCCAGGCATCGAAGCGGCGCGCGAACTCGCCGCTCTCCATCGTCTGCCGCAGCCACTGATCGACGAAGTTCTTGAACACCACGTCGCGCGGCAGCAGGTAGGCCTTCTCGGAGAAATCGAACGGCGCGTCGGGATGCACGGCGCACAGTTCCGGATGCAGCTTCTGCTGCAGCCGCGTCTCGACCGCATCGGTCATCATCAGGTCGGCGCGTCCGGCGATGATCTCGTTGAAGATCGTCACGTTGTCCGGATACACGCGGATCTGCGCCTGCTTCAGGTGTTCGCGCGCGAACTTCTCGTTGGTGCCGCCCGGGTTGACCACCGCCCGCACGCCGGGCCGGTCGATCTGTTCCAGGGTCTGGAACTTGTCCTGGTTCTCGCAGCGGGCGATCGGCGTCTTGCCGTCGCGCTGGTACGGGATCGAATAGAACGCCTTCTTCTGCCGTTCCAGCGTCACCGAGATGCCGCTCATGGCAATGTCGAAGCGGTCTTCGCCGAAATCGCGCATCAGCGTCGACCACGTGGTCGGCACCACTTCCAGCTTCACGCCGAGGGCCTTCGCCAGCCGTTCGCCCATGTCCACGTCCAGGCCGATGAAGCGGCCGTCACCGGGCGTCTTGTAGCTGAAGGGCTTGTAGTCGCCCGTGGAGCCGACGCGCAGCGTGCCGCGCGCAAGGATCTCGTCGAGGCGGTTGGTGGCCTGCGCCAGGGCCGGCGCGGCAACGCAGGCGCACAGCAGCAGGGCGGTGCTGCGGATGAAGCGGACAAACATGGGGACTCCCGTCAATGAAAAAGGCTCGGGCGCGGCCTCGACCCGGGCCACGCACCTTCACATGCTAGCTCGATTGGCCGGCGGCCTTGTTCCACTGCAGCGTATGCATCACCGTGAGCGACATGGCTTCGACGCCGGTCTTTTCTTCCATCGGCAGGGCATCGAGCTCGGTGCGCACCAGGACGGTAGGCCCTGGCTCGTTACGATAGATCGCCGCCACGCCGGTCCTGCCGATCTGTTCCGTCACGTCGAAGCCGAGCTTG
The DNA here is from genome assembly GCF_018243235.1 of Ralstonia nicotianae. Classification (NCBI taxonomy): domain Bacteria; kingdom Pseudomonadati; phylum Pseudomonadota; class Betaproteobacteria; order Burkholderiales; family Burkholderiaceae; genus Ralstonia; species Ralstonia nicotianae. Next base: position 915,730 of record NZ_CP046674.1, read on the forward strand.
CGCATCTCGGCGGCCAGCCGGGCGGCGGTGCGCGTTTCCTGGAAGGCCGGCTCCGGATGCGTATGCAGGTCTTTGCACCGCGCATTGAGGTGCGGGTAGTCCGCGTTGACCACGGCTTCGACCGCCGGCTTGAGCTGCACGACGTCGATTCCGCCATCGGTTGCGGCAACGGTGTTTCCCTGGGGGACGGACGGCGTCTGCGCCAGGGCGGGAAGCGCGGTGCCGGCCAGCAGCCAGGCAAGCGCGGTCAGCTTGCGCCGGATCGCACGAGTGGTCATGGGGTCTCCTTGCATCGCATGGTGTCGATGCGATATTGTTGCTTCGTCAAGCGAATCGATGATGCCACCGGATGCCGGCGGGTGCCCTCCGGGGCAGCCCGGATAGGCGTCTCGCTGGCACACCCATTCATGCACACGAGCGGCGCGCACGGACCGCGCCGCCAACCAGACGGGGGATCACCATGTTGTTGCAGGGAAGCCGGGCGTTCATCCGGCAGGCGCTGGCCATCCTGGCCTGCGCCATGGCCGCCGCATCGGCCGCGCAGGCCGCCGATGTCGAGCGCTGGCGCATGGCCACCGAGTATCCGGCCACCGCCATGCCGGGCGAGGGCGTGGCCTCATTCGCGCACGAAGTGGCACTGCGCACGGGCGGCGCGCTGGAGATCGTGCCGTCCTACGACGCGGCGGCAGGCATCAAGTCGGCCGCCATGCCGACCGCGCAGCGTGACGGCCGGCTGGAGGCCGGCGATGCGTTCGGGGGCGCGCTGGCCGGCATCGATCCGGTGTTCTCGCTGTCTTCGCTGCCGTTTGTCGCGGCCTCCGCGCAGGATGCGCACCGGCTGGCCGATCTCGCCCGGCCGCTGTATGCGCAGGCATTCGAGCGCCAGGGCCTGCATCTGCTGTACGTGACGCCGTGGCCGGCCACCGGCCTGTGGTCGAAGCAGCCGGTGCCGGGCGTCGAGGCGCTGCGCGCGCTGGCGGTCCGCACCTACGATGCCACCTCGCAGCATGTGATGCAGGCCGCCGGCGCCAAGGCGGAGAACCTCGCCTTCACCGAACTGATGCCGCGCCTGGCCGACGGCAGCATCACCGCGGTGCTGTCCTCCGGTGACGGCGGCGCGGGCCGCAAGCTGTGGACGTGGCTGCCCAACTTCACCGCCATCGGCTACGCCATGCCGCTGTCGTTCGCGACCGTCAATGCCCGTGCCTATGCTGCGCTGCCGCGCGAGGTGCGCCGCGCGGTCGACCAGGCTGCGGAAATGACCGAACTCCAGCAATGGGGTCGGCTGCAGACGCGGCTGGCCGAGAACACGCGCCGCATGCAGGACAACCATGTGGCCATCGTGGAGACGCCGTCGCCCGAACTGCGTGGTGCGCTGCAGGCCGCCGCCGCACAGACCGTGGCTGAGTGGAAGCGGCAGGCCGGACCCGCGGCGGCGGCTGCACTGGAGCGCTTTCAGCGCGACGGAGCCCGCTGATGGCATGCCGCAGGCAGCGGCCGTCAGCCCGCTTGGCACCGGCTTGGGGCTCTCCTAGACTGGGCTGGGTGTGCCGCTCTTTGGGATCGCAGCGCGGAATGACTCCGACGTCGTGTCTTCAGCTTTCGTTTCGCGATGCCCCGCCCGGGGCAACAGCGATCCGCGCCGCGCTCGAAGCAGCGCAGGGTGTGCTCGACCGCAGCGGCGTGTCGCCGCGGGCGGCCTTCAAGGCCTACCAGGCCTTTGCCGCCGGTGAAGGCGGCCCGGATTCGCTGGCGCTGGCATTCGCCCGCGCCGAAGCCGAAGCGATGGATACGCTGGCTGCCTACGGCTACGTCCGCTACGGTTCCGTCAGCCTGGCTGCGCTGTAGGCTGGGCGCTGCAAATTCAGACTTCGGCCGATTTTCCGCCCAGCCGCCGCGCAGTCTCCGACACATGCCGGTGGATGCGCGCCAGGAAGTCGATTTCCGCCGCCCGCGTGGGCGAGTGGCCCAGCGCCTGCGACAGGTGCGTCGCCACGAACGACGATTGCGGCGCCAGCATGCTGATCAGGCGCAGCACTTCGCGGCGCGCCTGGGTGGCGTCGTAGCCGAGATGGTCGGCCAGCGCGAGCAGCGCGTCCTGGTCGATGGCCTCGTAGCGCGCTTGCACATCGGACGCGCGCTCGCCGTCGAGCGACGACAGCGCATCGGCGTCCCATTCGTTCGCATAGACCGCTGCACAGAACAGGTGATCATGCGCGGCCAGCCGGATGCCATCGGGCCCGACATGGAAATGCAGCGTGCCCGCCGAGGCGTTGCGGCCACCGATCAGCAGGCAGAACACCATCCAGCGGAACAGCGAGGCGGTGGTGGAGGCCACGTCAGCGCACAGGCGCGCGCACTCGGCGACCTGCTCGACGGTGATCGGCAGAAAACGGTATTTCGGGCTCAGGCCCAGCAACTGCACCGCAGAGACCACGTAGCGTGCCTGGATGAGCGCGGTGTCGTCGCTCTTGCAGCGCAGCGTGCGGTCCAGCCGCTGCACCACCGCGGCCGTTTCCGGAAACTGGCGCAGGCCGAGGAACGGTGTCTCCAGCCCGATGCTGCGGGCCAGCAGCGTGGCCCAGCAATGGTTGATGGTGGCGTAGGGCAGCCTGGCGTCTTCGCCGAGGTCCAGCCGCACGAAATGGCTCGACTGCGCGGCATTGGCCGGAGCGGCAAAGCGCCCGAGCCACATCGATACCGGCAGGCCGTTGGATGAGAGAAAGGGCAGTCGGATCGCCTCGTCTTCCGGCGACGTACCGTAGCGCGCGACAGGCTCGGCCACGTGCAGCGGTATGGCGGGGCCGGTCCGGCTCACGCTCTGCTTGAATTGCATGACGAGGTCGCGCTCGGTCAGGCCGTCGGCGTGGCCGTTGATGGGTTTGTGGCCGATGGGGACCAGTGTCAGCGGGCCATCCAGGTTCGGTGCGTGTTCCGCGAGGTGATCCAGCGCGGCGGTGGCGGCCTTGGGTACGACACGGGCGGATTCGGGCAGCAAGTATTCGAAGAAGTTGCGTACCGGCTGTGCCTTGGCCGTATCGGCGATGTCACCGGCGCTGCGTTGCAACGTCGGGGTCAGGTCGAAACCATGGGAAGCGCTCTGCCAGCGCGGATCGTAACGGAACGCCCAACCGCTGCGGCCGCACGACAATTGACCGATCAGGTGCTTGTTCAGGTAGACGTCCAGCATGCGCGTGTTCAACGAATTTGACTGGAGCGTGCATGGTCGGCTGTGCTGCAGCGCTTGCGTCCGCAACGGGGATGCTGTCAGGCGAACCGCGGCGCATCCCTTGCACGCTCCTCATCGACCGAGGCCCGAGCATAACAAAGAAAATCAACATATAACCCGATAAAACCGCATTTCGGTGATGCAGGTTTCTGAAGTCGGATTATCGGGTCGCTAAAATCGAAAATTGTGAAGTGGGCTTTATTGCCCTTAATTCTGTCTGTATGGATTGTTAAATCATCCGGGAATCCGCGAAATACCGCCATGGAAGGTTTTTCGCGCTGCTACGGGGCGTGGGTTTTTTTTACAATCCGGTTTCGTAAAATGGGCTGAAACCGATTGTCATATCCTCCGAAAGGAGGTCCCGATGTCCTGGATATGTGCATGTCGGCAATGCAATAACGCTGGGAGTCGGCAAGCGCATCTGCGGATTTAACGACCGGTTTGTCGCCGGTCGGCTGATAGCGGGGCGGCAATCCTCCAATATATATCCGGCCGAGCGGGGCGGTCGCATTTGCCGCGTTCGGGGACGGGACATCGCCGGGTGGGCGAGGGCTGTCCTGGCGGCGTGTTCCGCCGGCCTTGAGTGCCCGGCCGGCGGGCGGCTTTCGGCGTCGTCCTCAGCGGCCCGAGCGCAGCGGTGACGCCTTGTCGTCGGCACCGCTGCCCGTGCCGGCGGCCGCGCGCCTGCCGGAGGCCAGCACGCCGGTGGACAGTGACGTGCCCAGCAGGATCACCGCGCAGCCGGCCACCATGTTCAGCGTCAGTTGCTCGCTCAGGAACAGGATGCCCCACAGCACGCCGAATACCGGGACCAGGAAGGTTACCGACACGGCGCGCGTCGGGCCGACATGCGCGATCAGCCGGAAGAACAGGATATAGGCGATCCCCGTGCAGGCGATGCCGAGGCCGATCACATGGAGCCAGACGCTGCCGGTGGGCGTGTGCGCCGGCCACAGCCATACCGCCAGCGGCGCCAGCACGACTGCCGCCGCGATCTGGCTACCGGTTGCCACGGCCAGCGGCGGCACGCCGGTCAGGTAGCGCTTGGCATAGCTGCCGGCCAGGCCGTACAGCACGGTCGCGCCGAGCGCGGCGGCCACCGCCCGCCCGCCCTGCCTGGCATCCAGGGCCGACGAGCCGCCCACCAGCACGATCACACCGACAAAGCCGATCGCCAGCCCCAGCACGCGCCACGCCGACATCCGCTCGCCCAGCCAGGCGAAGGCGACGATGGCGGCGAACAGCGGCGCGGCCGCGTTGAGCACGGAGGTGAAGCCTGCCGTCAGCGTCAACTCGGCATAGGCGAGCAGGCAGAAGGGAACCGCCGAATTCAGCACGCCCACCGCCAGCAGGTGCGGCCAGTGCGGGCGCAGTGCGCCGAGGCCGCCGCGCATGGCCAGCACCGGCAGCAGGAAGGCGGAGGCGATCGCCACCCGCAGCGCGATCAGCGCGACAGGGCCGAAGGGCGGCGCGGCGACGCGCATGAAGAGGAAGGAGCCGCCCCACAGGGCGGCCAGTATCAGCAGTTCGATGGCATCGGAGCGGCGCATGGTGGTCTCGTTATGGTTGTGCGAACGGGGCCGACGGGTGGTCGGTGTCCCTGTGCGGAGCCGGCAGGCAGCATTGTCCGCGCTTGCCGCGATTCATGCAGGCGCGAGCGCCAGCGCGGCCTGGCGCGGATCGGCCGGCATCGGCAGCCGTGCGCCGACCTGTGCCGGATGGCCTTCCAGCCGCAGCAGCGCGGCCTTGCGCGGTAGTCCGCCGGCATAGCCGGTCAGCGAGCCATCCGCGCCGACCACGCGATGGCACGGGATGGCGATCGAGATCGGGTTGCGTCCGACGGCGGTGCCGACCGCGCGCGCATGTTCACGGGCGAGTCCGAGCCGGGCGGTGATCTGGCCGTAGGTGCAGCGCTCGCCGAAGGGGATCGCGCACAGCTGCCGCCACACGTCGTGCTGGAACGGCGTGCCGGCGGGCGCCATCGGCAGGTCGAACACCTGTAGCCGGCCGGCGAAATAGGCTTCGAACTGTGCCTGGGCCTCGAGGAGGAGGGCGGCGTCGGCACCCGTGCGCAGCTGGTGCGCGTTGGCCGGGATCGTCTTCTGCCCGGTGAAGAACGCGCCGGTCAGGTGGGTGTCGGTGGCGATCAGCAGCAGGTCGCCGAGCGGGCCGGCGAAGGTGAGGCGGAGCATGGCGGTCATGGGGTCGGAGCCAGGGCATCGTCGCGGTGCCACAGGTGCATGGCGGCATAGGCGCGCCATGGCGCCCAGTCTTCCGCCCGGGTGGCCATGGCGTGGCGTGTCGGCAGCGTGCCATCGTGATCGGCCAGGCGCTTGCGCAGCACGTAGTCGCCCAGCGGAAACGCATTCGGCCAGCCCAGCGCGCGCATGGCGATGTATTGCGCGGTCCATTCGCCGATGCCGGGCAGCGCTTGCAGCGCCGCCAGCGTGGGCGCGAGCGGCACCAGCGGTTCCAGGCGCAGGCGGCCGGCGTCGATGGCGCGGGCGATTTCCACCACGGCGGCGGCACGGCTGGCCTGCAGGCCGGTTTCGCCGGACAGCGCCTGCGGGTCCACGCTCGCCAGCGCGGTGGCGGACGGGAAGGCGGTCGGCAATCCGGCGCGCGGCTGCGCCAGCGGCGTGCCATAGGCGGCCGCCAGGCGGGCCAGGATGCGCCGCGCCCGCGCTAGCGAAACGACCTGCCCGGCGATGGCGCGCACGGCGATCTCGAAGCCGTCCACCGCACCCGGCACGCGCAGGCCGGGCGTGCCGGCGGCAAGCGTGCCGAGGTGCGTGTCGACCAGGTCGGGCCGGCAATCGAGATCGAACAGGCGGCGCACGCGGGCCAGGACCGGCGGCATCGCCTGCACCAGGCTGGCCGACAGCGTGAGCGCGATCGCATGCCGTTGCGGCACGTCGCGCGCGTGCAGCCAGCCGGCATGACGGCGGCCGGCATAGTCGAGCGCGATGGTGCGGGCGTAGCTGTGCGCGTCGACCACCTCGACGCCGTCCACGGCACGCGCGCGCAGGAAGTCGAGCAGCGCGTGCCAGGCGAAGGGCGGGCGGTAACCCAGCATCAGCGTGGCGCCGTCGTCGCCGCGCGATACCGGTGCGGCGCGGGTGCGCAGCCGTGTCGGCGCGAAGCCGTAGTGCTCGGCGAACCCGCTGTTGAGCCGCCGCACGCTGCCGAAGCCGGCCGCATATGCGACGTCGCCGACCGGCATGGCGGTGTCCGTCAGCAGCCGCTTGGCGAGCAGCAGGCGCTGCGTCTGCGCGTACTCGATGGGCGAGACGTCGAATTCGGCGCGGAAGATGCGGCGCAGGTGGCGATCCGTCACGCCCACCGCTGCCGCCAGCGCGGCCAGATCGTGCTGCTGCAGGAAGCCTTCGTCGATCATGCGCGCGGCGGCGCGGGCGAGGCTGGATGACATCTCGGCCAGGCTGTGGCCCGGCGCCAGCTCGGGGCGGCAGCGCAGGCACGGGCGGAAACCCGCCTTCTCGGCCGCGGCGGCGGAGGCGAAGAAGCGGCAGTTCTTCTGCAGCGGCGTGCGCACCGCGCAGATCGGGCGGCAATAGACGCCGGTGGAGGTGACGCCGACGAAGAACCAGCCATCGAAGCGCCGGTCGCGCGATTGCACGGCGTGGTAGCAGGCGTCGGGGTCGAGGTGCATGGTGAAGGCCGGTGGATTCGCGGCCCAGTGTAGTCCCGGCGCGCGCATCGCGTTGGCCGGATTCGGACATTTCCCTCGGTCACACGCCGCCCTCGGAAGGCGGCCGCGGCAGGCACAATGCGGGTTCGACACCACTTCGGGAGCGGCGCATGTCCAAGACCATCGTCATCACCGGCGGCAGCAGGGGCATCGGCCGCGCCACGGTGGTTCTGTGCGCGCGGCGCGGGTGGTCCGTGGCGATCCAGTATCGCGGCAACCGGCAGGCCGCCGACGAGACGGCGGGCCTCGTCGAGCAGGCCGGCGGCCGGCTGCTGGCGGTGCAGGGCGATGTGTCGAGCGAGGCGGATGTGATGGCGCTGTTCGAGGCGGCGCAGGACCGCTTCGGCGCGCTGCACGGTGTGGTCAACAACGCCGGCATCGTGGCGCCCGCGCAGGACGTGGCCGACATGAGCGCACAGCGGCTGCGCGCGATATTCGAGATCAATGTGCTGGGCGCGTTCCTGGTGGCGCGCGAAGCGGCGCGGCGGCTGTCGACCGCGCGCGGCGGCGCGGGCGGTGCGCTGGTGAATGTGTCTTCGGCGGCGGCGCGGCTCGGCTCGCCGCACGAATATGTCGACTACGCCGCCTCCAAGGGCGCGGTGGACACCATGACGCTGGGCCTGGCGCGCGAACTGGGCCGCGAGGGTGTGCGCGTCAACGCGGTGCGCCCCGGCCTGATCGACACCGAGATCCACGCTTGCGGCGGCCAGCCGGATCGTGCCCAGCGCCTGGGTGCCGCCACGCCGATGGGCCGGCCCGGCACCGCCGCGGAGGTGGCCGAGACCATCGTCTGGCTGCTGTCGGATGCGGCGTCGTACGTGACGGGGGCGCTGCTGGACTGCTCAGGCGGGCGCTGACGCGTCAGGCATCGGCCCCGGCGCGGAAGGTGTCGCACTGCCGGATATCGCCGCCGTCGAAGCCCTGGCGGAACCAGTGCATGCGCTGTTCCGAGGTGCCGTGCGTGAACGCATCGGGCGCGACGCTGCGGCCGGCGTTGCGCTGCAGGGTATCGTCGCCGATGGCGTGCGCGGCGGTGAGGGCCTGTTCCAGGTCGCCGCGCTCGAGCAGGCCGCGCTGCTGCGCGTAGTGGCCCCACACGCCGGCCAGGCAGTCGGCCTGCAGTTCCAGCTTGACCGACAGCGCGTTCGATACGCGCTGCGACTGGCCGGCCTGCGCGCGGCTGACCTTCTCCGAGACGCCGAGCAGATTCTGCACATGGTGGCCGACCTCGTGCGCGACCACGTAGGCGGCCGCGAAGTCGCCCGGCGCGCCGAAGCGGCGGCGCAGTTCGTCGAAGAAGCCGAGATCCAGGTAGACCTTGGTATCGGCCGGGCAGTAGAACGGGCCGACCGCCGAAGTGGCGTCGCCGCAACCCGAGCGGATGCCCTGGCGGAACAGCACCAGCTTGGGCGGCTGATAGGCGCGGCCGGCCTGCTTGAAGAGTTGCGACCAGGTGTCTTCGGTGTCGCCCAGCACGTGGCTCACCATTGATTTGCTGTGGTCGTTGTCGGTCTCGCCGGTGGGCCGCGTGGCGCCATGCGGTGCACTCTGCACGGGCGCGTTCTGCGACACCTGCATCACCATGCCGAGGATTTCCAGCGGGTTCTTGCCCATCAGCAGGCCGACCACCGCCACCAGCGCGATGCCGCCCACGCCCAGGCGCATCCCCCCGCCGCCGAAGCCGCCGCCACTCGAGGATGCGCGATCATCCTCGACGTTCTCGCTTTCGCGCATGTCATCCCAACGCACGTCTCTCTCCTTGCTGCGCAGACCCCCGGGTGTTGCACCCGGCAAACTTTGCAAAGTCTACCCGGCCTCGTGCCATCCGCGCATGCCGGCCGTCCGGAAAAATGTCTGCGCGTGCCACGGACGCCCGGATCCATCGAGACTGGCCCGATTGGCCGCGGTGCGCCAGGCCCGGCAGGAAACTTGCTGAGCGAAGCTGCCCGCGCCGTGTCATGGCGCCTCACGCACGCGTCATGCGCGACCGCCATCACATTGGCGAGACCCTTGCGTCTGCCATGCAATCACAGTCGAGTTCTCCCATGCGCCTGCCTGCTTCGCCCACTGCCCATCCGTCCGATCCGGCGGAGATGTCGGGACTTGCCGAGCCGGCGAGCGATGCCGCCGAGACGCCGGCAGCGGTAGCCGATGCGCTGCCGGGATCACGCTGGCGCCGCGCGATGCGGCGGCTGTTCTCCGGCACGTTCCTGAGCGTGGCGCCCGTGCTGATTGCCGTGGGGGGTGCCATTTACATCGGCATGGCGCATGCGCCGTGGCTGGACCACCTGATGGCCCGCACGCCCTCGGCGGCGAAGGATGCGGCCAACGTGGCGGCCACGGCGGTCAGCCCCAGCGCGGTGGGTGCGCCCGATGCGGTATCCGCCGCGCAGGATCGCATGGACGCGCGCGTGTATGCGCAGGTGCCGACCGCATCGGCCCGCACCGCGGCCCAAGCGGAGACGGCGGAGGAGGCCCCGGCGCCCGGGCGCGCGGCCGCGTCGCGGCGGCATCACCGGGCGTGGACGCGGCATGTGCGCCGGGCAGATGCGTGGGACTCGCATTGGTACGCCGGTAGCTGAAGCTTCCGGTGCGCGCGGGCGTGAAGGGGGGCGCGGAGCGGGCGCATCGCACGACCTGAGCAGGGGGCTTGGGAGCCCGCGGCGATGTGTCGGATGGGTTTGGCGCTCAGTATCCGACGGCGTGCCCGTCGCGGCGGCTGTCGCTGGCGGCCACGTAGCCGTGGTCGGCATCGTCGGACAGGCGCCAGATGAACTGGCCCGCGCCGAAATCCATGTACGGATCGGCCACCGCCTTGAGCCGGTGGCCCCGCGCCCGCAGGGCGGCGACGGTGTCGGCGTTCAGCGCGGCTTCCACGTCGAGCGTGAAATCGCGGTTGACCTTCCAGCGCGGCGCATCGCAGGCGGCCTGCGGCTGCTGGTGGTAGTCGAGCATGCGCACCAGCGTTTGCAGATGGCCTTGCGGCTGCATGTCGCCGCCCATCACGCCGAAGCTCATCACCGGCGCGCCGTCCCGCGTCAGGAACGCCGGGATGATGGTATGGAACGGCCGCTTGCCGCCTTCCACCACGTTGGCCGAGCGCGCATCCATCGAGAAGCCGACGCCCCGGTTCTGCAGGCTGATGCCGGTACCCGGCACCACCACGCCCGACCCGAAGCCCATGTAGTTGGACTGGATGAACGAGACCATCATGCCGCGCTCGTCGGCCGCGCTCAGATAGACGGTGCCGCCGGCACGCGGCATGCCGAAGCCCGGATGGCCGGCGCGGCCCATGTCGATGCGCCTGGCACGCGCGTCGAGGTAGCTGTCGTCGAGCATCTGCTCCGGCGTGACGTCCATCGCGCGCGGGTCGGCCACGTAGCGGTAGAGATCGGCGAACGCCAGCTTCATCGCCTCGATCTGCAGGTGCAGCGTATCCGCCGAATCGACCGGCAGGGCGCCGAGGTCGAAGCGCTCGAGGATGCCCAGCGCTGCGAGCGCTGCGATGCCCTGGCCGTTGGGCGGAAGCTCGTGCACGTCGTAGCCGCGGTAGCGCTGCTGGATCGGCGTGACCCATTCGGGCCGGTGGTCGCGCAGGTCTTGCGCGGTCAGCGCGCCGCCGCATGCATGCGCATGCGCGGCGATGCGCTCGGCAAGCTCGCCTTCATAGAAGTCGCGCCCGCGCGTTTCGCCGATGCGGCGCAGCGTGGCGGCCGCATCGCGCAGGAGGAATTTCTCGCCCACTTCGGGGGCGCGGCCGTGCGGCATGAAGGCCTGTGCGTAGCCGGGCTGGCCGTGCAGCTCGGGGATCGCCGCCGCCCACTTGTGCGCGACGATGGGGGCGATGGCGTGGCCGCGTTCTGCGATCTCCGCCGCCGGCTCCAGCACATCGGCGAACGGTAGCTTGCCGAAGCGTTCATGCAGGGTCGCCCAGGCCGAGACGGCGCCCGGCACCGTCACCGTGTCCCAGCCGCGCGTGGGGCGCCTGGGGTGGCCGTGGGCGTCTTCGCCGTACTTGCGGCGGAAGTAGCCGAGGCTCCAGTCCTGCGGCGCGGCGCCCGACGCATTGAGGCCGTACAGGCGGGCACCGTCCCACAGGATGGCGAAGGCATCGCTGCCCAGGCCGCACGACACCGGTTCGACGATGGTGAGCATAGCCGCCGCCGCGATCGCCGCGTCGACCGCGCTGCCGCCGGCCAGCAGCATGCGCAGTCCCGCCTGCGCCGCCAGCGGATGCGAGGTCGATACGACATTGCGCGCGAACAGCGGAATGCGCACGGTGGGATAGGGGTTCTGCCAGGCGAAGCGATGGTGGGACATGCGCGCGAGGAAAGGGAGGCGGCTCATAGATTACGTGTGATTCGGCCCATACTCGATGCGCTCGAAACCACACTTGGCACGGTCAGCGCCTAGACTTGAGGTATCTGCCACTCGGCCTGGAGGCCGCCATGAACGCAGCCATCGAACGTTGGCGCGACGAGCTCATCCTGCTCGGTCGCGTGCTGATGATGCTCCTGTTCCTGATTTCCGGCTGGGGCAAACTGACCGGTTTTTCCGCCACCGTCGGCTACATGGGGACGGTGGGCGCGCCGATGCCGATGCTCGCGGCCATCGTCGCGGTGATCATGGAGTTCGGCGTGGGCATCGCTCTGCTGATCGGCTTCTGGACCCGCCCGCTGGCGCTGCTGATGGCGCTGTTCGTGCTGGGCACCGCGCTGATCGCCCATACCTACTGGAACGTCGAGGGTGCGATGCAGACCGCCAACATGGTGCAGTTCTACAAGAACCTCAGCATCATGGGCGGCCTGATCCTGCTGTCCGTGACGGGCGCGGGCAAGTACGCGTTGCAGAAATCCTAGCGCTCAGCGCAGCGAGCGCTGGACCATCACCACCACCGCGAACACGCCGCACGCCACGGCGAACCCGCTGAACAGCTGCGTGCCGGCCAGCAGCGTGGCCTGGCGGTCGATCTCGGCCGACAGGCGCGCCAGCCGGTCGGCCGTCAGCGGGCCGGCGGCTTGCAGGTCTGCCGTGAAGCGCGTGACATGCGCGACGATCAGCGCGCGCGATTCCGCCTGCTGCGTCTGCAGCATCGTGGCCGCCAGCCCGGTGCCGACCGCCGTGGCGAACTGGCGCGCGATGTTCTTCATCTGGTAGCCATGCGCGAAGTCTTCGCGGTCGAGGTCGAGGTAGGTCATCATCGCCACCTGGATCATCACCGCGCCCGGCGTCATGCCTTCCAGGAACGACACCGGGAAGAAGGCATAGTCCGGCGCCCCCGGCATCAGGCTGGTCGCCAGCAGCAGCGCCGCGGCCGCGTAGATGCCGAAGCCGATGGCGATCACCCGGCGCTTGCGGAAGAAGAACGGCAGCCAGATCGTGAAGATCATCGCCACCACCATCGACACCGCGCCGCTGATCATCAGGAACAGCGTGGTGGTGCGAAACGTGAAGCCCAGCCCGCCCTGCGACACCGCCGGGAACAGGTACGACCAGATCCCGCTCATCAGGTAATAGATGCCGTAGAAGCCGATGCCCCACAGGTAGCGGCGGCCGTTCAGGCGCGTCAGGTCCAGCCATGGGTCCGGATGCGTGCGCAGGCGGTGCACAGCCAGCAGCAGCCCGGCCGCGCCGCCGAGCAGCAGCAGGGGAATCGCGGGCGTAGCGGTCAGCCGGTTGTAGCGCAGCTCCGACAGGCCCATCAGGAACGCCAGCGCGCCGATCGCGATCGCGCCCACGCCGATCCAGTCCAGGCGGCCCTCGGCCGGCGGCGCCTCGTGCGGCCGGCGCGCGGCGCGGGTGCGCGGCTGGTGGCGCTCCGGCGGCAGGAAGAACATCGCCAGCCAGGCCGCCGCCGCCAGCAGCAGCTCCAGCCAGAAGATCACGCGCCACTCGCTGTATTCGAGCACCTCGGCGCAGATCCAGGGCGCGATGGTGGTCAGGCCGAACAGGCCGACGCTGAACATCAGCATGGGGGCGATGCGCTCGTCGGGGTCGGTGGTCAGCTGCACCAGGATGCGCGACGCCGAGAACAGCCCGCCCGCGCCCAGCCCCTGGATGGCCCGGCCGGCGACGAGCATGTCGATGCTGTTGGACTGCGCGCACACCACGCAGCCGACGCCGAACAGCACAATGCCGATCAGCGAGAACATGCGGTAGCCGATGCGCGCCGCGATCCGTCCGATGGCCAGGTTGGCGACCACCGCCGCCACGGCATAGGCGGTGACGGCGTACAGGTACGCCTGCGGATCGGCGTGCACGCCGCCCTGGATATGCTGCCCCGCCACGGCCATCATCTGCGACGACACGAAATCGAGCCCGGTCGACAGCCCCATCGCCAGGCCGAAGGCGTGGATGCGGGCGGACGAGAAATGCGGGAATGCCCGCATCGACGCGGGCGGCAGGATTTGCAGCGACATGGGAGCCGAGCATAAACTTGGCCGCCCGCCGGATAAACGCTCAACTCTGGGAACACTGTCCAGTCATGCGAACAATGGAGTGGAACGACTGGGAGACCTTCTGCCGCGTGGTGGAGGCGGGGAGCTTCACCGCCGCCGCCGAGGCGCTGGGCATCCCCAAATCCAGCGCCAGCGCCGCCGTCTCGCGGCTGGAGGCGTCGCTGGGCGTGCGCCTGCTCACGCGCACCACGCGCCAACTGCGGCTGACCGAAGCCGGCTCGCACTTCTACGACGACATCGCGCCGCTGTTCGAGCGCCTGCGCGAAGTCCACGCTGACACGACCGCCGCCAGCGAGACCGTCTCCGGCACGCTGCGCATCGCCGCGCCGTACGAGGTCGGCGCGCAGCACCTGACCGAGCCGGTCTGCCAGACGCTGGCGCGCTTCCCCAACCTGCAGATCCAGGTGCACATCTCGTGGGAGCAGCCCGACCTGCTCGCCAGCGGCTACGACATCGTGTTCGTGATGGTGGACCAGACCCTGGCCGATTCGTCGCTGGTGGCGCGCCGCGTGGTGATGATCCCGCGCGCGCTGTATGCGGCGCCGTCCCTGCTGGCCGGGCGCGCGCCGCTCGCCGCACCCGCCGACCTGTCCGGCTGGCCGTGCCTGTCCGGCCCGGACGATGCCAGCTGGGTGTTCCGGCCGGCCGGGGCGCCCACCGCCGAGCCCTTCGAAGTGCCGATCCAGCCCCGCCTGCAGACGCTCAACGCCGAGATGCGCGCTCGCGCCGCGGTGCGCGGCCTGGGCGTGGCCCGCATGGCGCGCTCGGTGGGCGACGCGGAAGTCGAGACCGGACGCCTGGTGCGCGTGCTGTCCGACTACGAGCCGACACCGCTGCGGGTCTACGCGCTGATGCCCGCGCGCAAGCTGGTGCCGCGCAAGGTGCGGGTCTTCCTCGACGCGCTGGAGGCGCAGGGGACGGCGGCCACGCCGATGCCCGGTGCCCAGGCCTAGGCGAGGGCTTGCACCGGATGCCACAATCAACGTTTCCGGATGGTTGACCGAGGACCGCGCCGCCATGCGCCTGCGCCAGATCGAAGTGTTCCGCGCCGTGATGCTGGTCGGCACCGTCAGCGAGGCGGCCCGCATGCTGGCCGTGTCGCAGCCGGTGGTGACGCGCGTGCTGCAGCACACCGAGCTGCAGCTCGGCTTCCGCCTGTTCGACCGCACCAAGGGCCGGCTGCAGCCGACCGCCGAGGCCTTCGAGCTGTTCACCGAGGTCGAGCGGCTGTACCAGGAGGTCGAGCGCGTGCGGCGCGTCTCGGCCAACCTGCGCCACAAGGGCGCGGGGCGGCTGCGCGTGGCGGCCACGCCCAGCCTGGCGCCGAGCATCCTCGCGCCGGCGGTGCGGCATTTCTCGCAGCGCCATCCCGATACCCAGGTGCGCGTGTTCACGCACCACACCGCCGAGATCGTGCAGGGGCTGCTGTCGCAGGACATCGACGTCGGCTTCGCCTTCGCGCCGCCGGTGCATCCGGCCATTGGCACCACGCCGGTGGCGCAGGGGCGCATCCTGCTGGCCGCGCCGCGCGCCTGGGTCGATGCGGGGGCCGATGGGCCGGCGCTGCATCGCATGGTCGCCGAACGGCCCTTCATTGCGCTGGAAGACCAGATGTCGATCGGCTCGCTGGTCGGCCAGACGCTGGCGCGCAGCGGTCTCGCGCCCCGGTCGACGCTGGAGGTGCAGACGTATTCGCTGGCTCGTTCGCTGGTGGAAGAGGCGCTGGGCGTGACGATGCTGGATCAGTTCACGGCCGCCACCGGCAGCATGGACCGCATCGCCCTGTTTGCGCTGGAGCCCGCGCAGACCTTCGAGGTCCGCGCCATGCGCGCCGAGCATCACGCGCCGTCGTCGCTGGCCGACAGCCTGGTGGCGTGCTTCGCGCAGGCCGCCCGCGCGCTCTCCGACGCACTGCCCGAGCGGCTGGGGCCGGTGTCCTTCGTGCTGTCGCCCGACGGTGACGCCGGCGACGCGCCCGGCTAACTTTTCGGCGGCATCCGCGTCTAACCGGCTTTCGTTGCCTTCCCAGGAGACCGACCCGATGCGCAGACTCCCGTGTGCCGTGGTGCTCAGTGTGGCCGTGCTAGCCGGGGTGTCCGGCGAGCCGGCGCGGGCGCAATCCTCGCCCGTGCCCGGCATGTCGTCCGAAGACATGAACACGGCGCTCGATTTCGCCAAGGCCGGCATCGACAAGGCCATCGACCAGGCCCGCGCCTACGCCGCCCTGCCGATCCGCGACCCGCGCGACGTGCGCTACGCGTGCCAGGACGGCAAGTCGCTGACGGTGAAATACATGACGGTGGGCGATACGCCGCTGGCCACCATCGTGCTCGACGGCAAGACGCTGGTGTTCGCCAATGTCGTCTCCGGCTCGGGCGCGCGCTATGCCTCCGGCCGGTACGTCTGGTGGACCAAGGGCCCCACCGGCTTCCTGACCGACGAAACCCTGCCCGCCAGCCGCAGCACGGTCTATCGCGATTGCGCCGAGGCGCGCTAGGCGCGCCGGCGCATCGGATCAGATCTCCAGCAGGTCGCGCCCCACGATGATCTCGCCCTTGAAGTGCGGGCGCACGGCGTCGAGCCACGCCGCATCGTCCAGATACGGATAGCCGCCCGGCACGAAGTGCGACAGCACCAGCGTCTTCACCTTGGCCTCGGTCGCGATGCGGCCGACGTCCTCGGCGGACGTGTGGCTTGCCAGCAGGTGCTCGCGCAGCGTCTTGGCATTCGGCTCGGTGGACAACAGTTTGTCCAGCGATGGCAGGTGCATCACCTCGTGCACCAGCACGTCGGCGCCGTGGGCCAGGCGCACCAGGTTCTCGCTGGGCGCGGTATCGCCCGAGATGACGATGGAGCGGTCCGCCGCATCGAAGCGGTAGGCAAAGGCCGGCGACACCGGCGGGTGCTTGACCAGCGCGCTGGTCACCATCACGTTGGCGTCCTGCATCACCAGGCCGCCTTCGGTCAGTTCGTGCGGATGGAGCATCGGCGCCAGCGGTGGGCGGCCCTCGTCGGCGATGCGGGTGCGGATGTCGTAGTCGTACAGTTCCAGGAACCTGGCCGTCATCGCGGCCAGCGGGGGCGGGCCCCATGTATCGACCGGGCCGGTCAGGTCGGTGCCCCAGGCCAGCAGCATCAGCGCGCCGTAGTCGGCGTTGTGGTCGGAATGCTGGTGCGTGATGAAGACGTGGCGGATCGCCTTGAGCGTGAGGCCAGCGCTCACGTACTGGCGCGCGACGCCGTTGCCGCAATCCACCACGTACGACACGCCGTTGATGACGATCACCTGCGCCGGCGCCGAGCGGTTCTTCTTGGGCGTCGGCCCGCCGCCGGTGCCGAGCAGGATCAGGCGCGTGCCCTGGGGCTGCGTCGCCCGCGAGGCCAGCGGCCACACCCCGGACGACGCGGCGACGGAGCCGGCGGCCAGCGCCCCGGCCTGCCGCATCCAGCGGCGACGGTTGTTGTCGAAAGCTTGCATGCGGTGGTTTCCTCGTCCGGTCGGATGGGTTGTCGTGTCAGCGGGGCAGCGAGCCGACCTTGGTGCCGACCTTGATCCCCTTGCGGGTGAACCAGCCCTTGTTCATTTCCAGCGCGTAGAGGCCCGGCCGGGTGGGGCAGTGGTTGTCCTCGGTCTGCGGCTTCATCTCCGCGATATCCGTGATGACGCCGTTGTCGTCGATGAAGGCGATCGACAGCGGCAGGTCGGTGTTCTTCATCCAGAAGCAGTGGCGCGCCGATTCGTCGAACACGAACAGCATGCCGGCCGTGTCGGGCATCGACTTGCGGAACATCAGGCCGGTCTCGCGCGCCGGCTGCGTGGCGGCCACTTCGGTATGGACCTTGTACATGCCGATGGTCAGGTCGACGGTGGGCAGGCCGGTGTTCGGTCCGGTCGGCGTCTGCGCGAGCGCGCCGGTGGCGGCCACGGCCAGGGACAGGCCGGCAAGAAGGCGGGACAGGGTGGTCATGGGGCAGAGAGGGAGAGCCAACGAAACGTTCCATGATCGGCACTCGGCCCGCCGCCGTCAATGCGGCGGCGCGGTGCCCGGCCGCCGAAGTTGTTACGGCGTATTGGCGGCGCGGCGTTCGGCGGCGACCGTCGGTCCGGCGGGCCCCGTGGCCTGTGCCGGGCGGGCCTTGTCCGCAGCCGGGTCGGGCATCCGCGCCACGTAGCGCGCGTCGGTCAGGGTGCGCAGGAAGGCGACGATGTCGTCGATCTCGTCGTCGGTCAGCGCCGGCGCCGTGCCCGGGCGGCGGTTCATCGGCACGGCGTTCACGTTGACATTGCCCTGGTGGCGGGCGGGCACGTCGTCGAAGCGCCGGCCGCCCGGATACCACTGGGCCGGATCGGTCGAGCGCGTGGCATAGAAGGCCACGGCGTCGCGCAGCGTGCGGAATACGCCGTTGTGCATGAAGGTCTGGCGCACGGCCACGTTGCGCAGCCCGGCGGTGCGGAAATAGCCGCACCATTGGTCGGGCTCGGGCCACTTGAGCGCGCGCGCGGTGCGGCACAGGCCGAGATCGAAGTGCCGCGGATCCCGGTTGGCCGGCAGCAGCGGGTTGCGCGGCGCTGCGATGGCGTCGTAGCCGAAATCGGTGAACAGCGAGCGCTCCGGCCGCGACGACGACTCCACCATGGTGTGGCACGCCGCGCAGTTGCCCTTGTCCGGGTTGCGGAACAGCGCCAGTCCGCGCATCTCGGCCGGCGACAGCGGCGCGCGGTGGCGCAGGAACGCGTCGAAGCGCGAGCTGAAGGGCGCCATTTCGTCGCTGCGGAAATACGCCTCCAGCGCCTGGCCGAGCGCGCCGATCATCCGCTCGGGATCGCGCACGGCCCCGGCGCCGAACTGCCGCGCAAGCGCCTCGCCGAGGTCGGTCCCGGCTACCTTGCGCAGCAGCGCGCGCGGCGAGCGGTTGCCCATTTCGTCCGGGCTGAACAGCGGCCCGCGGATCTGCTCGGCGATGGAATCGGCGCGCCCGTCGGCGAAGAAGCCACCGAACGGCGAGGGGAAGCTGGCGTCGTCGTCCTGGAAGAAGTAGCGGCGCGGAAGGTACCGGATGTACAGCAGCGACGGCGCGCTGCGCGGCGCCAGATGCCCCGGGCGGCTGCCGGCCGGCACGCCGGCGTGCAGCGCCTCGCCGGTCAGCGTCGGGGCGAAGGCGCGCGCCGGATCGTGGCACGCCGCGCACGCGGTGCCCCGCGGCTCCGACAGGCGCGGATCGAAGAACACCCGCTTGCCCAGCGCGACCAGGTTCGGGTCCGGCCGGAACGACGCGGCTTCGGCGGGCGGCGGCACGGCATCCAGCCTGGGCGTGTCGCCGACCGATCCGGCCCCCGCCGCACCCGGGACGAGCGCGGCGACCAGCACGGCAGTGCCGGCGACGCGGCGCCAGATCGTCGATCCGCTCAAGGCGCGACGAATCCCGTCTTGTCGCAGACCAGGCTGGTGCCGTTCTGCGTGCAGGTGGTCAACAGCTTGCCGGCGACGGTGTAGGCCTTGAACAGCCAGCCGGTGGCGGGCGCCGGCTGGCGGTCCATCACCATGAAGCCGAACGCGTTGTTGTGCGAGAGGTTGCCGACCGTCACGCCCGAGGCCGGGCTGATCGACGGGAACGGATCGGGCAGGGCCACGTCCAGCGAATCCCCGGCATTGCCCGCGACGATGGTCGCCGGATGGTTGCTGCTGAAGTTGATGGCCTGGAAATCATGCACGTGGCCGTGCAGGGCGACCTGCACGCCGGGCGGATAGTAGGCGGTGGCGTTCAGGCTGCTCATCACCGACAGCAGTGCTGCGTTGCCGCCCAGCGGCGTGCCGCCCGAGATCGGCACGAAGCCCAGGATCGGGTGGTGGTTGGTGAAGATCGACATCACGCCCGGCCTGGCGGCCAGCGTGCCGACCGTGCTGAACTGCTTCTGGTAGGTCTGGAACCACGGGTCGGTGGTCGCCAGCGCCTTCGTGCCCGCTTTCGCGGAATCGAACACGATCACCTGTGTATCGGTGCCGATGGTCACGGCGTACGGCTCCGAGGCATTGGCCGTGGTGTCGTTGGCGGGGTCGTCGCAGGAGCGCGCGGCCGAGTAGGCGCGCGGATCCAGGAAACGGAACCAGCCCTGGCCGGCGCGCGCGCATTCCTCATGGTTGCCGCGCACCACCACCCATGGGGCGGCGGCCAGCAGCGGGGCGGCGGGCTGGAACAGGTCGGCCTGCCACGCATCCCAGCCGTAGCCCCAGGGACTGTCCTGGCAGCCGGCCACATCCGACGGGCAGGCGTTTTCGCGGTAGTGGTAGTCGCCCACGTGCAGCACCAGGTCGGGGTTCATCGCGGCGGCCGTGGCCGCGGCGGTGGCGAACGGCCATTGCGTGGCATCCGAGCACGCCTGGAAGGTATTGCTGGACGTCTTCAGGCGGCAGCCGGTATCGGCCAGGATCACCACGCGCTGCGGGCTGGCCTTGGGCAGCGGCAGCGCGCGCGGGCCGATCGACACCGCCTGGGCGCCGGCCGGCACCGTCGCTTCGCAGGCGCTGACCGGGAAGGCGGACGCTTTCGAGTCACTGGCCGCGCTCGCGGTGGTCCGCTGCGGCACGATGCCGGCGGCCACGCGCAGGCTCATGCGGGTGGCCGTGCCGTCCACGGTCAGCAGCGGGCAGACGGAACTGTCGGTCGGCGATGCGTCGTTCGTGTAGCGGGTGACGGCGCGCACCACGGCCTGGTTGCTGTCGTCGATCTCGACCCAGGCCGCCTGGATGTTGGCGTCGGCCGTGGCGGCATCGGCCGGCGTGGCCGTCCCCGCGCCGGAATCGGAGGTGTCGCCGCAGCCGGCGATGATGGCAGCGGCGGTCAGTGCAGCGAGTGTGGCCATCGTGCAGGCGGTACGTGCGTGGCGCACCGTCGGGAACATCGATCGAATTTCCATGCGCCGCCCCTTCTCTGCCTGTTGCGAGGAAGCGGCACGGTACCCAAACCAGATGGCGCTATTTTGACAGCACCGCAGGTTCCGCCGGACGGACGAGGGCGCGTTATTCGCGGGCAAAAAAAAAAGCAGATGCATGAGCATCTGCTTTTCCTGCGCTAGCCGAACCGCGAGCGGTCCGGCCGGATCGCAACTTACTGCTTGGCAGCCGGAGCCGAAGCTGCGTCAGCGGCAGCAGCCTTTTCCTTCTTGGCGTGGTGCTTCTTGGCCTTCTTGGCCTTCTTCGGAGCAGCCTTTTCAGCGGCCGGAGCAGCAGCTTCAGCAGCCGGAGCGGAGGCTTGAGCGAACACACCGGTGGCGAACAGGCCGGCGATCAGGGCAGCGATCAGCTTCTTCATGGTAAATCCTTTTATAGATCAGTGAGTTAACCAACGACCCGCTAAATGAGTCATCTGCAATAACGCAGGGGGTGAAGGCCGCGTTGACACACCGCCGCGAATTTTTTTTGGGAAGACGACGGAGCGGCGGCGGGCGTCCGGCCGCGCGTGACGGATGTTGCATTGCGCAAAAAAAGTGCCTGGGGCACGTGGCCCGATGCCGGCCGGGCAGCGCCGTCCCGACGCGCCTGCCGGTCGTCTTCGGACCGTGCGTGCCCGCCTTGCCGCGGATGCCCTGTCGACCGCACAAGCCGCGACGCGGCCACCGGTCGTTGCACGGCGCCCGTCCGGCATCCGCGCCGATGTCGGATCGCCGAGACACCGCCCGGCAGGGCCCGCCGGCATCCCGCCCCGAATATGGCGGATAGCGAAATTTTCCGGCATAATGCGGGATTCACTCTTGTGTCTTATATAAGAGTTGCGGATTGTGCGATGCATCGTGAGAGCGTCATCGTTGACCGCTAGAATCGCCAGTTCATTGCAGCGCGCCAGCCGGCCAGCTCGGCGCGCTGTGCTGTCAAACCCCACCGTTCATCCGCGTATCAGCGGTCTGCACTGGAGTCGTCATGTACCAACACATCAAGGTCCCGGCCGGAGAGAAGATCACCGTCAACCAAGACTTCTCCCTGAACGTCCCCGATAACCCCATCATTCCTTACATCGAGGGCGACGGCACCGGCTTCGATATCACCCCCGTGATGATCAAGGTGGTGGACGCGGCCGTGGAGAAGGCCTATGCCGGCAAGCGCAAGATTTCCTGGATGGAAATCTACGCCGGCGAGAAGTCGACCAAGGTGTACGGCCCGGACGTGTGGCTGCCGGAAGAAACCCTGCAGGTCCTCAAGGACTACGTGGTCTCGATCAAGGGCCCGCTGACGACGCCGGTGGGCGGCGGCATCCGTTCGCTGAACGTGGCGCTGCGCCAGGAGCTGGACCTGTACGTCTGCCTGCGCCCGGTGCGCTACTTCAAGGGCGTGCCCTCGCCGGTCAAGGAGCCGGAGAAGACCGACATGGTCATCTTCCGCGAGAACTCGGAAGACATCTACGCCGGCATCGAGTTCGAAGCCCAGAGCGACAAGGCCAAGAAGCTGATCAAGATCCTGCAGGACGAGTTCGGCGTTAAGAAGATCCGCTTCCCGGAGACCTCGGGCATCGGCGTCAAGCCGGTCTCGAAGGAAGGCACTGAGCGCCTGGTGCGCAAGGCCATCCAGTACGCGATCGACAACGACAAGCCGTCGGTCACGATCGTGCACAAGGGCAATATCATGAAGTTCACGGAAGGCGGTTTCCGTGACTGGGCCTACGCGCTGGCGCAAAAGGAATTCGGCGCCGAGCTGATCGACGGCGGTCCGTGGTGCAAGTTCAAGAACCCGAAGACGGGCAAGGAAATCGTCGTCAAGGACGCGATTGCCGACGCCTTCCTGCAGCAGATCCTGCTGCGTCCGGCCGAGTACTCGGTGGTGGCGACGCTGAACCTGAACGGCGACTACATCTCCGACGCGCTGGCAGCACAGGTCGGCGGCATCGGCATCGCCCCGGGCGCGAACCTGAGCGACTCCGTCGCGATGTTCGAGGCCACCCACGGCACGGCTCCGAAGTACGCCGGCAAGGACTACGTGAACCCGGGTTCGGAAATCCTGTCGGCCGAAATGATGCTGCGCCACATGGGCTGGACGGAAGCCGCTGACCTGATCATCTCGTCGATCGAGAAGTCGATCCTGTCGAAGAAGGTCACGTACGACTTCGCCCGCCTGCTGGAAGGCGCGACGCAGGTGTCGTGCTCGGGCTTTGGTCAGGTGATGATCGACCATATGTAAGCTCGTTTCGCCGCATTTCATGGCGAACCAGAAACCCCGGTAGATCAACGATCTCCGGGGTTTTTTATTTGGTAATTCCCACCCAAACCGGACCAGAGTTACCCTGGTCCGTCGATGAAACGACGCCCTGAGTGTTCTGCAAGCAGGCCATACAAGCTGTCCGATGGACGGCTGAAGTGCCGTGCCTGCGGCAAGCGGTTCAGTTGGACGTCGGTGTGGGATTCAGTGCGTCTGAGCAGTCGCGAGAAGACACATTTGCTGGAATTGTTTGTGCTCGGTGTGCCGGTGTATCGGCAGCGTTTCGACACCTCGGTCAGCACCAAATCGCGCGAGCGTTTCTATCGGCTGATCCGCGCCTGCATGGCCCAGCAAGAGCAGTTGCGTGAGCCGTTCGCCGGCGCGCTGGAATGCGACGAAACCACGTTTGGCGGGGCTCGGCACGGCAAACGTGGTTGGGGAGCAGCCGGCAAGGTGGTGGTCTTCGGCATCGTCAAACGCAACGGCGAGGTGAAGGCAGCGCCGATCGCTCAGCACGATCAGGCGGCCATCATGGACCAGATCCAGGCCCACTCGCGAGAGGGCTCGCTGTACTACACCGACGCCTGGCAGGCCTATGCCACGTTGCGCTTACGAGGTGACCACGTGGTGGTGCGTAAGGAGAAGGGCAAACCGGTGGGCAGGGACCACATCAACGGTATCGAGGGCTTCTGGAGCTACCCTAAAAACTGGCTCTATCCGTACCGTGGCGTGCCCCGTAAATTCTTCCATCTTTACTTGGCTGAAACCTGCTACCGATTTAACCATCGCGATGAGGACCTGAAACCCTTGCTGCGTAAGCTTCCGCAGGCAACTCCTACCCTCGAAATTCAACCCATTTTGGTCCGGTTTGGGTAGGAATTACCTTTTTGTTTGCCGGCCGCAGCGGGAAGCCGCGCCGGCGTTGACAAAGATTTACGGTTACCCCAAACCGCAAAGCTAGATTGGACTTGCCTGTTCTACGAGAGGCCGGTCCTGGGAACGCCAGAACCCGCCGCGTTGCTGTGTGCTGTGCCACCAAGGGGCGGATCATGCAAGACGACACGGAAATCATCGCAAGTTACGGACATCCGGAACGCTGGTTCGTGAAAGCCTCGCGCAAGCGGGCCGGGCGCGAGCTGGCCATTACCGCGCTGCATTGGGAAGTCGGGCTGGCGATCGCGGCGGTGCCGTTGACGGCGCTGCTCGCCTACGAATTCCTCGGCCTGATGCTGAGCGTCGCATTTCCGCACACCCACGGCTGAGCGGGGGAGGACGCCATCATGCGACCGTCTCTATCCGTACGTCAGACCCCGGGCCGCAGGTATCGGGCCGGGGCACGGCACCGGCGGCCGGTGCCCTGGCATTCGCGGTGGGCACGTGCTGCCCGCCGCGCCGTGGCGCGGGTGTCCGGATGCTCTTGCGCGCCGCTCAGTGCTCGGTAGCCGCCGGGTCAGTCCACCGAGCGCGGTGGCCGGGCGGGCGGGGGCTCCGGCGTCCGCCGGCTCACCGTGTCCCGCAGCCGCCGCATGCCGCGCCACAACTTGGGCAGCAGCCACAGCACGACCAGCAGCAGGAGTCCCAGCCCCACCAGGAACGCCACCGGCAGAAAGAACGCCATCAGCAGCCCGCCGCTGGCCGCCACGTCTTCACTGAACGAGGCCGCCCAGTTCGAGAACGGTTCCGGCGACACGTTGATCAGCGCGCGCGTGCTGGCCTTGGTGGCATGGGCGGCCCCGGCCAGCGTGCCGCCGACCAGTCCGGCGGCGACCATCCACTGCGGATCGAGCTGCCCGAATGCGCCGGCTGCAAGGATGGCGCCGGCGGGAATCCGGATGAAGGTGTGGATGCCGTCCCAGACCGAGTCGAAGCCCGGCACCTTGTCGGCGAGGAATTCCGCGATGGCCAGTACGCCGGCCAGCGCAATCACCCACCAGGATTCGAGGGCGTGCAGGCCGGGCGGCAGGTGCAGCCATCCGGCGCGTGCCAGGGCGCCCGCCGCGAAGACTGCGAGATAGAGGCGGAATCCGCTGGTCCAGGACAAGCCCGCGGCCAGCGCGGCGGTTTCCAGCATGAGACTCCTCGCAGGTTCCGTCGGCCAAGGGGGCGGGCGTGCTGTGCTGATGCAGGCAGTGTAGTACGCGCTCGCGCAGGCGGCCCCGGGATGCGCGCGGCTGGCGATGCAGGGCCCGTACGAAAAAAACGCCAAGCGCCGGGGGGGACGCTTGGCGAGCGAAGGGGGAGGTCGTTGACCTCCTTCGGGTGTCGCCGCGCCAGCGTCTCTCTCGCTTGTCGCGACGCCGCCAATGTAACCCGGGGTCCCCGGGACAAATCTAAACAATCTTCCGCGTACCGCGGATGTGCCGGGACGGCTGTTTTGCGGTACGGGCCCAGTGGAGCGCGGGGCCATGACATAGCGTTTCCGTCACTTTCGTTGGAGGGCGACAGGCTTCGCTTCCGTATCGGTTGCGGGTGGCAACGGCGGGTTTGATGTAGATGTATTGAAAGGAGGGCGCGCCTTGGTGCATGGATATTCGCGGCGGGTGCCGGATGCACTCGAGCCGGATGCGGTAGCGGTGCCTGGACTGCAAGTCCCCATGGTCGCGTCTCGGAGCGGCAGGGCCGGCATCCTGCGCAGACGGGCAGCAAAAAGCCCGGCGCGGTGCCGGGCTTTCTGCGGGTCGGTCACCCTCGCCAGGCCGGCGGGGTGTCGGCGACGCGGATCAGGCGGCCTGGATGTTGGTGGCCTGCTTGCCCTTCGGGCCCTGTGTCACGTCGAACGCGACGCGCTGGCCTTCCTTGAGCGTCTTGAAACCGTTCATCTGGATCGCCGAGAAATGCGCGAACAGCTCTTCGCCGCCCTCGTCGGGCGAGATGAAGCCAAAACCCTTGGCGTCGTTGAACCACTTGACCGTACCGTTTGCCATAGAACCCCTCCGTGGATACACAAGTCCGAGCGGGGATGCGGTGCCTGTCGGGCAGAGCAGAGCGGACCGCGCAGTCATCGCTTGTCCGTCGCGCGCCATACACGACAAAAGGCGCGGTTGCGAAACCGCGCCGTCAGCGATCGGTCTTCTCGTGGCGGGTGCCACAGCCTGAAGCGGTGCGTCGAGCTGTCGTCGACTGGGGTGAGGCCTCCCCGGCTCACCATGCATGAGGCCCGTCGCCGCCGTGTTCCCGGCGCAGTGGAGCGCACATGTTGCATCCGATTGTTCGAGGAAAGCCACAGCGTGTCAAGGCTGCGGACGGTGGGGCTGTCGTGAAAAACGGTCAGTTTTTTCAGAGCATTCCCTCGAATTTTGCCCGGGCAGCCCCATCTGCGGAACCACGGCCGATCGCCGTTGCACACGCGCGGGCGGGATGGCGCTGCCGCGCGGGTGCCGTTGAACGGACACCGGCAGGGCCAAACCGTTTGCAGGGCTTGAACTCGGTGTCATTTCCCCAAATTGCGAACTCGAAAGGAGTGGTTAGAATAAGACCATGGCAATCCGGCAAGCGACCACTCCACAACACGACGCAGGCACCGTACTGGAGCGGAAAGAGCAAGCGCTCAAACCGCCCGCCATGTACAAGGTCCTGTTGCTCAACGACGACTACACCCCGATGGAATTCGTCGTGATGATTCTGCAGCAATATTTCAGCAAAGACCGGGAGACCGCTACACAGATCATGCTGACTGTGCATCGGGAAGGTAGGGGCGTGTGCGGTATCTACACCCGGGATATCGCCGCGACGAAAGTGGAATTGGTATCAACCCATGCACGGCAGGCGGGCCACCCCCTGCAGTGCGTGATGGAGGAAGCATGATCGCGCAAGAACTGGAAGTCAGCCTGCACATGGCGTTTGTCGAAGCCCGCCAGGCTCGCCACGAATTCATTACGGTGGAGCATCTGCTGCTTGCGCTGCTGGACAATCCGACGGCGGCGGAAGTGCTGCGCGCCTGCGCCGCCAACATCGAAGACCTCCGCACGCACCTGAAGAACTTCATCGCCGACAACACGCCGGTGGTGCCGGGCACGGACGAGGTGGACACGCAGCCGACGCTGGGCTTCCAGCGCGTGATCCAGCGCGCCATCATGCACGTGCAGTCGACCTCCAACGGCAAGAAGGAGGTGACGGGCGCCAATGTGCTGGTGGCCATCTTCGGCGAGAAGGACTCCCACGCGGTCTACTACCTGCAGCAGCAGGGCGTGACGCGGCTGGACGTCGTCAACTTCATCAGCCACGGCATCCGCAAGGACCAGGCCGAGCCGGCCAAGCACGGCGACAGCAACCCGGAGGGCGAAGCCGGCGACGGCAAGGAAAGCCCGCTGGAGCAGTTCACCCAGAACCTGAACGCGCTGGCCAAGGCCGGCAAGATCGATCCGCTGATCGGCCGCGAGCAGGAAGTCGAGCGCGTGGTGCAGGTGCTGTGCCGTCGCCGCAAGAACAATCCGCTGCTGGTGGGCGAGGCGGGCGTCGGCAAGACGGCGATCGCCGAAGGGCTGGCATGGCGCATCACCAAGGGCGAGGTGCCGGACATCCTGGCCCGGTCTGTGGTGTATTCGCTCGACATGGGCGCGCTGCTGGCCGGCACCAAGTATCGTGGCGACTTCGAGCAGCGGCTCAAGGGCGTGCTGAAGTCGCTCAAGGACAACCCGAACGCGATCCTGTTCATCGACGAAATCCATACGCTGATCGGCGCCGGCGCCGCATCGGGCGGCACGCTGGACGCGAGCAACCTGCTCAAGCCGGCGCTGTCGTCGGGCGCGCTCAAGTGCATCGGCGCGACCACCTTCACCGAATACCGGGGCATCTTCGAGAAGGACGCGGCGCTGTCGCGGCGCTTCCAGAAGATCGACGTGGTGGAGCCGTCCATTGACCAGACCGTGCAGATCCTGCGTGGGCTGAAGTCGCGGTTCGAGGAGCACCACGGCGTCAAGTACGCGGCGTCCGCCCTGACGGCGGCGGCTGAGCTGTCGGCGCGTTTCATTACTGACCGCCACCTGCCGGACAAGGCGATCGACGTGATCGACGAGGCCGGCGCGGCGCAGCGCATCCTGCCGAAGTCGAAGCAGAAGAAGACCATCGGCAAGGGCGAGATTGAAGACATCGTGTCGCGCATCGCCCGTGTCCCGCCGCAAAGCGTGTCGCAGGACGACCGCAGCAAGCTGCAGACGCTGGAGCGCGATCTGAAGTCGGTCGTGTTCGGGCAGGACCCGGCCATCGACGCGCTGGCTTCGGCCATCAAGATGTCGCGTGCCGGGCTGGGCAAGACCGACAAGCCGATCGGCTCGTTCCTGTTCTCCGGCCCGACCGGCGTCGGCAAGACCGAGGTCGCCAAGCAGCTGGCGTTCATCCTGGGCATCGAGCTGATCCGCTTCGACATGTCGGAGTACATGGAACGCCATGCGGTGAGCCGGCTGATCGGCGCGCCTCCGGGCTACGTCGGGTTCGACCAGGGCGGCCTGCTGACCGAGGCCATCACCAAGAAGCCGCACTGCGTGCTGCTGCTGGACGAAATCGAGAAGGCCCACCCGGACATCTTCAACATCCTGCTGCAGGTGATGGACCACGGCTCGCTGACGGACAACAACGGCCGCAAGGCGGATTTCCGCAACGTGATCATCGTCATGACGACCAACGCGGGCGCCGAGACGATGAACAAGGCCACCATCGGCTTCACCACGACGCGCGAGCAGGGCGACGAGATGGCCGATATCAAGCGGATGTTCACGCCGGAGTTCCGCAACCGCCTGGATGCGACCATCAGCTTCCGCTCGCTGGACGAGGACATCATCCTGCGCGTGGTCGACAAGTTCCTGATGCAGCTGGAAGAGCAGCTGCACGAGAAGAAGGTGGACGCCGTCTTCACCGAGAAGCTGCGCCGCTTCCTGGCGAAGAAGGGCTTCGACCCGCTGATGGGCGCGCGGCCGATGCAGCGCCTGATCCAGGACATGATCCGCAAGGCGCTGGCCGACGAGCTGCTGTTCGGCAAGCTGGTCAACGGCGGCAAGGTGGCGGTGGACCTGGACGATGCCGACGCGGTCAAGCTGGAGTTCTCCGAGAACGAGGCGCCGCCCGCGCCCGCACAGGAAGAGGCGGAAGCCTGACGGTTCGGTGGTTCCCAAGCAAAACGGCCCGGAAATCCCGGGCCGTTTTTTTATGCACGGAGGCGGTGTTCAGTGCCGGCCGGTGCTGCCGAAGCCGCCCGCGCCGCGCTCGCTTTCCGCGAAGGCGTCCACGATGTTCAGCTCGGCCTGCACCACCGGCACGATCACCAGCTGCGCCAGGCGCTCCATCGGATTCAGCACGAAGGCGGTGTCGCCGCGGTTCCAGGTGCTGATCATCAGTTGGCCCTGGTAGTCCGAATCGATCAGGCCGACCAGGTTGCCGAGCACGATGCCGTGCTTGTGGCCCATGCCGGAGCGCGGCAGGATCAGCGCCGTATAGCCGGGGTCGGCCAGGTGGATGGCCATGCCGGTCGGGATCAGGTGCGTGCTGCCGGGCTCGAGGGTGAGCGGGGCATCGAGGCAGGCGCGCAGGTCCAGGCCGGCGCTGCCGGGCGTGGCGTACTGCGGGAGCTGTTCGTGCAGGCGGGCGTCGAGGATCTGGACGTCGAGTTTCATGCGGGACAAGCCGAAGGTTGGGTGGCGGAAGCCGGAGATGGTAGCGCAAACGCCTGGGCCAGCAGCTCGTATGAGCGCATGCGTGCCCGGTAGCTCGGCGCGACGGTCAGCACGATCAGTTCGTCGGCGACGAAGCGGTCCTTGAGCCTGAGCATCTGCTCGGCCACGGATTCGGGGGTGCCGATGAGGCTGCGCGGGCGTTCGCGCGCGATGATGGCCTGGTCGCGCTCGGTATGGCGGTGCGCTTCGGCCTGTTCGATGGTCGGAATCGGGCCGTTGACCCCGAGCGCCATCTGCACACGGCGCAGATCGACCGCGGCCTCGCAGCGGCGCGCCTCCGCTTCCGTATCGGCGGCGATCACGAAGACGGCGGCGGCACTGTACGGGCGCGGCTCGAAGCCGGGCGCGAAGTCGGTGCGGTATTGCTGCGCGACGATATGGCCGACGTGCGGGTTGATGAAGTGGGCAAAGGCGAAGCGGATGCCGAGCCGTGCGGCCAGCGCGCCGCCGAAATCGCTGGAGCCCAGCATCCACAGCTCGGGCCGGGTGTCGATCTCGGGCTGCAGGATGACGCCATGGGCCGGGTGGTCGGGCGGCAGCGTGCCGCTCAGGTGCCAGATCAGTTCCTGCACCTGCTGCGGAAAGTGGTCGCCGCGGTTGTAGTCGCCCATGGCGACGGCCTGCGCGGTGCGCATGTCGCCGCCGGGCGCGCGGCCCACGCCCAGGTCGATGCGGTTGGGGAACAGCGCCTCCAGCAGGCGGAACTGTTCGGCCAGCTTGAACGGGCTGTAGTAGGGCAGCATCACCCCGCCGGAGCCCACGCGCAGGTGCCGCGTCGCGCTCGCCACGCGGGCGATCATCACTTCGGGCGCCGGGTTGCTGACGCCGCGCAGGCCGTGGTGCTCGGCACACCAGTAGCGTGTGTAGCCGAGCGCATCGGCCATCTGGGCCAGGTCCACCGTGGCGGCGATGGCGTCGCGCGCGCTGTGGCCGTGGATGACCGGGCTCTGGTCGAGAATGGACAGGCGGACGGTCGTGTCGCGGCTCATGGCCGTGCGCCCTGCACGCGCTCGGCGATGGCGGCGACGATCTGGCGCGCCAGCGTCAGCTTGTCGGCGCGCGGCAGGCGGGTGATGCCGGCGGGGTCGAAGAGGGCGACTTCGTTGTCGTCGCGGCCGAAGGTCTTGTGGCCGAGATTGCCGACCAGCAGCGGGATGCCCTTCTTCCGGCGCTTGGCTTCGCCGAATTCTTCGAGCCGTTCGGTCTCGGCCGCGAAGCCGACGCAGAACGGCGCATCGGCGCGGCGCGCGACAGTGGCGAGGATGTCGGGGTTTTGCGTGAGCGACAGTGCGGGCACATCGGTGTCGCTCTGCTTCTTGAGCTTGTTGTCGGCGGCCTGGGCGACGCGCCAGTCGGCCACGGCGGCGACCGCGATGAAGACGTCGGTGCGGGCGGTGTCCAGCTCGCGCATCACCGCGTCGTGCATCTGCTGGGCGGTCTGCACGTCGATGCGCAGCACGCCGGCGGGCGTGTCCTGGTGACAGGGGCCGGCGACCAGCGCCACGTCCGCGCCGGCCTGCGCGGCGGCGCGCGCCAGCGCGAAGCCCATCTTGCCGCTGGAGAGGTTGGTGATGCCGCGCACCGGGTCGATCGGCTCGAAGGTCGGGCCGGCGGTCAGCAGCACGCGGCGTCCGCGCAGCAGCTTGGGCTGGAAGAAGCCGATGAGCGCCTCGACAATGGCCTCCGGCTCCAGCATGCGGCCGTCGCCGACCTCACCGCAGGCCTGGTCGCCGGCGTCCGGGCCGAGCAGGGTGACATCGTCGGCGCGCAGCTGGGCGGCGTTGCGCCGGGTGGCGGGCGCGGCCCACATCTGGCGGTTCATGGCGGGCGCCACCAGCAGCGGGCAGTCGCGCGCGATGCACAGCGTGGAGAGCAGGTCGTCGGCCAGGCCGTGCGCGAGCTTGGCGAGGAAATCCGTGGAGGCCGGCGCAACGACAATGGCGTCCGCCTCGCGCGACAGGTCGATGTGCGCCATGTTGTTGCCGACGCGGTCGTCCCACTGCGACGTGAACACCGTCCGCCCGGACAGCGCCTGCATCGTCACCGGCGTGATGAAATGCGTGGCCGCGTCGGTCATCACCACCTGCACGGTGGCGCCGGCCTTGGTCAGCAGCCGCACCAGCTCGGCCGACTTGTAGCATGCGATGCCGCCGGTCAGGCCGAGCACGAAATGTTTGCCTTGCAGTTCCATGGGAGCCCGTCTGGAAATCGATTGACGCAATGCGCGAGGGCAGGATACAACCCGGGGCCGGTTCGTCCTGCCGGACAGTGGCGATGATACCGGCTTGCCCGCCGGCCGTCCGGCGGCCGGATTGTTCCCTCAAACGCTTGTTCCCGATATGGTTTTGCGTCGTTCCGTGGTGCGTGATGTGCTGGCGGCGATCGGCCTGGGTGCCGTCGTCGCGCTGGTGGTGGGCGTCGTGCTGGTGCGCGGGTCCAGAACGTGGCTGCGGGAGGAATCGGTCCCCGGCCGCGCGGATGTGATCGTCGTGCTGGGCGGAGAGTCGGGCCAGCGCGTGATCGGCGCGGCCGAGCTGTACCACGCGGGCGTGGCGCCGCGCGTGTTCGTCAGCGGCGAGGGCGACTGCCTGCTGATCGTGCGCCGTCTGGAGATGGCGGGCGTGCCGGCGGAGCGCATCGGTCACGAGTGCGAATCCGGCAGCACGATGGAGAACGCGCGGATGACGCGCCGCACGCTGGCCGGCCAGCCGCCCGTGCGCAGCGCCGTGCTGGTCACGAGCTGGTATCACACCGGCCGCGCGCTCCATGTTTTCCGCCGGGTCTGGCCCGAGGTGGCATGGGGCGCGCGGGGCGTCTTTCCCGGCGATACGCTCGCCAAGTCATTCCCGATCTACGAAAGCGGATCGATCCTGGCGGAGTACATCAAGCGGGCGTGGTACGCGGTGCGGTATTGATCCGCTTGCCGCACCCACGCGCCGCCGCGCCCGGGCGCCCTAGCGGCGAACCCGCCGCAGCTCGTCGATGATCAGCAGCACCGCGCCGATGCAGATGCCGCAATCGGCGACGTTGAACGCGGGCCAGTGGTAGCCGCGCAGGTGGAAGTCGAGGAAGTCCACCACGTGGCCGTAGACGAGACGGTCGATCACGTTGCCCAGCGCCCCACCGAGGATCAGCGCCAGCGCAAAGCAGAACAGCTTCTGCCCGCTGTGGCGCTTGAGCAGCCACACGATGAACAGCGCCGCGGCCACGCCCAGGCCGGTGAAGAACCAGCGCTGCCAGCCGCCTGCCGCCGCCAGGAACGAGAATGCCGCGCCCCGGTTGTAGGCCAGCACCAGGTT
Source organism: Ralstonia nicotianae (assembly GCF_018243235.1). Lineage (NCBI taxonomy): Bacteria > Pseudomonadati > Pseudomonadota > Betaproteobacteria > Burkholderiales > Burkholderiaceae > Ralstonia > Ralstonia nicotianae. Next base: position 948,275 of record NZ_CP046674.1, read on the forward strand.
GAAGAACCCGGTGATCGGGCGCGACTCGCCGTAGGCGAAGGTTTTGAGGATGGCGATTTTGGTCAACTGGTCCAGCAGGATCCAGATGACGCCCAGGCCCAGCCAGGGGCCCACGCCATGGCCGCCGCCGCTTTTGCTGCCCGCGGCCTTGCTCTTGCCGTTGTTGCGAGTGGCCATCAGGCAGCGCTCCGTTGTTCGCCGGCGCCGAACAGGTTGTCGGTGCAGCGCTTGCACAGGGTCGGGTGGGCCGTGTCGTGGCCGACATCGGCGCGATAGTGCCAGCAGCGCTCGCACTTGGCGTGCCCCGACGGCACCACGCTGATCAGCAGGTCGCCGCCTTCCGGCGCGCGCTCCAGCCTGGCGGCGGACGTGATCAGCACGAAGCGCAGGTCATCGCCCAGGCCGGCCAGCGCTTCGTACACGCCGTCGCCCGCCGAGACCGTCACCTCGGCCTGCAGCGACGAGCCGATCTTGCCGTCGATGCGCAGCGCTTCCAGTTGCTTGGTCACCTCGCCGCGCACATTGCGGATGGCCGCCCATGTCTCCAGCAGCGCACTGGCGCCTTGCGGGACCGGCGCGTCGTAGTAGGTGCTGGTGAAGATGGTGTCGACGTGCGGCGTGCCGTGCGCGAAGACCTGCCAGGCCTCTTCGGCCGTAAACGACAGGAACGGCGCCATCCAGTGCAGCATCGCCTGCGTGATGTGGTACAGCGCGTTCTGCGCCGAGCGGCGGGCCACCGAGTCCGGCGCGGTGGTGTACAGGCGGTCCTTCAGCACGTCGAGGTAGAAGCCGCCCAGGTCTTCCGAGCAGAAGGTCTGCAGCTTGGAGACCACCGGGTGGAATTCATACACGTCGTAGTGCGACAGGATTTCTTTCTGCAGCGCATCCGTCAGGGCCACGGCGTAGCGGTCGATCTCCAGCCACTGCTCGGGCGGCAGGGCGTGCCTGGCATGGTCGTAGTCGGTCAGGTTGGCCAACAGGAAGCGCAGCGTATTGCGGATGCGGCGATAGCCTTCCACCACGCGCTTGAGGATCTCGTCCGAGATGGCGAGCTCGCCCGAGTAGTCGGTCGAGGCCACCCACAGGCGGATGATCTCGGCGCCCATCTTGTTGGCGATTTCCTGTGGCGCGATCGTGTTGCCGATCGACTTGGACATCTTGCGGCCCTCGCCGTCCACCGTGAAGCCGTGCGTCAGCAGTGCCTTGTAGGGCGGCTTGCCGTACAGCATCGACGCGGTCAGCAGCGACGAGTGGAACCAGCCGCGGTGCTGGTCGGAGCCTTCCAGGTACAGGTCGGCCAGGCGGCCTTCGGGCAGCTCGGCCGAGGTGTCGTACAGGTCGGCCGCGTGCGAGCCGCGGATGACGTGCCAGTGCGTGGTGCCGGAGTCGAACCACACGTCGAGCGTGTCGCGGTTCTTTTCGTACAGGTCGGCTTCGTCGCCGAGCAGCTCGCGCGGGTCCAGCGTCTGCCAGGCCTCGATGCCGTTCTTTTCGATGCGCTGGGCGACCTGCTCCAGCAGTTCGGGCGTGCGCGGGTGCAGCGCGCCGGTTTCCTTGTGCACGAAGAAGGCCATCGGCACGCCCCATTGGCGCTGGCGCGACAGCGTCCAGTCCGGGCGGTTGGCGATCATGTTGTGCAGGCGCTGCTTGCCCCACGACGGGTAGAACGCGGTCGCGTCGATGCCGGCGAGCGCGGCCTCGCGCAGCGTGGCGTTGCCGTCGTTGGGCTGCACGTCCATTCCCGCGAACCACTGCGAGGTGGCGCGATAGATGATCGGCGTCTTGTGGCGCCAGCAGTGCATGTAGCTGTGCGCATACTTGTGCGCGTCGAACAGGTTGCCGGATGCCTTCAGCACCTCGACGATCTTCGGGTTGGCATCCCAGATGGACAGCCCGCCGAACAGCGGCAACGTCGACGCGTACACGCCGTTGCCCATCACCGGGTTGATGATCTCCGAGTCGGGCATGCCGTGCGCCTTGCACGACTGGAAGTCTTCCACGCCATAGGCGGGCGCGGAGTGGACGATGCCGGTGCCGGTATCGGTGGTCACGTAGTCGCCCAGGTAGACGGTCGACAGGCGGTCGTAACCGGCGTCCATCTTGGCCAGCGGATGGTGGAAGCGCACCAGCGACAGCGCCGCGCCTTCGCACGTGGCTAGCACGGAGCCTTCGAGCTGCCAGCTCTGCAGGCAGGCCTCGACGCGCTCGCGGGCGACGATCAGCAGCCCGCGCGGCGTGTCGACCAGCGCGTATTCGATTTCCGGATGCAGGTTCAGCGCCTGGTTGGAGGGGATCGTCCACGGCGTGGTGGTCCAGATCACGATCCAGCCCGGCTTGGCCTTGAGCACGTCGGCGCCCACGTGGAAGGCGCTGGCCAGCGCATCGATGTCGGCAAACGGGAAGCCCACGTCGATCGACAGGTCGGTACGGTCGGCGTATTCGACTTCGGCTTCCGCCAGCGCCGAGCCGCAGTCGAAGCACCAGTTGACCGGCTTCAGGCCACGGAAGACATAGCCCTTTTCCAGGATCTTGCCCAGCGCACGCACCTCATCCGCCTCGTTGCGGAAGTTCATGGTCAGGTACGGATCGGCCCAGTCGCCAAGCACGCCCAGGCGCTCGAAGTCCACCTTCTGGCGGGCGATCTGCCCAGTAGCGTAGGCGCGAGCCTTTTCCTGCACCTCCTGGACGGGCAGGCCCTTGCCGAACTGCTTCTCGATCTGGATCTCGATCGGCATGCCGTGGCAGTCCCAGCCGGGCACGTAGACCGCGTCGAGCCCGGTCAGGCCGCGCGACTTGATCACCATGTCCTTGAGGATCTTGTTGACGGCGTGGCCGATGTGCAGGTCGCCGTTGGCGTACGGCGGGCCGTCGTGCAGGATGAACTTCTTCGCGCCCTTGCGCGCGGCGCGGATCTTCTTGTAGAGCTGCTTGTCCTGCCATTGCTTGACCCATTGCGGCTCGCGCTTGGGCAGGTCGCCGCGCATGGGGAAAGGCGTATCCAGCAGGTTGACCGGATACTTGTTCTTCTCCGGCGCGGGCGTCTTCTTGGAATCGGACATGGTGTGGTCTGGGGCGGATTCAGGCAATCAGGGTCGGTGCAGGCGCGTCCCGCGGGGCAGGGCGCGCTTGCGTGGCGTGTAGGGTGTTCGGGCGGCAAGCGTGATGGCCGCCTACTGAATTCGGTCGGTGGCCGAGGTGGCGAAGTCGCGCCGCAGCGCGGGCGATTCGCCGGCCGGCGGAATGGCCAGGCCGAAGAAATGGCGCGCATCGACGCAATCCCTGGCGATCGCATCCTTGAGCGCGTCGAGCGAATCGAAGCGGGCCTCGTCGCGCAGCTTCTTCATGAATTCGACGCGCACCAGCCGGCCGTAGACGTTGGCATGGAAATCGAAGAGATGCGCCTCCAGCAGCACACGGCCGGAATCGTCCACGGTCGGGCGCACGCCGATGCTGGCGACGGCGGGCAGCGGCTTTTCCGCCAGCCCGTGCACCTGCACGATGAAGATGCCCGACACGGCCGGCTTGCGGTGCGAGATGCGCAGGTTCAGCGTGGGAAAGCCCAGCGAGCGGCCGAGCTTCTGCCCGTGCACCACATGGCCGCTGATGGCGTAGCCGTGGCCGAGCAGGCGCCGGGCGTGTTCGAGGTCGCCGGCGGCCAGCGCCTCGCGCACCGCGGAGCTGGAGATGCGGATGCCGCTTTCCGAGACCGAGCCCATCTGCTCGACCTCGAAGCCGAACTGCGCGCCCGCCGCCTGCAGGTAGGTGAAATCGCCGGCACGCTTGGCGCCGAAGCGGAAGTCGTCGCCGACCAGCAGCCAGCGCGCGTGCAGCCCGTCGACCAGCACATTGCGCACGAACGCCTGCGGCGTCTGCGCGGCGAAATGCGCATTGAAGTGCTCGACGACCACCCGGTCGACGCCCTGGCGGCGCAGGCTTTCCAGCTTGTCGCGCAACAGCGCGATGCGGGTGGGCGCGCGGTCCGGCATGAAGAACTCGCGCGGATGCGGCTCGAAGGTCATGACCGTCAGCGGCAGTCCGCGCGCGTCGGCCGCCGCGCGCGCGCGGGCCAGCAGGGACTGGTGGCCGCGGTGCACGCCGTCGAAGTTGCCGATGGTCAGTGCGCAGGGCGTGCGGCTCTCGGCATTGGGCAGGCCGCGAAAGACTTTCACGTGGAGCGTCGAGGATCGAAGAAAAAAGAGTTTTTTTTGTTGCCGGATACGCGCGGTCGCCCGCAAAAAACCGGCAAAACCCACATTATATAAGGTAATGCCATGCTTCCCGGTGGCCGGCGGGATGCAGGGCGTTGCACAATTGCCCATGCGCCACGTGCATGGCGTCCCCGCAGGGAACGGGCTTGCGGCACAATCCGTTATTCCCGATCCGATTCCCTGCACACCATTGACCGCTTCGCTGCGACCTCTCTTGACCAAACTCGGGCTGGCCAGCCGCGCGCCGCTTGAACTCGATGCGCGCGCCAAGCTGCTGGCCGCCGTCCACCGTGGCGCGCCCATGGGGATCGCGGCCTCGGTGGTCCTGCCGGTCCTGACACTGGCCGCCTTCTGGGACTCCGGCAACCGCCTCGCGCTGGCGGGCTGGTGCCTGATCATGCTGTGCCTGACGGCCTCCGGGCTGCGCTTCTATTTCGGCTACCGCTATGACATGACCCGCATGACGCTGGCGGCGCACACCCGCAAGTGGTGGACGGGCATGCGCATCATGTCGGCGGTGGGAGGGCTGGCCTGGGGCAGTTCGGCGGGGCTTTACCTGGTCTCGCCGTCGCTGGAGTTCAGCAGCCTGCTGATGATCGTCATCATCGGCGTGGCAGCGGGGGCGGTGCTGTCGCAGGCGCCGGTGCCGTCCAACCTGCTGATTCTCGGGACCGGCATCCTGACGCCCCATTTCGCGCTGGCCGAGCAGGCCTTCCCCGAGCACGGCCTGTACGTGCGTTGCGTACTGCTGTTCTTTGCGGCGTTCCTGGCGCGCCATGCCGCCAACATCCACAGCACGCTGGTGCGCGAGATCCAGCTCGAGAACGAGAGCCGCCAGCTGGCCCGCCGCTACCAGGACGAGAAACAGCGCGCACTGTCCGCCTCGGAAGAGAAGTCGCGCTTCCTGGCCGCCGCCAGCCACGATCTGCGCCAGCCGGTGCACGCGCTGGTGCTGCTGGTCGAGGCGTTGCGGGCGCGCAACCAGTCCGAGTCGCTGGCGCCGCTGGTGGAGCAGCTCGCGTCGGGCGCGCAGACCATCGACCTGCTGTTCCGCTCGCTGCTCGACCTGTCCAAGCTGGAAAGCCGCAAGACCTCGCCGACGCTGGAGCCGGTCGACCTGGGCGAGGTGATCACGGAAGTGGTGCAGCAGTTCCTGCCCGATGCGCGCGCCAAGGGCCTCGCGCTTACCCAGCGGATTCCGCCGCTGCCGGTGTTCGGCATGGCCGAGCCGGTGCTGCTGCGCCGCGCGCTGTTCAACCTGTTGCAGAACGCTTTGCGCTACACCTCGCACGGCGGCGTGATGGTGGCGCTGCGGGTGCGGCAGAAGCACTTGCGCATCGAGGTGTGGGACACCGGCATCGGCATCGCGCCGGAGCACCAGAAGGACATTTTCTCGTCGTACTACCAGGTCGAGAACCCCGAGCGCGATCCGAGCCAGGGGCTGGGCCTGGGGCTGGCGATCTACAAGGAGTGCGTGCGGTTGCTGCGGGGCACCCACGGCGTGCGCTCGGTCCCCGGGCGCGGCTCGATGTTCTGGATGGCGCTGCGGCCCGTGCCGGCCGAGATCAAGGCGCCGCTGGCCGCCCAGCCGCGCAGCGAGCAGAAGCGCGCCGTGCTGGAGCAGCCTCGCTTTTCCGGCGTGGTGCTCGTAGTGGACGACGATGCCCAGATCCGCAATGCCTGGCATGCGCTGCTCGAGGCATGGGGGGTGGAAGTGCACAGCGCGGCAGACGGCCCCACGGCCGATCACCTGCTGATGCGCGGCCTGCGGCCCCAGATCATCTTCTGCGACCTGCGCCTGCCCGGCAAGGAAGACGGCCTGCAGCTGCTGGAGCGCTGGCAGGTCAGCCATCCCGAGGCCCACGCCGTGCTGCTGACCGGCGATCGCAATTCGGCGGCGCTGGCCCGTGCCGAGGAGGCAGGCTATCTGCTGCTGGCCAAGCCGATGGACCCGAACATGCTGCGCGTGCTGCTCAAGCGCTGGCTGCGCGGCCGCGCAGCCGAGCCGCAAGTGGCGGCTTATTGAAGGGAAGGAATGCGTGTGAGTGGCGCCGCAGCGGGCGGCGGCGCCTGCGTCAGGCCGAGCCGGTCAGGCGGAAGCGCTCCATGCGCGAGATGATCTGGATGCGCGTGCGCACGCCCAGCCGCTGCAGGATCGCCGAGACGTGTTCCTTGACGGTGTTCTCTGTCAGGCCCAGTTGGCGCGCGATGGATTTGTTCGGCAGCCCTTCTAGCAGCAGTGCCAGCACCGAACCCTGGCGCGGCGTCAGGCCCAGTTCGGCCGGCGTGATGGGGATGCCGTGGGAGGCGCCGTTCTTGCCGTTGGCCATGCCCAGGTCGTCTTCCGATGGGAACGACGCGTCCCCGCCGAAAATACCCGCCACCGCTTGCGAGAACGCGTGTGCGTCGGCGTGCTTGCCGATGAACCCGATGGCGCCCAGCGCCTGTGCTTTCGCGACGATTTCCGGCGTGTTCTCGGCCGACATGAAGGCGAAGCGCGCCTCGGGCAGCTTGCCGCGCAGTTCGCGCATCGCGTCGAAACCCGTGCAGTCGGACAGCCAGACATCCAGCAGGACCACGTCCGGGCGGATGCCCTCGTCGATCAGCGCCAGGGCCTGACGCCGGCCGATGGCCGCATGGACTTGGATTTCAGGCAGGGCTTGCGCAAGAAAAGTGGTCGTGCCAGATAAGGCGAGAGGGTGGTCATCGACCACCAGCAGGCTACGCAGCGAGCTCGTCATTCTATTCCCCGGTGAGGGCAGGGCCCTCTTGTTGTTGTACGCGTGCTGCCCCGGCGTGGGCGGTGGCCATCGGGCTTGGTGCCGATGGCCGTCACGGTCATGTTCCGCATATTGTCGCAGCGCGGCGTCGGTGGTGGCGATGGGTGCCTGGGCCGTCCGGCTGCGCACCCGGCCCCGGGTGTGCGGAGAATTATGGTGCCGAGATTATCAGACCGCGGCAGGGCCCGCCAACGTCCGCATGGCCGTTTTTGCTGACGCGGCAGGGTTTTTGCTTGCCCGCGTCGGCTAAATACCACGCTCTGGACAACGCGAGGCGGGCGCCGCTGTGCGCGCGTCACATGGTTTTACCGGGGGAGCGCGGCGCACTTGATAAAATGCTGCGATGAAAAATATCGTCATTCTCATTTCCGGACGCGGCTCGAATATGGAAGCCATCGTCCGCGCATGCCAGGCCGAGGGCTGGCCGGGGCGCATCGCCGCCGTGATCTCCAACCGCCCGGACGCCGCCGGCCTCAGGTTTGCGGCTTCGCACGGCATCGCCACCGCCGTGGTCGACCACAAGGCCTTCCCCGACCGCGACAGCTTCGACACCGCGCTGGCCGCGGCCATCGACGGCTTCGCGCCGGATCTGGTGGTGCTGGCGGGTTTCATGCGCATCCTGACGCCGGGCTTCGTGCAGCGCTACGCAGGACGCCTGCTCAATATCCATCCGTCGCTGCTGCCCTGCTTTCCCGGGCTGCATACGCACGAGCAGGCACTGGCCATGGGCGTCAAGGTGCACGGCGCAACGGTCCATTTCGTGACCGCCGAACTGGACCACGGCCCGATCGTGCTGCAGGCCGCCATCGAGGTGCGTGCTGGCGATACGCCGGATTCGCTGGCGGCGCGCCTGCTGGAGCAGGAGCACGTCATCTATCCGCGCGCCGTGCGCTGGTTCGTCGAAGGGCGGCTGCAGATGGAGCGCGGCGTGGTGCGCGTGTCGCCGGAAGCGTCGCAGCTCGTGCTCGGCGCCGATATGCGGGAGGCCGTATGAGCGGGTCGGGTCGTCAACGTTCTCCGGGCGGTCGGGGCCCTGCGGCAGGTAAGCCCCGCGACGGGCGTCCTCAGCGTCCGGCGGGTCGTGCTCCGCAGGGGCAGCGTCCCCAGGCTGCGCCGCGCTCCCGCACCGGTGTGCACGTTAGCCATCTCGAGCATCTCGACAAGGTACTGGCCCGGCTGCTTCATTTTGCCGCACCGGCCGACATGATCGTCAGCCAGTATTTCCGCGAACACCACGAGCTGGGCCATCGCGAGCGGGGCATCATCGCGGAAGCGGCCTTTGCCGTTCTGCGGCGCAAGGTCGAGTTCGGGCAGTTTGCCGAGAGCGGTTCCGGCCCGGCGCGCCGGCGCCTGGTGCTGCTGGGCCTGCTGCAGACCGTCGGCCGCGAGGCCATCGCGCCGTTCCTGACGCCGCAGGAAGCCGAGTGGCTGGACCGCTGGGCGATCATCGACCGTACCGCGCTGGCGCCTCGCGTGCGCGCCAATCTGCCGGACTGGCTGTTCGACGCGCTGGTTGTGCAGCACGGCCAAGCCTTCACCGAGACGTTGGCCCAGGCCTGGCTTGCGCCGGCGCCGCTGGATCTGCGCGTCAACACCCTGAAGGGCGAGCGCGACGCCGTCCTGGCGACGCTGGCGCAAGCCGGCATTGAGGGCGCGCCGGCGCCGCTGTCGCCGGTCGGCATCCGCCTTGCGGGCAAGCCGGCACTGAACAAACTCGACATCTTCACCAACGGCACGGTCGAGGTGCAGGACGAAGGGAGCCAGCTCCTGTGCCAGTTGCTCGCGCCCAAGCGCAGCGAGATGGTGGTCGACTTCTGTGCGGGCGCCGGCGGCAAGACGCTCGCGATCGGTGCCGCGATGCGCTCCACCGGTCGGCTGTACGCCTTCGATATCTCGGAGAAGCGGCTGGCCAATCTGGGGCCTCGCCTGGCGCGCAGCGGCCTGTCCAACGTGCATCCGGCCCGCATCGACAGCGAGCATGACGCGAAGGTCAAGCGCCTGGCCGGCAAGATCGACCGTGTGCTGGTCGACGCGCCTTGCAGCGGGCTGGGTACGCTGCGCCGCAATCCGGATCTGAAATGGCGTCAGTCGGCCCAGGCGGTGGAAGAGATGTCGGCCAAGCAGCTGTCGATCCTGGCCTCGGCGGCGCGGCTGCTGAAGGCGGGCGGGCGGCTGGTCTACGCCACGTGCAGCGTGCTGGCGCGCGAGAACCAGCAGGTGGTCGAACAGTTCCTGGCCCAGCATGCGGATTTCGTCCTCGTGCCAGCCGGGGAAGCGCTCGCGGCCCAGAAGATTCCGCTCGAAATGGGCCCGTACCTCGAGCTGTATCCGCATGTCCACCAGACCGACGGCTTCTTCGCCGCCGTGCTGGAACGCCGCGCATGAGGACGCGCGGGCTCGGCCTGGCGCTGGCCGCGTGGCTGGCGCTCGCCGGCGGCGGCACCGCGCTGGCCCGCGTCGAGCCGCCGGTGCTGCCCGCCAAGGGCACCATGCAGGCCGCCTTCACGCCCGATGACGACGTCGAAGGGCTGCTCGCCGACGCCATCGGCCAGGCCCGCGAGCAGGTGCTGGTGCAGGCCTATCTGCTGTCGAACAAAGTGATCACCCGCGCGCTGCTGGATGCCCACGGCCGCGGCATCGACGTGCGCGTGCTGGCGGACCGCGAGCAGATGATGCGCTCCGGCGGCAGCCGGGTGCCGGAACTGGCCGGCGCCGGCGTGCCGGTCTCGCTGGAGGTGCGCTACAAGAACGCGCACAACAAGGTCATCGTGATCGATCCGCGCGGCTCGCATCCGGTGCTGGTGACCGGCAGCTTCAACTTCACGCAGACGGCGCAGCGCGATAACGCCGAGAACGTCCTGATCGTGCGCGGCGACGCCGACCTCGCGCAGCGCTACGCCGACAACTGGCAGAAGCACGCGGCCGACGCGCTGCCGTACCTGCCTGACTAACCGACCGCTCCGATGAATGGATTGCCGTTGAACCACATCGCGCTGGGGCGCATGATCGGCGACATCGTCGACGATCTGGGCGGCCCGCGCTTCATTTGGCAACTGGGGGTGTTGGCGCTGCTGCTCGGCGTGGCCTGGCTGGCGGCCCGGCCGATCGCACGGCGACTGCACGCGCGTCACGCCGGCGACAGCTTTGCGCTGCGCTTTGCCTGGGCCAGCCTCGAGCGCGCCGTGTTTCCGCTGCTCGGTTGGCTGCTGGTGCTCGCGGCACGCTATGCACTGACCGGCGTCATGCCGATCAGCGTGTTCCGGCTGGCCGTGGTGCCGCTGTTCGGCCTGGCGATGCTGTATTTCGTGTTCTATGTGCTGCGTCGCGTGTTGTCCGCCAACGGCGATCTGCACGGGATGCTGGTGCTGGTCGAGCGCGTGCTGACTACGCTGATGTGGATCGGCATGGTGCTCTACGTGGTGGGCGTGCTCAGCGATGTGGTCAGCTATCTGGAGGGCATCCAGTTCTCGGTGGGCGGCAAGCAGAAGGTGAACCTGGCGGCCATGCTGATGGCCGTGGTGTGGATCCTGCTGACGGTGCTGGTGGCCATGTGGTTCGGCTCGTGGCTCGACAGCCGCATCACCCGTGCCGCCGCGATCGACGCCAACCTGAAGGTGGTGCTGTCGCGCGTGGCCAAGGCGGCGCTGCTGCTGGTGTCGCTGCTGCTGAGCCTGTCGCTGGTGGGCATCGACCTGACGGTGCTGTCGGTGTTCGGCGGGGCGCTGGGCGTCGGGCTCGGCTTCGGCCTGCAGAAGATCGCCAGCAACTATGTGTCGGGCTTCATCATCCTGCTGGAGCGCTCGCTCAAGCTCGGCGATCAGATCACGGTCAGCACGTACACCGGCATCGTGACGCAGATCCGCACCCGCTATACCGTGGTGCGCAACGGCGACGGCGACACCTTCGTGCCGAATGAACTGATGGTCGCCCAGGCGGTGCAGAACCACAATGAGCGCGGCACGGTTCGCGTGGCCGTGCGGGTGCAGGCCGCCTACCCGGCCGATCCCGAGGTCGTGCTTGGGCTGCTTGTCGCCTGCGCAGAAGGCGTTCCGCGCGTGCTGGCCGATCCGGCGCCGGCCGCGTTCCTGGCCGCCTTTGCCGACAGCGGCATCGAGTATGAGCTGGGCGTATGGATCGCCGATCCGCACAACGGCAAGCTGGGCGTGCAGTCCGACCTGAATCGGGCAATCTACAAGCGCTTCAAGGCGGCGGGCGTCGAGATTCCCTATCCGCAGCGGGAAGTCCGCTTGCTGGGGCCGCTCGCGGTGCAGCAGTCGTCACTGAGTGATTCTGGCGCCGCATCGTAGCGTTGGTGTCGGTCCCTAGCACATCCTGCCGGGGAACGGTAAGTCTTTGTTTTCAGTCAAATTGGCGGTTTTCCCCCATAGTCTAGAGGGGGCATTCGGTTAAAATGTCAGTTGCTCCATAGAAGGATCAGACGGCACCGTCGCAATGGCATCGGCTTTGCGGCAAAGGGCCGCACGACATTGCAATGCGCGGGGGCGGAGGTCACAGTGCAAGCGTAGCGATGCGCCGGCACATGACCGCGGCCGGACGGCCGCATCCGATCCCCCGCCGAACCACCCCCGATGTTGCCGCCAGGCGACACAAGTGGCCCGATGACGCAGCACCGTCAATTCTGACCAGGCTGCTTCGATGACCCCGAGTTGACCACGGAGATGAACTTGATCGACTCCTTTCTGAGTTTCCTTGCCAACGGCACCCTGAACTGGGCCTGGTGGCAGATCCTGATTTTCACGCTGGTGGTGACGCACATGACCATCGCCAGCGTCACGATTTTCCTGCACCGTTGCCAGGCGCACCGCGCGCTCGACCTGCACCCGGCCGCTGCCCACGTTTTCCGCTTCTGGCTCTGGCTGACCACCGGCATGGTCACCAAGGAGTGGGCCGCCATCCACCGCAAGCATCACGCCAAGTGCGAGACCGAAGAGGACCCGCACAGCCCGCAGACGCGCGGCATCCGCAAGGTGCTGCTGGAAGGCGCCGAGCTGTACCGCGCCGAGGCCAAGAACCGCGAGACCATTCAGAAATTCGGTCACGGCACCCCGAACGACTGGATCGAGCAGAACCTCTATTCCAAGTACACCTGGCAGGGCGTTGGCCTGATGCTGATCCTCGACGTGCTGATGTTCGGCACGCTTGGCCTGACCGTGTGGGCGGTGCAGATGCTGTGGATTCCGATTCATGCCGCCGGCATCATCAACGGGCTGGGCCACTACTGGGGCTACCGCAACTTTGATTGCGAAGATGCGTCGACCAACGTGTTCCCGTGGGGCCTGATCATCGGTGGCGAAGAGCTGCACAACAATCACCACACCTACGCCACGTCGGCCAAGTTCTCGATCAAGTGGTATGAGTTCGACGTGGGCTGGGGCTACATCCGTGCGCTGGAGATGGTGGGCCTGGCCAAGGTCAAGAAGGTGGCGCCCAAGGCACGCTTCGGCGACGTCAAGCCGGTTGACCAGAACACGCTGGAAGCGATCATCGCCAACCGCTACGACGTGATGGCCCGCTATGCCAAGACCGTCAAGGTCGCCTATCGCCAGGAGCTGGCCAAGCTGAAGGACGCCCGCGACGTGGAATACCGCGCGCTGAAGCCGGCCCGCAAGTGGTTCCATCGCGATGAGGCCAAGCTGGGTGCGCCTCAGCGTGAGCAGCTGTCGCAGATCGTGTCGGACCATTCCGCGCTGCACACCTTCGTCGAGATGCGTCGCGACCTGGGCGCGCTGTGGGGCCGCTCGAACGCCACGCGCGAACAACTGCTGCACCAGCTGCAGGAATGGTGCAAGCGGGCGGAGGAAAGCGGCATCCATGCGCTGCAGGAATTCGCCGTGCGCCTGCGCCGGTACGCCTGATCTTGCTGCTTCAATGATGAAGCCCCGCTGCGCAGCGGGGCTTTTCTTTTGGGTAAACTTCCTCCATTCATTCTCTTAACAAGGCGCGACCAAGCAGCGCGCTCAGCGTCCTCCACACACACCGTCTGTGATACTGCCGCGCCACTTTTCCCGGCGCCCACCGGACGGGGAGACCACCATGGAAACCCACATCAAGACGGTTGAATTCGAGCGCCCGAATATGCTCGCCGAGGCGCAATCCGGGGCCAGTTGCGTCGCGCACGCCTGGGCCAAGGTGCCGCCGGCTTTGTCACGCGAGGAGCGCGACGCCCTGAAAGCCCGCATCAAGCGTCTGCTCAAGGAGCGGAATGCAGTGCTGGTCGCGCACTACTACGTCGATGCCGACCTGCAGGACCTGGCCGAGGAGACCGGGGGGTGCGTGTCGGATTCGCTGGAGATGGCCCGCTTCGGCCGTGACCACTCGGCCAAGACACTGGTGGTGGCAGGCGTGCGCTTCATGGGTGAGACCGCCAAGATCCTGAGTCCTGAAAAGACCGTGCTGATGCCGGATCTGGATGCGACCTGCTCGCTGGACCTGGGTTGTCCGCCGGACACGTTCGCTGCCTTCTGCGACGCGCATCCGGACCGCACTGTCGTCGTCTATGCCAACACCAGCGCCGCCGTGAAGGCGCGCGCCGACTGGATGGTCACGTCCTCCATCGGCCTGAAGATCGTGCAGCATCTGCACGAGCAGGGACAGAAGATCCTGTGGGCGCCGGATCGCCACCTGGGTAGCTACATCCAGCAGCAGACCGGCGCCGATATGCTGCTGTGGCAGGGTTCGTGCCTGGTCCACGACGAGTTCAAGGGCGTGGAGCTGGACCTGCTGCGAGCCGAGCATCCGCACGCCAAGGTGTTGGTGCATCCGGAGTCGCCGCCATCGGTGGTAGCGCAGGCGGACGTGGTGGGCTCGACCTCGCAGCTGATCGCTGCGGCACAGTCGCTGCCGGCGGACGCGTTCATCGTCGCGACCGACAACGGCATCCTGCACAAGATGCGCATGGCCGCGCCCGGCAAGCGTTTCATCGAGGCGCCGACCGCCGGCAACAGCGCCACGTGCAAGAGCTGCGCGCACTGCCCGTGGATGGCGATGAACGCCTTGACCAACCTGGCCGAGGTGCTCGAGACCGGCCGCAACGAAATCCACGTCGATCCGCAGATCGGCCAGCAGGCGGTGCGCTGCATTACGCGCATGCTGGACTTCGCCGCGCGCGAGAAAACGACAGTCCGGCCCCAGGGCGATCTGGCGGCCAATACGCAACTCTTCCAAGGAGTCGGTCCGGCATGACGGCAACCCAGATGACCACCAGCGCAGCGCAGGCGACGTTCGACAGCTTCGGCTCGGCGCTGCGCGAGGCGTTGGCCGCCAACGTGGCGGCCGCCATTCGCGAGGACGTCGGCACGGGTGATCGCACCGGCCTGCTGGTTCCCGCCGACCGCCATGCCTGTGCCCGCGTGATCGTGCGCGAAGCCGCGGTGCTGTGCGGCGCGCCGTGGTTCGATGCCTGCATGCAGGCTGTCGATCCGGCGCTGCGCGTGACCTGGCTGCAGCACGAAGGCGACCGCATGGCGCCCGATTCCGTGGTGTGCGAGATCGAGGGCCCGGCGCGTTCGCTGTTGACCGCCGAGCGCGCGTCGCTGAACTTCCTGCAACTGCTGTCCGGCGTGGCGACGGCGACGTCGCGCTATGCCGAGGCTATCGCCGGCACGCGCGCCCGCGTGCTGGATACGCGCAAGACCTTGCCGGGCCTGCGCTTGGCGCAGAAGTACGCGGTGCGCATCGGTGGCGGCGAGAACCAGCGGCTGGCGCTGTACGACGGCATCCTCATCAAGGAAAACCACATCGCGGCAGCTGGCGGCGTGACGGCGGCCCTGCGCGCGGCGCAGGCGCTCGATGCCGGCGTGCCGATCCAGGTCGAGGTGGAAACGCTTGCGGAGCTGGAAGAGGCGCTGGCGGCGGGGGCGACTTCCGTGCTGCTCGACAATTTTGACGAGCCCGCCATGCATGAGGCTGTGCGCGTGACGGCGGGCAGGGCGCTGCTGGAGGTGTCCGGCGGCGTGAGCATGGCCACCATCCGCGCGTTTGCGCAGACCGGTGTGGACCGCATCTCCGTCGGTGCGCTGACCAAGGACGTGCGCGCGACAGACTACTCCCTGCGCGTCGTCGAATAAGACGGCTCAGTGCTTGCGCGAGGTGCGCCGATGCGCGGGTTGCATCACCGTCGGCAGCGCCTTGGGCAGGGTCTGCGGGTAGTCGCGCGAGAAATGCAGGCCGCGGCTTTCGTGGCGTGACAGCGCGCTGTCGACGATCAGCGAGGCCGCCTCCACCAGATTGCGCAGCTCCAGCAGGTCGTGGCTGACGCGGAAGTTGGCGTAGTACTCGGCGATCTCTTCGCGCAGCAGGGCGATGCGGTGCTGTGCGCGTTCCAGTCGCTTGTTGGTGCGCACGATGCCGACGTAATTCCACATCATGCGGCGCAGTTCGTCCCAGTTGTGCGAGACGACGACTTCCTCGTCGGCGTCCGTCACGCGGCTTTCGTCCCAGGCCGGGATCGGGGTCGGGGTCGGCGCCGTGGCCGGCTGGCCCAGGATGTCCTGCGCCGCGCCGCGCCCGATCACCATGCATTCCAGCAGCGAATTGCTGGCCAGCCGGTTGGCGCCGTGCAGGCCGGTGTAGGCCGTTTCGCCTACCGCGTACAGGCCCGCGATGTCGGTGCGGCCGAGCTGGTCGGTCACCACGCCGCCGCAGGTGTAGTGCGCGGCCGGCACCACCGGGATCGGCTGGCGCGTGATGTCGATGCCCAGTTCCAGGCATCGGGCGAGGATGGTCGGGAAGTGTTCCTGAATGAAGGCGGGGCTCTGGTGGCTGATGTCGAGGTAGACGCAGTCCAGGCCGCGCTTTTTCATCTCGAAGTCGATGGCGCGGGCCACGATGTCGCGCGGGGCCAGTTCGACCCGCTCGTCGTGGGCGGGCATGAAGCGCGTGCCGTCGGGCAGGACCAGCCTGCCGCCTTCGCCGCGCACCGCCTCGCTGATCAGGAAGGATTTGGCGAACGGGTGGTACAGGCAGGTCGGGTGGAACTGGATGAACTCCATGTTCGCCACGCGGCAGCCCGCGCGCCACGCCATCGCGATGCCGTCGCCGGTGGCGGTGTCGGGGTTGGTCGTGTACAGGTAGACCTTGCCGGCCCCGCCGGTCGCCAGCACGGTCTGGCTGGCGATGATCGTCTTGACGTCGCCGCGCTTGCAATCGAGCACGTACAGGCCGTGGCAGCGCATGCCCGGCAGCCCCAGCTTGGCGTCGGTGACCAGGTCGATGGCGAAATGGTCTTCCAGCAGCGTGATGTTCGGATGCGCGCGCACCTTGTCGACCAGCGTGGTCACCACGGCATGCCCGGTGGCATCGGCGGCGTGGATGATGCGGCGGTGCCGGTGGCCGCCCTCGCGCGTCAGGTGGAAGCCGAGTTCGGCCCGTGCGTCGCGCGTGAAGGGGACGCCGTGGCCGATCAGCCATTCGATGGCGGCGCGGCCGTTTTCGACGATGTAGCGGGTGGCCGCTTCGTCGCAGAGGCCGGCGCCCGCGATCAGGGTGTCGTCGACGTGCTCGTCATGGCTGTCGTTCGAGTCGAGCACCGCGGCGATGCCGCCTTGGGCCCAGTCGCTCGCGCCTTCGGGCAGTGTGCGTTTGCTGATGACGACCACGCGGCGGTGATCGGCGAGGTGCAGGGCGACGGTCAGGCCCGCCAGACCACTGCCGACAACGGCAACATCGAAATTCATGGAAAACCCGTGCGGGACGCGGGGTATGTCAGCGGCCGGCGCAGCCGCGGGTCAATCGGAACCGGAAAGAGACGCAGTGTACACCGTGCTCTCGCGGGCTTGCGGCGGACAACAAAAAACCCGCCATGAGGCGGGTTTCTCGGTGCCGGCGATGCCGACGGAAACCAATTACTTGATCTTGGTTTCTTTGTAAGCGACGTGCTTGCGGGCGACGGGATCGAACTTCATGATCTCCATCTTTTCCGGCTTGGTGCGCTTGTTCTTGGTGGTCGTGTAGAAATGACCCGTACCTGCGGTCGATTCCAGCTTGATCTTGTCGCGTCCGCCTTTGCTGGCCATGATGTACTCCTAATTAGACTTCGCCGCGTGCGCGCAGATCTGCGAGCACTTCGTCGATACCTTTCTTGTCGATCAGGCGCAGACCGGCGTTCGAGACGCGCAGGCTCACCCAGCGGTTTTCGGATTCAACCCAGAAGCGACGGTTCTGCAGGTTCGGCAGAAAACGGCGCTTGGTCTTGTTGTTGGCGTGGGAAACGTTGTTGCCGACCATCGGCGCTTTCCCGGTCACTTGACAGACGCGTGCCATGGAGCACTCCTAACTCTTGATTCGTATGACTACAGTTTGCGACCGGGCGCGGGTGCAAAACCAAGCGCAGCGCCACTGTAGAGGTGGGACACTTCAGCGAAACGCGGATTATACACACAAAACCACTGTGGAATCAACGAGATCAATGGAATGCCGACACGCGCGGCGTTGGCGCTACATTTTGCCGTGCTCCAGGAAGCTGTAGACCTCGGCGCGGCCGACGATCATGTGATCCAGGACTCTCACGTCGAGCAGCGCGAGTGCCCGGCACAGCTCACGGGTGAGCATCAGGTCCGATTCGCTGGGCTCGACATGGCCGGTCGGGTGGTTGTGCGACAGGATCAGCGCCGAGGCGTTGTGGTGCAGGGCCCGCTTGGCGATCTCGCGCGGGTAGACGCGGGCTTCGGTCAGCGTTCCCTGGAACAGCTCTTCCCAGGCGATGAGCCGGTGCCGCACGTCCAGGAACAGGCAGGCGAACACTTCCTGCGGACGGTGGCCGAGCGTGAGCCGCAGGAAATCCTTGACGCTCTGCGGGGATTCGAGGGTCTGGCCGTACGCGATTTCTTCCTTGAGCGCGCGCCGCGCCACCTCCAGCAGCGCGTGCAACTGGGCGTACTTGGCCGGCCCCATGCCGTGGATGGCGGAGAACTCCCGCCGCGACGCATGACACAGGCGCCCGAGCGAGCCGAAGTGGGCCAGCAGCTCGCGGGCGAGATCGACCGCACTCTTGCCCGGCATGCCGATGCGCAGGAAGATCGCCAGCAATTCCGCGTCGGACAGCGCGGCGGGACCTTGGGTGAGCAGTTTTTCTCGCGGCCGCTCGTGGGCCGGCCAGTCAGCGATTGCCATGGAACGTGGGAATGCGATGAGCAAAGCCGCGAGGCGGCGCCGCGTGCAGCGTCCGGCGCGTCTGCGGGAGGGGTGGTGCTGACGTACAATACCTGGTTACTTTTTGGTCGAGCAGGTCAAGCGTGCAAAATTTGGTGAACGGGGCGCCGGCAGGCGGCGCAGGCAAAGTGGTCGGGCCGGATTCCTATCTGACGCTGCATTACCGGATCGCTCTGGAAAACGATACGGACATCGTCACCACCTTCGGCGATAAGCCCGCCACGCTGCTGTTGGGCCAGGGCCAACTGGCGCCGACGCTGGAACAGGCGCTGCTCGGCATGCACGAGGGTGAGCGCATGACGTTCCGGCTGGCGCCCGAGCATGCATTCGGGCCGCGCAATCCCGATCTGCTGCAGCGCGTATCGCTGGCCACGCTGCGCGAGAACTCCTCGTTCGAGGAGGACTACCAGCCCGGCGATCTCGTCGAGTTCAACGCCCCCAGCGGCGGCAAGTACGCGGGCGTGCTGAAGGAGGTCGGTGAGACCGCGGCGCTGTTCGATTTCAATCATCCGCTGGCCGGGCAGACCATCCTGTTCGAAGTCCAGCTGATCGGCATCCTGTGATGAGCACGACCGAGAACGCTGCGATCGAACCCGTGACCGGCGCCGACGCCGAAGTCCTGCTGGCACAGCCGCGCGGCTTCTGCGCCGGCGTGGACCGCGCCATCGAGATCGTCGAGCGCGCGCTGCAGCTGTTCGGTGCGCCCATCTACGTGCGCCACGAGATCGTGCACAACGCCTACGTGGTGAGCGATCTGCGCAGCAAGGGCGCGGTGTTCGTGCAGGAGCTGGACGACGTGCCGGTGGGCGGTACGGTCATCTTCAGCGCGCACGGCGTGTCGCGCGCCGTTCGCCAGGCCGCCGAGGCGCGCGGCCTGCGCGTGTTCGATGCGACCTGCCCGCTGGTGACCAAGGTGCATGTCGAAGTGTCGAAGATGCGCACCCAGGGCTTCGAGATCATCATGATTGGTCACAAGGGCCATCCGGAAGTCGAGGGCACCATGGGGCAGGCCGACGACGGCATGCTGCTGGTCGAGTCGGTGGACGACGTGGCGCGCCTGGCCGTCAAGGATCCGGCGCGGCTGGCCTACGTTACGCAGACCACGTTGTCGGTGGACGAGACGCAGGAGATCGTCGCGGCGATCAAGGCGCGCTTTCCTGCCGTGCACGAGCCCAAGAAGCAGGACATCTGCTATGCCACGCAGAACCGGCAGGACGCGGTCAAGTTCATGGCGCCGCAGGTCGAGGTCGTGATCGTGGTCGGCAGTCCGAACAGCTCGAACTCCAACCGGCTGCGCGAGCTGGCCGAAAAGCTGGGCGTGCCCGCCTATATGGTGGATACCCCGGAGCAGGTCAGGCCGGAGTGGCTGGCGGGCAAGCGCCGCGTCGGCCTGACGGCGGGGGCGTCCGCGCCGGAGGAGCTGGCGCAGTCGATCGTCGATCGCCTGCGCGCACTCGGTGCGCGCTCCGTGCGTCCGCTCGACGGCATCCAGGAAAACATGTCTTTCCCTCTTCCGAGGGGACTTCAAATCAATTGATTGGCATGATGTAAATGTCCGCTTAATTGATCGCACGGTAATGGTGCGCACAATTGCGGTGCGTAAAGCGCTTTTATCGATATAGCGGCCACTCTTTCAGAAGAGTGGCCGTTTTATTTTGTGCATTGCAAAAGAATTCGATCTCCGGACGGCCTTGCTGTGTACGAAAGTGCGCTTGGCGTCGCGCCAACGCCCAGGCCCGGAAAGGCTCTGGCACGCTTCTTGTTAAAGCTGTTTGCCATTCGCGTTTGCCTGCGCGAAATCACCCGTTTCTGTGCATTGGGGAAAGCCCGTAAAAGGGCGTAGTTACGGCAAAAATCGTTGTTGCGACGCGTATTGCATCCGCAAAAAAAGGGGATACAATTCGCGCGTTTCAAATTGAAACAATCCGCGCAAAGGGAGTGGCCGGGAGGCAGGACGCTCTCTTTGCTCTTGCGAGATCTAGGAGATCATTCATGCAAATTCAGCTTGCCAAAGTTCTGCCGCTTGCGGCTGCCGTGGCACTTGTAGCAGCCTGCGGTAAGAACGAGGAAAAGCCCGCAGACCAGGCTGCTGCGCCTGCTGCAACGTCGGCCCCGGCCGCTGCTGCCGGTGGTGGTGAGACCGTCATCAAGATTGGTCACGCCGCACCGTTGACGGGTGGTATCGCTCACTTGGGCAAAGACAACGAAAACGGTGCACGCCTGGCCGTGGAAGATGTCAACAAGGAAGGGCTGACCATCGACGGCAAGAAGATCAAGCTGGAGCTGGTGGGCGAGGATGATGCAGCTGATCCGAAGACGGGTACGGCCGTTGCGCAAAAGCTGGTGGACGAGAAAGTCGTCGCCGTCGTGGGCCACCTGAACTCGGGCGTGTCGATCCCGGCCTCGAAGATTTACAGCGATGCCGGCATCGTGCAGATCTCGCCGTCGTCGACCAACCCCGACTACACCAAGCAGGGCTTCAAGACGACCTATCGCGTGGTTGCGACCGACGCGCAGCAGGGTCCGGCGCTGGCCAACTACGCCGCCAAGACCCTGGGCGCCAAGAGCGTGGCGATCGTCGACGATGCCACCGCCTACGGCAAGGGCCTGGCCGACGAGTTCGAGAAGACCGCGAAGGCCGACGGCGTGAACGTGGTGGCACGTGAAGCCACCAACGACAAGGCCACCGACTTCAAGGCCATTCTGACCAAGATCAAGGGCAAGAAGCCGGACGTGATCATGTACGGCGGCATGGACGCCACCGGCGGTCCGTTCGCCAAGCAGGCCAAGGAACTGGGCATCACGGCCAAGATCGTTGGCGGCGACGGCGTGTGCACCGACAAGGTGGCCGAACTGGCCGGCGACGCCATCGACAACATCATCTGCTCGGAAGCGGGCCTGGCGCTGTCGAAGATGGAGAAGGGCGCGGACTTCGAGAAGAAGTACGAAGACCGCTTCAAGACGCCGGTGCAGATCTACGCACCGTTCACGTATGACGCCGTGATGGTCGTCGTCGATGCGATGAAGCGCTCCAACTCGGTGGACCCCGCCAAGATCCTGGCTGCCATGCCGACAACCAATTATCACGGCGTGATCGGCAACATCGCGTTCGACGACAAGGGTGACCTGAAGGAAGGTTCGATCACCCTGTACAACTACAAGGACAAAAAGAAGACCGTTCTTGACGTCGTGAAGATGTAATCGAGGGGTTATCCGCCCTGGAAAACGGCACCGCGCCTTACCCTAGCGGTGCCGTTTTTTATAGCCTCGCCAGTTACACAAGACCCTCACCATGGGTGCGTCGGCAGGCCGCTTACCAGCACACACTTTACCCATCCGATTGATCGCATACCTTGCGGGCGCGCCATCCCGTCGCCTACAACAAAGCAAGGCATAGCAGGAGCTGTTCTCATGGATATCTTTATCCAGCAGATCGTGAACGGCCTGGTGCTCGGCAGCATTTACGCGCTGATCGCACTTGGCTACACCATGGTCTACGGCATTCTCGGCATCATCAACTTTGCCCACGGCGATGTCCTGATGATCGGCGCGATGTCCGCACTGACCGCCATCAACTTCCTCCAGAAGTTCTTCCCCAACCTGCCTGACTGGCTGACGCTGGTCCTGGCGCTGCTGTTTGCGATGCCGGTCTGCGCCGTCGTCGCATACACCATCGAGCGGGTCGCCTACCGGCCGCTGCGCAATGCGCCGCGCCTGGCGCCGCTGATCACCGCCATCGGCGTGTCGATCGTGCTGCAGACCCTGGCGATGATGATCTGGTCGCGCAACCCGCTGACCTTCCCGCAACTGCTGCCCTCGTCGCCGATCGATATCGGTTCGACCGGCGCGACGATCACGGGCAAGGAGATCGCCATCATCCTGGTGTCGCTGGCGGTCATGACCGGGCTGACGCTGCTGGTCAACCGCACCAAGCTCGGCCGCGCCATGCGCGCCACTGCCGAGAACCAGCGCGTGGCCGGCCTGATGGGTGTTAACCCCAACTTCGTCATCTCCGCCACGTTCATGATCGGCGCTGCCATGGCAGCCGTCGCCGGCGTGATGATGGCCACCAACTATGGCAATGCCCACTTCTACATGGGCTTCATCCCCGGCCTGAAGGCGTTCACTGCCGCGGTGCTGGGCGGCATCGGCAACCTGGCGGGCGCCATGGTGGGCGGTGTGCTGCTGGGCCTGATCGAGGCCCTGGGTGCCGGCTACATCGGTGACCTGACCGGCGGTGTGTTCGGTTCGAACTACCAGGATGTTTTCGCGTTCATTGTGCTGATTTGCGTGCTGCTGTTCCGCCCGTCCGGCATCATGGGCGAACGCGTTGCAGACCGTGCATAAGAAGGGGAGCGCCATGACAGAAACTGCAACGGAATTCAAAGCGCCGAAGAAGACGCGCGCCGCGCTTCTCGGCTTCTTCATCCTCGCCATCTTCGCCCCGTTCCTCGTGGGCGCCGTCGGCGGGAACTACTGGGTACGCGTGCTGGACTTCGCACTGCTGTACATCATGCTGGCCCTGGGCCTGAACATCGTAGTGGGCTTTGCCGGCCTGCTCGACCTGGGCTACATCGCGTTCTACGCGGTGGGCGCCTACATGATGGCGCTGCTGGGCTCGCCGCACCTGACCAACCAGTTCGAGTGGATCCATCAGCTGTTTCCGAACGGGCTGCATCTGCTGATCTGGTGGGTGATCCCGCTGGGCGCGGGGCTGGCGGCGCTGTTCGGCATCCTGCTGGGGGCGCCGACGCTCAAGCTGCGCGGCGACTACCTCGCCATCGTGACGCTGGGCTTCGGCGAGATCATCCGCATCTTCATGAACAACCTCGACCGCCCGGTGAACATCACCAACGGTCCGAAGGGCGTCAACCTGATCGAGCCGGTCAAGCTCTTCGGGTTCGACTTCTCGAAGCGGCATGACATCTTCGGCATCCACTTCGAGCCGGTGCACATGTACTACTACCTGTTCGTGCTGCTGGCGATGGGCATCATCACGGTGTGCCTGCGCCTGCAGAATTCGCGGATCGGTCGTGCATGGGTTGCCATCCGCGAGGACGAGATCGCCGCCAAGGCCATGGGCATCAACACCCGCAACATCAAGCTGCTGGCGTTCGCCATGGGCGCGTCGTTCGGCGGCGTGTCGGGGGCGATGTTCGCGTCGTTCCAGGGCTTCGTGTCGCCGGAATCGTTCGTGCTGTGGGAGTCGATCTACATCCTGGCCATCGTGGTGCTGGGCGGCATGGGCCATATCCCGGGCGTGATCCTGGGCGGCATCCTGCTGGTGGGCTTCCAGGAACTGCTGCGCGCGCTGGCCGAGCCGATCCAGAACAAGCTGTTCGGCCACGTGATCGTGGAAGCGGAAGTGCTGCGTCAGCTGCTGTTCGGCCTGGCGATGGTGGGGGTGATGCTGTATCGCCCCGCGGGCCTGTGGCCCTCGCCGCGCAAGGAAGACCGCCCGCAGAAGGCGCGGGTCGGTGGTTTGTCCCGCATCTGATGGAGGCACGCACATGAGCAACAACAACCTCCTCTCGATCCGGGGAGTCAACAAGCGCTTCGGCGGCCTGCAGGCGCTGTCGGACGTGAGCCTGGAGATCCGCGAAGGCGAGATCTACGGCCTGATCGGCCCGAACGGCGCCGGCAAGACCACGTTCTTCAACGTCATCACGGGCCTGTACACGCCGGACGCCGGCGAGTTCGTGCTGGCCGGCCAGCCGTACCAGCCGACCGCCGTGCACGAAGTGGCCAAGGCCGGCATCGCGCGCACGTTCCAGAACATCCGCCTGTTCGGCGACATGACCGCGGCGGAGAACGTCATGGTCGGCCGCCACGTGCGCACCAAGGCCGGCCTGATCGGCGCGGTGTTCCGCACCAAGGCCGCGCGCGAAGAGGAAGCGTCCATCGAAGACTGGGCGCACGACCTGCTGGACTACGTCGGCATCGGCAAGTACGCCAACTACACGGCGCGCAACCTGTCGTACGGCCACCAGCGCCGCCTGGAGATCGCGCGCGCGCTCGCCACGCAGCCCAAGCTGCTGGCGCTGGACGAGCCGGCCGCGGGCATGAACGCCACCGAGAAGGTCGAGCTGCGCGGCCTGCTCGACAAGATCCGCTCCGACGGCAAGACCATCCTGCTGATCGAACACGACGTGAAGCTGGTGATGGGCCTGTGCAACCGCCTGACCGTGCTCGACTACGGCAAGGTGATCGCGCAGGGCTTGCCGCACGAAGTGCAGAGCAACCAGGCCGTGATCGAGGCCTACCTGGGCGCGTCCGCGCATTGAGCCGAAGAAATGGAGCATGAGCGGAACATGAAACAGACAGTACTGAAGATCTCCGGCCTGAAGGTGGCCTACGGCGGCATCCAGGCGGTCAAGGGTGTCGATCTCGAAATCGCGGACGGCGAGCTGGTGACGCTGATCGGCGCCAACGGCGCCGGCAAGACCACCACCATGAAGGCCATCACCGGCCTGCAGGGCTGGGCCGGCGGCGATGTGGAGTACATGGGCAAGTCCATCAAGGGCGTGCCGAGCTACAACCTGCTCAAGCAGGGTTTGGCGATGGTGCCGGAAGGCCGCGGCGTGTTCGCGCGCATGACCATCGTCGAGAACCTGCAGATGGGCGCCTTCACGCGCAACGACGAGTCGGGTATCAAGGCCGATATCGATCGCATGTTCGGCATCTTCCCGCGCTTGAAGGAGCGGGCCAACCAGCTGGCCGGCACGATGTCGGGCGGCGAACAGCAGATGCTGGCCATGGCGCGCGCGCTGATGAGCCAGCCGAAGCTGCTGCTGCTGGACGAGCCGTCGATGGGCTTGTCGCCGATCATGGTGGAGAAGATCTTCGAGGTCGTGCGCGACATCTCGGGCCAGGGCGTGACCGTGCTGCTGGTCGAGCAGAACGCGCGCCTGGCGTTGCAGGCGGCGCACCGCGGCTACGTGATGGACTCCGGTTTGATCACCATGAGCGGCGACGCCAAGCAGATGCTGGACGATCCGAAGGTGCGCGCCGCCTATCTGGGCGAATAACTTCTGCGTAGCACCCTGGAAAAAGCCTCGCGACAAGCGAGGCTTTTTCTTTGGGCGTCAGGCCGAAGCGGTCTGCGCCGGGTCGCCCGCCGCCTGATAGGCATTGGGCCGGTGCAGCTGCATGAAGCCGCTGCCACCGGGCACGTCGGTAAAGCCGTGCTTGCGGTAGAGCCCGTCGGCATCGGTGGTGACCAGCACCGTGCGGCGCAGCCCCTGCAGTTCAGGGTGCTCGCGCAGCAAGCGCATCAGCGCGTGCGAGACACCTTTGCCGCGCCACTCGGGCAGCACGAAGACGTCGCACAGGTAGGCGAAGGTCGCGTGGTCCGAAATGACCCGGGCGAAGCCCGCCAGCTCGCCGTGCGTGCCGTCGTCATTCAGGCGGTAGGCCGCGAGGCACAGCGAATGGGCGATCGATCGGTCGAACACTGCGCGTGGCAGGCCGCGGGCCCAATACGTTTCCTGCGAGAGAAAGCGGTAGATCTGGTCCAGCGGGAGCCACGCGGGATCGTCGGACAAAACGATCCCCGTGGCCGGAACTGCGTGCGTCACGGCCATGGCAAACCTCGGGTTGGGAACAGCGATGGAGGGCGGCGCCGCGCGCGCCGCCCGGGGTGAAGCGTTGAAGCTCAGCCGTGTGCCTTGAGCAGCGTGCGCAGCATGCCGATCATCGTGTCGATCTCGTCGGTCGTGACGTTCAGCGCCGGCATGAAGCGCAGGATGTTGGGGCGCGGCGCGTTGAGCAGCAGACCCGTCGGGTTCATCTCGCGCGCGGCCTCGACCAGCTGGCCGCCGATGTCCTTGCCGAGCAGCAGGGCGCGCAGCAGGCCCTCGCCGCGTTCGCCGGCCAGGCCGAATGCTTCCGACAGCTCGAGCAGTTGCGCGCGCAGGTAGGCGCCGCGCTCCTGCACGCCGGCCAGGAAGCCCGGGGCGAGCAGCTGCTCGATCACCGAGCAGCCCACGGCCGTCATCAGCGGGTTGCCGTTGTAGGTACCGCCCTGGTCGCCGGCCTCGAAGCTGGCGACTTCATCCGTGCACAGCAGGGCCGAGAGCGGCACGCCGCCGCCGATGCCCTTGCCCAGCGTCATGATGTCCGGCTCGATGTTCGAGAGCTGGTAGGCGAAGAGCGTGCCGCAGCGCCCGCACCCGGCCTGCACTTCATCGACGATCAGCAGCAGCTTGTGTTTCCTGGTCAGCGCGCGCAGCTGCTGCATGAATTCCGGCGTGGCGGGCAGCACGCCGCCTTCGCCCTGCACCGGCTCGAGCATCACGCCGACGGTCTCGTCGGTGATGAGTGCTTCCACCGAGGCGATGTCGTTGAGGATGGCCTTCGGGAAGCCCGGCACCTGCGGCGCGAAGATGGTGTCCCAGCCGGCCTTGCCCGATGCGCTCATGGTGGCGAGCGTGCGGCCGTGGAAGCTGTGGTCGAAGGTGATGATCTCGAATCGATTCTTTCCTGCGCCGCTCTTATGCTTCTTGCCCCACTTGCGCGCGAGCTTGATGGCGCCTTCGTTGGCCTCGGCGCCGCTGTTGGCGAAGAACACCTTGTCGAAGCAGCTGTGCGCGCTCAGCAGGCCGGCCAGCTTGGCCATCGGCTCGTTGTAGAAGGCCGGGCTCGGGTTGATGAGCTTCTTTGCCTGCGCATTGAGCGCTTCGATCATGCCGTCGTTGGAGTGGCCGAGGCAGTTGACGGCCCAGCCTTGCACGAAATCCAGGTATCGCTTGCCGTTGTGGTCCGTCAGCCACGAGCCCTTGCCTTCGGTGAAGACGATCTCGGGCCGGTTGGTGATGTACATCAGGGACTGGACGGGGTAATCAGCAAACGCCATGGCAGAGGCTCCAGAAAAAGGCGGCAGGAAGATGAAACCGGTGGTTGGAAAAGACAAAGGCCACGGGGATTGCCCGTGGCCTTGTGATCGTCGAATTCTCTGAACCCGATAGGTGCAATCAGCAGGCAGCCGCGCGGCATCCCGAGGGAGGCAACGTACGGCGGCGTCGGAGGTGCTGGGCCTGGTTCATGGGCGCAAGAATAAGACGGATATCCACTCAAGTCAAAACGAAATTCGCCCCGTGTGGATTTGCGCAACGGTCGGGCTCAGGTGGCCGGGTGCAGGTCCGCCTCCGAGGTGAACGCGTCGGCGAAAAACGCATCCGGATGCATGCGGCACTGGGCGGCGAAGTCCGTGCGGGCCGCGTTGACCATCACCGGGGCGCCGCAGGCGTAGACCTCGTGGCCGGACAGGTCCGGGTGGTCGGCGACCACCGCCTGGTGGACGAAGCCGGTGCGGCCGGTCCAGCCGTCTTCGGGCTGCGCGTCCGAGATGACCGGGACGTACCGGAAGCCCGGCAGGGTGCGCGTCCATTCCTCGGCCATTGCGTGCATGTACAGATCGCGCGGACGGCGGCCGCCCCAGTACAGCGTCATCGGGCGCTGGATGCCGACGAACGCGGCGTGCTCGATAATGGCCTTGATGGGGGCAAAGCCGGTGCCGGAAGCGAGCAGGATGATCGGCTTGTCGGAGGCTTCGCGCAGGAAGAAACTGCCCAGCGGGCCTTCAAAGCGCAGGATGTCGCGCTCTTTCATCGCCGGCTGGCCTTCCTTGGCGCCGAAGACGTAGTCCGTGAACGCGCCGCCCGGCGTGTGGCGGATGTGCAGTTCGACCGGGCCGTCGGCGTGCGGCGGGTTGGCGAGGGAGTAGCTGCGGCGCTTGCCGTCGCGCAGGATGAATTCGACATACTGGCCGGCCAGGAACTGCATGCGCTCGGTGGCGGGCAACTGCAGCTTGACGATGGTCACGTCGGGTGCGGCCTTCTCCAGCGAGGCGACGCGGCAGGGGATCTTCTTGATGGGCACGTCGCCGGCGCCATGCACCTCGCGCACCTCGATGGTGACGTCGGAGGCCGGCGTCGCGCAGCAGAACAGCGCGCGGCCTTCGGTGGCCTCCTGCGCCGTCAGCGCGTTGGGCGAGTGGTTGCCCTGCACGATGGAGCCTTCGCGCACGTGGCCCTTGCACGAGCCGCAGGCGCCATTCTTGCAACCGTACGGCAGGCCGATGCCCTGGCGCAGCGCAGCGGCCAGGATGGTCTCACCATCTTCGGCCTGGAATTGGCGGCCGCTGGGCAACACGTTGATCTGATAAGCCATACTACAATCCAAATATGTTGAAAAGAGTGTCTGGTCGCCACGCTGCGGCACATCCGATGATGGACCAGGCGGCTGCCGGGTCACCCTTCCTCACGCGGAAGCTGGGGCGTCCGCGCATCCTGATCGTTGGATGCGGCGACGTGGGGCAGCGCTGCCTCGCGGTCCTGCAGTCGCGGTTCCGCGTCCTGGCCGTCACCTCGCGCGAGGTGGGCCGCGCGCCGCTGCAGGCCGCCGGCGCCGTGCCGGTACTGGCCGACCTCGACCGCATCGGCACCCTGCGCCGCCTGCGGGGCCTGGCGCCGCGTGTCCTGCACCTGGCGCCGCCGCCGGCCGCCGGCACGGATGATCCGCGCACGGCCGCGCTGCTCCAGGCGCTGTCCCGGCCGGGACGGCTGCGGGCCGCCGGGCCGGCCAAGGCCGGGTCCGCCGCTTCGCGTGGCATGAAACGCCGCATTCTACCCGAGCGGCGCAGCGGTACCGGCCGCTTGAAATCTCGCCTCCAGCCGCGCACCCTGGTCTACGCCAGCACCAGCGGCGTCTACGGTGACTGCGGCGGTGCGTGGGTCGACGAGACCCGGCCGGTGCGGCCGGCCACGCCGCGGGCCATGCGGCGGGTGGCGGCCGAGCGCCGGGTGCGGTGGCTCGGCGTCGGCGGCGGCTGGCGCACGTCGATCCTGCGCATCCCGGGCATTTATGCCGGCGATCGTCTGCCGGAGGCGCGCCTGCAGCGCGGCACACCCGCGCTGCGGCGCGAGGACGACGTCTTCACCAACCACATCCATGCCGATGACCTGGCCCGTGCGCTCATCGCCGCGCTGTTCCGCGGCCGTCCGCAGCGCGTGGTGCATGTCAGCGATGCCACCGAGCTGCGCATGGGCGACTACTTCGATGCGGTGGCCGCCGCGCGCGGCCTGCCGCGCCCGCCGCGCATCGCTCGCGCCGAGGCAGCGCGGCAGCTGGAGCCGGCGCTGCTCTCGTTCATGAGCGAATCGCGCCGCCTGCGCAGCGTGCGCCTCGCGCGCGAACTGCGGCTGGCGCTGCGGTATCCGACCGTCGCCGACTTCCTGGCCGGCGGGGGCTGACGTGGCCAAGCCCGCTCGCCCGCCTCAAGTCCGCGTCCGGCACATCGTGCGGGTGGGGCTGGCGTTGTCGATGCTGCTGGCGGGCGCCGCCCTGTGCTGGTTCGCTGCCGGCATGGTGGCGGATGCGATGGGTGCGCGCGAGCTGCGGCAGACGTTCGATGCGCGCCGCCAGCTGGCCGAGCAGGTGGCCGACGGGATGGCCAGCCAGATCACCGCCGACGTGGCGCTGCTGCGCGCCGTGCCGCTGACGCTGGCGGAGATCGAGTCGATTCCTGCCGGCGTGGCGCGCGTCGATACGCGCCGCTGGAACCTGATGGATGAAGGCTTGCGTCTCAAGGAGGCAACGGCCCATCCCGAGGTGCGGGCCGCGAGCACGTTCCTGAGCGTCGCCAACGGCAATCTCGGGCTGGACTACACCTGGGTGGTCGACACGCGCGGCTACGTGGTGCTGGCCAGCAACGCGGGGCGGCCCGGTTCGTTCATCGGCATGCAGTTGGCGCTCCAGCCGTACATGAAGGCGGCCATGCTGGGCGGCCTCGGCGAGCAGTTCACCGTCGGCCCGATTACGGGCGTGCCGGGGCTGTTCTTCGCCGCGCCGATCTACGATGCCCAGGGCCGCCTGGTGGCGGCGATCGGCACTAAGGTCAACCTGTCGCGCCTGCAGCACTGGGTGTCGCACCCGACCTCGCTGGTGGCGGACGCGAACGGGCTGATCATCCTGTCGACCGACGCCTCGCTGGTGGGCAAGGCGCTACCCGATTCGCGCGTGCAGCGGATGACGCCGTCCGAGCGCTTCACCGAGTACCAGCGGGTGGATTTCGAGCCGTGGTCTTACCAGGCGGCCGCATCGGCGCAGCGGGCGGTGCCGTCGTGGGTTCCCGCCGATGTGCGCGATGCCATGGTGTGGCGCGCGGGCAGTGAGATCCCCTCGCTGACAGTCTCGCGCACTGCCAGCGCAGACCTGACCGTGATGGTGGCGGAGCCGTTGGGGTCGTGGTCGTATCAGTTGGCCACCCACGAGCGCAATCGCTCGCTGGGTTTCGTGCTGTTCCTCAGCGGGCTGCTGGTCTTCGTGCTGGTGGTGTGGTCCCTGCTGCGGGAGCGCCAGCACCATCGCGTGACCCGCCACCTCAATCAGAGCCTGCAGCGCACCAACAGCGCGCTCGCCAACGAAGCCCATTTCGACCACCTGACCGGTGTGCTGACGCGGCGGCGCTTTCTCGCCCTGTTCGAAACCGTGCTGACACGCACCCATGTGCGCGGCGAGCAACTGGTGCTGGTCCTGGCGGACCTGGACCACTTCAAGCGCATCAACGACACCTGGGGCCATGCGGTGGGGGATCTCGCCCTGCAGCGCTTCGCCTCGCTCGCCACCAGCGTGATGCGCAGCAGCGACCTGATCGGCCGGCTGGGCGGCGAGGAGTTCGCCGTGGTCATGAGCCGCACCACCCTCGAAGAGGCGGCCGGCGTGGTCGAGCGCCTGCGCGCGGCCGTGGCCGAAGCGGACGAATCCCTGCCCAGCGGACTGGCCATGACGGTGAGCCTCGGCATGACGGCCTGCCACCCCGGCGACACCGCTTCGGAGATGCTCAGGCGCGCCGACCTGGCGCTCTACCGCGCCAAGGAAAGCGGGCGGAACCGGCACGCGGCGGGTTAGGAGCGCGGCGCCGACTCCTTTACGCGCAAGCCGGCCGCTCAGTTCGGCGTACGGCGTGCGCGCCTGCGCCGCAGTTCGAGCTGCACGCGGGCGCCTGCCAGCGGTGCGCGCCGGAACCGCTCGCGGCGCTGCTCCTCATCGAAGAACGCCACCGACGGCTTGACCAGGTCGCTGCGCGAGACAATGCCCACCAGCCGGCGCGATTGCGCATCGGCCACGACCGGCAGCCGCTCCAGTCCGTGCACGGCCAGGCGCGTGGCGACGATGCGGCAGGTCTCGCCCGGCAGCGCCATCACCGGCGCGTTGGCGCCGAACAGGTCGGCGATCATGGCCGCGCCGCGCGCGTGGCCGGCGAGCAGGGCGTCGCGGTCCAGCAGGCCGATCAGCGCGCCGTTACGCACCACCGGAAACGCGCGGTGCGCCTGCGTCGGGCCGAAGCGCTCGGCCAGGATGCCGGCCACGGAGGCTTGCGCATCGATGGTCTGCACGGTGCGCGTCATCACCTCGTCGACGGCGTGGCGCTCCAGCGGATCCACCGCGTATTCGCGATAGATGTGGAACCCGCGCCGCGCGATCTTCTCGGTCATGATCGAGCGCGGCATGGTCAGCACGACAAAACCGTACGCGACCGACACCGCCAGCAGCGCCGGCAGGATGGCGTTGATGTCGTGCGTGAGCCCGAAGGCGAACACGATGGCGGTGAGCGGCGCGCCCAGCACACCGGCCAGCGTGGCGGCCATGCACACCAGCGGCCACAGCCCTGGGTCGCCGCCCGGCAGGACGGGGCCGAGCAGCACGCCCAGGCCCGCGCCCATCATCAGCAGCGGCGCAAGGACGCCGCCGGACGTGCCCGAGCCCAGCGCGATCACCCAGATCAGCGCCTTGACCACCAGCAGCGCGAGCGCGATGCGGATGGCCAGGTGGTTGTGCAGCAGATCGCCGATGACGTCGTAGCCCACGCCCAGCGCGCGCGGTTCGAAATAGCCGCCGATGCCGATGGCCAGCCCGCCGAGGGCGGGCCACCACATCCAGTGGATCGGCAGGCGGCCGAACAGGTCTTCGGTTTTGTAGAGCGCGGTCGACAGCGAACGCGACAGTGCCCCGCACAGCAGCCCCGCGATCACGCACGAGCCCAGCGCAGGCAGCGTCGCCGGGGCGGTCGCCAGCGGAAAGAGCGGGCCCGGTTCCAGCACCAGCACGCGCAGGAAGCCGGCCACCGCGCACGCCGCCGCCACCGGCAGCATGCTGCGCGGGCGCCATTCGAACAGCAGCAGTTCCACCGCCAGCAGCACCGCGGCCACCGGGGTGCCGAACACGGCAGTCATGCCGGCGGTGGCGCCCGCCACCAGCAGCGTCTTGCGCTCGGCGGCGGTCAGCCGGAAGCACTGCGCGAGCAGCGAGCCGATCGCGCCGCCGGTCATGATGATCGGACCTTCCGCGCCGAACGGTCCGCCGCTGCCGATCACGATGCCCGACGACAGCGGCTTGAGCACCGCCACCCTGGGCGACATCCGGCTCTTGCCGAACAGGATCGCTTCGATTGCCTCGGGGATGCCGTGGCCGCGGATCTTGTCCGAGCCGAAGCGCGCCATCAGGCCCACGATCAGCCCGCCGATGACCGGCACCGCGATGACCCACAGGCCCAGCGTGTTGCCGGCCGGCGAATGGTCCGCGAACGATAGCGTCTGGAAGAAGAACAGGTTGGTGAAGAAGCGGATCAGGCCGAGCAGCACCGCTGCCGCGACCGTGGCGAGCGCGGCGATGACCGCCGCCAGCGCGACGGTGCGGAACAGGGTGGTGTCGGTGGCGAAATCGCGCCGGAGGACGTGGGTTTGCATGGGGCGGCTCCTAGGCTTCGAAATCGGGCAGGCGGAAGGCGCGCTTGAAGGCGCTCAGCTCGCTCTGGTGCAGCGCCGCCAGCTGGCCGACGCAGCGTTCGCCCTTTTTTGTCAGATGGACTTCCACCTGGCGCGCATCGGCGGCGCTCGGCCGGCGCTCGACCAGGCCGGCGTCTTCGCAGCGCGTGACCAGCGCCACGGTGCCGTGCGGCGACGCCTGCAGGCGCTCCGCCAGTTCGCCCACGGTGGCCCATTCGCGGCCGACGAATCCTTTGACGTGCAGCAGCAACTGGTACTGCAGCGGCGTGATGCCCTTGGACTGGATCAGGTCTTCGGACACGCGCAGGAAGCGGCGCAGGTGGTAGCGGAAGTCGGACAGGGCTTCGAAGTCCGCTTTGTTGAGGGGGCGGGGTGGGGCGGTGGTTGGCATGGGGGCGTTCGGTGAATGGCGCCGAATATATCATGATGTGATATATCTGGGCGGACCGGGGCCGCCATACGCGCGTGCGATGTCGCCCGAAAAGCAAAAAAGGCCAAGCGGGTGCTTGGCCTTTCATGCGGAATGCTTGGTGCCCGGGGTCGGACTTTCATCGCTTTTGGGCAAACAGCCGGAAAAGCGGGGAATCGGCCGGAAAGGCGCGTCGTATAGCCATTTGCGGCCGACAAAAGGTGCCCGCTCGACGGTAAAATTGGGCCTTCTGGCGTAAAGAGCCGGTAGGCGTTACGCCAAATTTACGCCAAAGAGCACATGGCTACTTACATCAAGCGCAAGAGCAAAAACGGTATCGTTTGGCGGGTAGAGGTTGCCCGTCTGGGGGTGCGAGACAGCAAGACCTTTGACACCAAGGCAGAGGCGGTCGCTTGGGCGACCGAGCGGGAGGCTGACATCCTGCGCGACCGGAGCCGAGGTGTCCGGCCTGTGAAGCACACGTTGCGCAAGGCTATCGGCCGATATATTGAGGAAGTGGCGCCTCACAAGACCGGAAAGCGCTGGGAGGAAATCCGCCTTCAACTGTTTCTCCGCGTCACTCCTGACTTGCCCGAAAAGCTGGTGGGCGATATCACCACCGACGACATAGGAAAGTGGCGCGACGCTCGACTGGGCGGCAAGTTGCTGGGGCGCAGTGGTAAACCGGTAGCGGCAAGCAGTGTCAACCGTGAACTGAACCTGCTGTCCGCCGTATTTGAGGTAGCGCGTACCGAGTGGAAGTGGATTCGAGAGAACCCGATGCACGGGCTGCGTCGGCCGACGAACCCGCCATCGCGCAATCGCCGCATCTCTCCCGAAGAACAGCAAGCAATCTGCGCTGCACTCAACTATGTTGAGGGCCAAGTGCCTACCTCGATGCAGCATGAGGTGGCCATTGCTTTCCTCGTTGCCTTGGATACAGGCATGCGCAAGAGTGAGTTGCTGGGGCTGACCAAAACCACAGCGCGCTTTGAAGAGAGAAGGGCAATCTTGCCACGAACCAAAAACGGCGATCGGCGCGAGGTGCCGTTGCCCGCTAGCGCTATCGAGCGGCTAAAACTGTTGCCTGGCAATGATGTGGGTCAGCTGTTTCGGCTGACAGCTGCGACAGCAGACGTGCTGTTCCGCCGCGCGGTAGCCAAGGCAGAGCTGAAAGACCTGCATTTTCATGACACGCGACACGAGGCGTGCACTCAACTGGCAAAGTGCGTCGACGTCCTTTCCCTGGCGCGCATCATCGGGCATCGCGACCTGAAGAGCCTGATGGTGTACTACAACCCGACTGCCGAAGAGCTGGCCGACCAGCTCGACGGCGTTGCGAAGGCGGCTTAGGCTTGACGCCTGCGCCCCCGGCCGGTGGGCAGGCGGCCGCGATTGGCTCGCGCCCACCGGATGACTTCATCGGCAAACCAAAGGCGTTTGCCTTGGCGCGCTGCGGTAGGTTGGACGGGCTTCGGGAACCCGTCCCGGACCACCACAGCTTCCGCGACAGTTTCCGCTGACAGGCCCATCCAATCTGCAATCGTGGCAGCGTCCCACAGCTGGTCCGGCAGCGGCACGGCCTGCAGGAGACGGCGCAACTCCGCAACCAGGCGCGCAAATTCCTCGGGCGTGACTTCACTCGATGCGTGCTGGCTCATACTTTGGTTCCCCGTTGACCAGACTCGAACACCCAGCACTTGACGGTCTCCGGCCGTTTGGGCGCGTGCAGGTGTTCGCGGTTGTGATAGGCACTGATGGCGCTATTGACAGCGCGGATATCCACAAACTTGCGCTGACGCGAGGTCTTCAGCACGCGCTTCAAGTCCTCAATGGTGGGCAGCTCTATGCGCCGCTCGCCGGCCGCCTGAGCCATGTGCTGGAGGTTGATCGCGATCAGGCCGGCTCCGCGTGAGTGGTTGAGGATGGGGCGGTCGTCGTCGGCCGACTCGATGAAGTCGTAGACCTCCCAAAACTGCTGGACGTGCTTGTGATCCGCGCTGATGGCTTGCTGACGCGCCGCAGCCATGCGGCCCAGCTCGGCTAGGCCGGCGGCGTGCTGCGCATCGGTCAGCGGCAAGACAAGCCGCAGGGCATCGACCATCGCCATGATTTGCGCATGGTTCTTTGCCAGGCGCACCGTTTTCACTTCTGGGCGCTCCAGCAGAAATTGTTCGTGCCGCGACACGCAGGCATTGAATGCCTCCAGCACGCGGTTTTCCGCCATGACGGCCGCAAGGAGGAAGGCAGACACGTCCTCGATGGCGATGCGCTCCAACGCCTCTGCGGCGGCGCGCGTGGCGGGCGTCTGCGCGGATCGGTCGCAGTAGATATGCACGATGCGCTGAAGCACCGCGTCGCTCGCGCTGACCTCGGCGTTCTGGCTGATGACGACGGCCCCCCTGAAAGGCGGTTCGTAGGTTTCGTTGCCGCCGTTCTTGACCCCGCGCGCGCGAGTGCTGCGGCCGTTGTAGGCAGTCTTCAGCTCGTCCCAATCGAAGCCGCGTTGCTTGGCTCCCTCCTCGCTTCGGTCCGCCTCGATCAGCACCACAGGCAGATTGGACACTTGCGCGAAGTTCCGGGCGCGCGCTGCCAGGGATGACTTGCTCGGGTCGAAGCCTTCGTAGTCGCGTCGGCCGCACAGTTTCCACAGGAATTCAATCAGCGTGGTCTTGCCGGCGCCGGGTTCGCCCACCAGCTCCAGGAATGGATAGCTCTTGTGTGCCGAACGGATCTGCTCCGCAAACAGGCTGCCGAACCAGAAGGCCAGA
Source organism: Ralstonia nicotianae (assembly GCF_018243235.1). Taxonomy (NCBI): domain Bacteria; kingdom Pseudomonadati; phylum Pseudomonadota; class Betaproteobacteria; order Burkholderiales; family Burkholderiaceae; genus Ralstonia; species Ralstonia nicotianae. The sequence goes on from NZ_CP046674.1 coordinate 984,398, forward strand.
GCGACGAGCCCCTTGGGTCCGAAAGCCAGCCACAGCAGGGCGAGCCAGTCGGCGGACATGGCCTTGACATCGGTATTGAGGCTCAGGGTGGCGGACTGGCTGATGGTCTTGATGGCAAGTTTGCCGATGTCGAAGAAGTCTTCATCATTGAGGCGGTAAAGCCGGCCGTCCTTGACCGCCACGTCGCCGTAGACGTAGCAGCCGTATTCCTTGCTGTATCCCACGTAATCGATGGTCTGCACCGTGGGGATGCGTGCCAGCTGGCGCGCGAGGTAGCCGTCGAGCTGGGCGCCCGTGCCGGTATACATGGCACCCGGCGCCACGCCCAGCAGGCGCTTCTTGAACTCGCTGCTGCTGGCGATCTGCGCACTGGTGAAGGTCGCCCTGATCGGCTCGCCATCATGCGGAAAGGCCACGCGGAAGTAGTACCAGGACTCGTCGGTTTGCGGGCTGGCCTGGTAGTAGAGCGCGGTGGGCTGACAGTTGGCGACCATCTGCACCACGCCAGCGCGCAGCACGGCGTGCTCGCGCACTTCGTTGTCGGGCATGTCGGGGTGTGCTTCGCGCACCGCGGCGGTTTCGCGCTGGAAGGCGTCCAGTTCCAGCTTGAACCAGTACAGCCGGTTCCGATAGTCGAACGGGAATTGTGCGTCGCCGCCTCGGTGATAGGTAAGGCGGGCCTTCTCGGATGGGCTGGCAGCGGTGAACAAGTCGCCCAGGTAGCGGTATTCCCCCACGTGTTGCGGCGATAGCCGGTCACGCAGGTGCAGCTCGTTCCAATCCAATTTGAGCTTGCTTGCCTGCTTGGGTAGCGCTGCGGCTGCGGCCCAGCCGTCCGCACGGGCACGCTCGATGTGCTGGGCCATGTAGCGACGGCCGGCGCGGTCATCGTCGAGCGCCCATACAAGACGCGGACGTGTTCGGCCGGCAGCCGCGCATTGCTCCACCAAAGCGGCCAGCGCGGCACGCGGGTAGTTGACGCACGACAGCAAGGCCACGGCCGCAATGCCGTGGTGCAGAAGCGCAATCGCGTCAAAGATGCCCTCCACCAGCCACAGTTCGCCGGCCTCGGATGGCAGGTTGGGCGGCTGCCACCAGGTACCGCCATATTGCCCATGGAACGTGGCTTTGCGGTCGCCGAACCGCTCGGGCTGGTCGATGATGCGCTCCCAGTACGCTCCCGCAGCAAGGGGAAAGCGCACCGTAGCGCTGCCAATCTTCAGTTCGTGGCTGTAGTAGCTCTCCTGCACATACCAGCCGGCAATGCGTGCCAGATCGAAGCCACGGGCGTCGCGCAGATAGGCATCCGCAGCGGCGTTGGGGGCGTCGGGCGAACGCACATAGCGGTCGCTCCACGATGCGAACAGCTCGGGGTACAGCTCTTTGACGTGGGACTCGGACGCGCATTTGTTGAGGCGGTTGCAGCGGACGACCCAGGGAGCGTCGGAGAAGGTCCACAGCGTGCGCTTGCCGCAGGATGGGCAGACACCCGCCTCCAGCTTGTTGTTGCGCTCCTTGAAGTCGTAGTCGCGCAGCAGGCGGGACACGATGTCGGCGGTGAGGGTTGGGTTCATCCCTTGCCCCCAAATAGGGAAGCGGAGCGGACGTTCCTGATTTCGCAAAGCCGCATCACAGGCTCTCCGGTACGGCCTGTTGCACATCGGTAAGGGAACCGACCGGCATGGCCTCCCAGTCAATCCCGTTCCATTGCGCAAAACGAATCAGCTGCTGGTGGTAGTAGTCGCCGCCCTGGATGTTCCAGAGCGGCACCGGTACGCCGCGCATCCACCGCCGGATGATTTCGCGGCCGATGTGTTCCACCAGCACGCCGGCGTCGTGGCTCTCGTTCCAGGCCGGATTGATCTGCGCGATATGCCACAGAGCGGCAAGGTAGTCGTCGGTGCAGCCTTGCAGGCTGTTGGTGTCGATGTTGAAAGCGATGGATGTTTTCATGGTTGTAACGTGGAACAGTCAGTCGTCCAGATCGCCGGCGGCGCGGCGCTTCAGGTCAACGGGGTCGGAATTGGTGCGCTGGTGCCGCCGCAGGCGGGGCGCCAGCGCGTTTGCGGCGGCGACCACGGCCGCGCGGAGTTCGGGCGGCATGGCGTCATAGGGCGTGGTGAGCCGCAGGAAGCGGTGGGTCCAACGCACGTCCGCTTCCGTGATGTCGGGCTTACCCATGGCGGCGGCAGAAAAAACCGCGCCACACGCCGTGGCCGTAGCACAGCGTGAAGAACAGGCTGGCGGTGAACATCCCAGCCTCGCCGGTTACGTCTGTCAGGTACAGCCAGGCCGGCTGACCGAGCAGGCCGACCAGCGCGCCCCAGCGCTGGGTGTGAGCGCCGTAGTTCAGCAGCGCGACCGATACCAGAGCGGACGCCAGCATCCACAGGTCTGCCAGGGCGAGCATTACGCGGCCTCCCCGGCGGGACGGGTGCAGCCGTCGCGGGCTGGCGGGTTCTCAGGGGCCGGGGCTTCCAGCTCGCGCAACACCTGCGTGAATGCGTCAGCACGGGAAGAGGCAAGCACCGTCATATGGAGGTGCTGACCGTTCGGGGCCGTGATTCGTATCAGATAGGTATTCATGCGGCACCCCTCAGGCCAGGCCCGGCAGTTGTTGCTGGCAGGCAATCGGCGCCAGCTTTGCCAACGGGAGCGCGGACATGCCCAACAGGCGCGAGACATGCAGCAGGTTCGCGTACAGCTCCTGTGCAACCGGCAACGCCTGCGCAGCGGCCAGCTCGCGCACCAGGGCGCCGCGATAGCGCAGCGCGGCCAAGTGCTGCGGCACGGTCAGCGTTGCCACCTTGCGTGGCAACTGGCGTCCCTCCAGCACATCCAGCACCCAGCCGCGGAACGCTTTGGCGCGCTCGGTGCGTGCCAGCATGCCCAGCAGATAGCAGCCGCGCGGACTGAAGATGCGCACCGGCTGACGGCCGCCGGCCGTGTCCAGTTCCACAATCTGCGTCATCTCGCCGGTGAACTCGTCAGCGTTGCGGTCGTACAGGTTTTTGATGTCCTGCCGAGGGTTCTGATACCCCAGGGCGTAGGCAATTTGCATACCCCTTAGCCACGGGATGTTGTGCAGGTCGACCACATCGAACTCGACGTTCTCGAAGGTCAGGACAGCGGTTTCAGGCAGGTGTTGCATGACAAAACTCCAAGCAAAGCCGCATGCGCGGCGGTTTTTGGGCAAAAAGAGGCCCCTCGCGCCGAGCAGGGCGCGAAAAAACAGAACGCGAGGGGAAGGGGTTAGCGGGCTACGCCGTCAACCGGGCAGCAGGTCGAGCTGGCGCGGGTTTCCGGGCAGATGGCGGGTCCGGCCGATCGGCAGGTAAGCCTTGGGGTTGGGCGCCATGGACGGCGCGATGGTGCGGATTTGCGAGACGATGGCCACGCACGTGTAAGCGCAGTCCACGTTGGGGCACTGGGCATACAACTCGCGCGACAGCAGCGACACCGGGCGGCTGGTGCGGATATGCATGCGCGTGTCGCAATGCGGGCAGACGAGTTTCATTGAGAGGGTTCCTCCGCGTGAGCGCCGGGACGACGGGATCGATGGGCCGGAGCGCGGGCAGTCAGCCCTGGGAGGGCTCGATGAGCGGAAGGCCGGATGCCTCCATGCCTTTGATGAGCATGAGGCGAACCATGCTGGAAAGGGAACGGTTCTCCTTCAGTGCCTGGGCTTCGAGCGCGGCCAGTTCGTGAGGCATCAATCGGGCGCTGACAGGGCGCGTCGTCAGAATGCCGCGTCGGGCGGGAGAGACCGGGGGTTTCGCGATAGACATGTCGATATACTTAAGCGGGTCAACTGGACAGCACATAGTATATGCACCGAACGGTGCAATTTCAACAGCAAAAGTGGAGCGAATGGAATTCCTGGGAGAACGTCTCACCGAGGAGCGCAAGCGCAAGGGGCTGAACCAAACCGAGTTCGGCGCGCTGGGCGGTGTGTCAGTGAAGACGCAAGTGCTCTATGAAAAGTCTGAGCGCGCGCCAGACGCCAACTACCTCATGGCGTTGGCCGAAGGCGGCATCGATGTCCTGTACGTGCTGACAGGCAAGCATTCGGCCGCGGAACTGGCACCCGATGAAGAGATGGTGCTGACGGGTTACCGCAAGCTCGATGCACGGGGGCGATCTGGAGTGCTGGCGCTTATCGGCGGCATTCAGCCTCAAGCAGAAAAGAAGGTGAAGAAGACGCGTAACGAGATGGTGTTCCACGGCTCAGTGGGCGACGTCAAGAACATCAGCGGCGATTACCACGAAACCCGCCACCAGACGGTCCACACGGATAGCGGCAAGAAGAAACGTACCGACAAGGACGATTAGCCGTTGTTCCTCCCAGCCCGCCCCCCTCCGGAGGGGCTAGTAGGCAGTGTGGCGCTTGTCGTAGAGTGCCGCCGTCTTAACACCAGCGGCTAACAATAAAAAGAGGGGCCGCCAACTAGAAGTATGAAGTCACGTTTTGAATTTCACGGCGACGTCAAAAAGATCATCAACGGAACCACGATTTTTCTCGCGCCGAGAGCCATTCGAGACACAGCAGCAACCCCTACCGGATCGCGAGGCCGGCGCAAAAGACGCCAGCAGCTCGCTTTCCCTCAGCGTTGGAAGATGATTGCCCTGGTCTCGGTCACTAGTGCTGCGGTTGCCGCGCTGGTAACGAGTTGGGTCCTCGCGGATGCGCCTCTGTCCGATTGCCAGTGGGACGGCCACTTTTACTCTGTCGGCGCCATCATGCATGCCTATGAGTCGGATACTTTTGAGTGCGTGCTCGACCCAACAGCGCATCGCGATCCGTACTGGGTGCCCAGCGCCTGATCAGAATAAAAATCAGCGAGACTCAATCGCATTGCCTGGGAGCGGATATCGCTCTCCATTCCTGGGTCGCCGGCTATCGAACACGACCAATTGACACAGCACGACTAGGGCATCGACGCTAGGTACGTTCGGCTGCCGCTATTGCTCGTCATGCGCATTCTTCGATGAGATGTCGCGCGACCCACTCCGCGACCGGCGGACTGACGGCGTTTCCGGCACCTTGAGCTTCTGCAAAGTTGGCCGCATCCAGTCCCTTGCAAAGCCCATGATGCTCAATCGTTCGGCTCCGCTCAACCATCGCACCCCATCCGTCCTCGACAGCGACGAGGCCAGAACCGCCGAGGTTGATTTGGCCGGGTGCGCTGCCAGCAAGTAAGGTAGGGTAAGCCCATCCCGCGAGGCCGATGCCAGTTTGTTGCGCTTTCGGCGCGCGAGGAAGGCTGTCCACTGGTCCGGCGTCAGCCAGCAACTCGATGGGGGGCTGGCATCCCAGACCGGCGACCATGAAAACGCGACGGCGTTTCGTGGGGACTCCGAAATACTGAGCATTAAGCACCCGCCAGAATCCCAGATACCCGCATTCGGCAAGGGTCCCGATGACTGCCGCAAAGTCTTCGCCATCGTTGCAAGAGAGCAGCCCCGTGACGTTCTCAAGGACCAGCCAGCGAGGCCGCAGCTCGTTGATGATGCGGACGACTTCGTAGAAGAGTCCGCTGCGCTCGCCAGCGAGTCCGGCGCGCTTGCCCATGGTGCTGAGGTCTTGGCAGGGGAAGCCGCCGACGATGACATCGACGGGGAGCAGGTTGCGCCGTCCGCAGGCGCGCACGTCATCGAAGCGCTGGGCGTGGGGGAAGCGGTCTGCGAGTACGGCGCGGCGGATAGGGTCGATTTCGACCTGCCAGGCGGTACGGAAGCCGGCGCGTTCGAAGCCGAGGTCGAAGCCGCCGATGCCGGCGAAGAGGCTGCCGACCGTGGGGCTATGGGCGTGGTGCGGTGTGTCGGGGTTGGCATACATGAGCGTCCTGAAGATTTGACGCTCGGGGGCGTTCCGGGGCGGGGCTCGTGGCCCGCAAGGTGTTGATGGCCCGACAGCGCGGGCACTTGATGACGAGGCGGGTGTATTCGCCTTCACCGAGTTTGCGGCTGCATCCGCCGCATCGAATGTCCTGCATGAAAAATCCGGTGTTGCCTGCGATCAAACGGCAGGATGCCCCGTGCGCGCGCGCAAAGCACCTGCAGCCTGTTGTCGATGCCCCCGCCACAACACGGCAGCGCCTGCCGGCACCATCACCCGGCGGCCGTACCCGATTCTTCCAACTTCTCCGGCTGGATCTCCAGCTCCAGTGCGCTGGTGTAGCCGCGATCGTTCAGGCTGTGCGTTACCTTGCCGACGCTCCACTGCGTGTTGTCGATGTCCTTCTTCCACCCGCTCACGCTCGCATGCAGTGAGGGAAACAGGTCCGGCCGGCCGCGCGCCAGCGTGATCGAGAAGGTAGCGACACCGCGCTGAATCCTGCGCCACGCGGCGCGCGCGCCGCGCTCGGCGTTGGCCTTCGATGCGTAGGTGTGGCGCAACACCTTCACGTTATCCGGGTTGGGCTGCGCGGCCACCGTCGCGGCCTTCTTCGTCTTCTTCTTGACCTTGCCGTCCCGCTTCTCTTTCGTGACGGTGGCGTTGGAGGCGTCGACCACCACTTCGCCGCGCGTGCCGGCGCGGGTGTCCTGGTAGTAGGCCTTCACGCCGTTGTAGTTCTCACGGTCGGCCACCAGGAAGGTGTGCGTGTCGCCTGCCTCCCGAGTGATGCTGACCTTCGGCAACGCGATGCCGGATCCGCTGGTCGGCTCGCCGGCCGGGATGAACAGCAGTGTCCCGTTCTTCACGGTGGCGATGGCATCGAAATCGCGCGCCAGGCGCGTGAGGAAGTTGGCGTCCGACTCGCCCGTCTGGTCCACATGGGCGATCGCCTGGCCGGCCAGCTTCTTGCTAACCATGGACGTGAGCTTGTTGCGGGTGGCGATCGCCTGCACGATGGCGCCGACGGTCTTGCCGGCGTAGGAGTTGTCCCGCCTGGTGGTGAGGCCGCCGTCCAGCTCCACACTACGCGCGCGGATCGTGAGGCGATCCGGCGGGCCGGTGTGCTCCAGCTCGTCCACCTTGAACGTGCCTTTGCTTACCACGCCGGTATCCGCCCAGCCGATCGACAGCGCCAGGCGTACCCCTTTCTCGGGCAGCTCCAGCCGGCCGTCGCTGTCGTCCAACTCGATGTCGAGCTGGTCCGCCTCGAAGCCGGGGTTGTCGGTGAGCGTTAGCCCAATCAATCGGTCTTGGAAGCGGCCCGTGATGTCCTTGTCGCCGACCTTCAGCCGGTAGATGGGCTTCGGCTCGGTATCGCTGGTGAGCATGGATGCGGTCACGACAGGGCCTTCGTCACGGTGGTCACGACCTTGGACAGCAGGTCATCGTCCACGCGCACCAGCTTGATCGTGAAATCGACCGAGCGCGCCGCGCCGTCCTGGAAGAAGTAGGTACGCTTCATGTCCATGCTCTCGATGACGAACTGCCCGTAGTAGTGGCCGGTGCCCTCGATGAGGGTGTAGGCATCGCCAGTGTTCGCCATGGTCTCCAGCGCGGCCAGCGTCCACTCGCCGCCGGTGAGTTCCGGCAGCAGCTTGCCGGACAGCGTGATCGTCTCGTCGTCCTGCCCGGTGAACTGGCGGGCCGGCCGCCGGCCGACCCGGTTGTTCGACGGGTGCCGCCAGCCGACCTGGCGCTGAAACTCCTGGTAGGGGGCCGTGTCCAGGCTGAACACAAACAGCCCCAGTGCCATCATCATGGTCAATCCGTATCGGTGAGGCGCGAGCGTCCACGCGCCGCGCGTTGGTTCTCGATCTGGCGCAGCCGGTCTTCCACCAGGTGCGCAATCAGCCGTTCATCGCTACCCGCCGGCGGGTTGATGACGATGGTGATGGGCGCGGCGGCAGCCGGCGCCGCGGTGCCAGCGCCCGAGCTGGCGGCCAGCGGCGGCCGGGTGTCAAAGCGCACCGGCGATGCGACGGCCGGCACCGCACCGATGGCGATGCCGGCGCCAATACCGGTCATCCTGGCGGCCACCCGCTGAACGGCCTGCAGCGGCCCCTCTTGGCCGCGCGTGAGGCCTTCCCCAAGGCCGGCCATGGTGAACCCGCCCAACTCGGCAAAAACGCGTGATGGCGAATGGATGCCCAGCAGGCTCTTGAAGGCCGTGATCGCACCGCTTGCCACGCTGCCCACCGCATCCGTGACCCAGCCGATGGCGCTGCGGATGCCGTTGGCCAGGCCCTGCACGATGTTGGCGCCGAACTCGGTGAACTTGGCCGGCACGTCGAACCCGAACCACTGCAACACCGGCGCGAGCGCGGCGTAGAACAGGCCTGCCGGCGACCAGTTCAGGATCAGCGCGGACACGCCGGCGATACCGCCGTCGAACGCCGTCTTCACCTGCTGCCACAGCCCCGAGAAGAACTCGCTGATCGGCTCCCAGTACCGGTAGATCAGGTAGGCCGCGACCGCAATTGCCGTCACCAGCAGGCCAATCGGGTTCATCAGCAGCACTCGGCCCAGCACCGCCACGGCGCGCATGACCACGCTGAAGGCGCCCGCCAGACCACGCAACACGCCCGACAGCACGCCGCCTGTGACACCGAGCTTGCCGAAAAGGATGTGCAGCATCGCGTAGGGCCCCAGCACGGACGCCACGGCCAGCATGATCGGCCCCAGCACCAGCAGGGAAGCCGCCAGCGCGCCGACCGCGACGGCGGCGGCCTTGGCCAGCGTTGGGTGGTTCTGCATGAACGAGGTGACGCCCTCGGCGGCCTTGCCGACCAGCTCCAGGCCGCGCGCGTACAGCGGCAACACCTTTTCGCCCAGCGCTTTCTCCAGGTCGTGCACCTTCGCCAGCGTGTCCAGCTCCTGGCCTTGGGCTGTGCCCTTTGCCCTGGTTTCAAGCTGATCGATGCCGGCGGCGCCTTCGTTCAGGCGCATGTTCTTGTGGATCTGCTGGCGCTGCAGGTACATCTGCGCGAACAGGCCCGCCGCCGTGCGATTGGAGAAGATGCTGCCGATTGCGTCCTCGACCTGCTTGCGGTCGGTGATGCCCTTGGCGGCCAGCGTCGGCAGCAGCACCTTCTCCAGCCACGCGAACTGGTTCTGGCGGAACAGGTCCGCGCCCTTGAGCGCCCCCGGGTCCATGAACGACACCTGCCCGGCCTTGTCTTCCTTGACCTTGCTGCGGTCGGCGATCAGGCCGAAGTTGTCCAGGTTGTGCAGCGCCCGCTTCGTCGTCTTGCCTTGGTACAGGTTCTGATACGCGCTCATCATGGCTGTCCCCACGCGGTTACCGCCCATCTCCTGCACCAGCGGCTCCAGCGTGTAGTAGAACGCCTTGTCATCGGCGCCCTTGGCGGCGAGGCCACCGGTCTTGATGACGTTGAGCCATTCGTCAGCCTGCACGCGCCCGCCGGTCGCCGTGATGACCTTCTGCACCATGTCGGCTTGCTTCTTGAACTCGGCTTCGCTCGCCAGGCCGCCGCGCAGCTCAATCACCTTGAGCATGTCCACAAACTTGCGCTCGTTCTCCGCGCCCTCGGCCTGGCCGAACACGGCGGCGTTGGCGAACTTCATCTTGGCGAGCGTCGGCATCACCATTTCGGCGTGATGCGTGTCCGCGAACACGCTCATGGCGTCGCGCATCAGCTCCGCTTTCTCAACCTGGCTGACGCCGTAGGCCTTCATCTGCTGCGCGAACGCCAGCGCTTCCTGGGTGGACTGGTCGCCCAAGCCCAGCGCCCCAATGCGAAGCTTCTCCAGGTCGTAGTGCTTGGCTTCCCCGAGGCCCTTGAGCAACGGGGCACCGGCAGCCATGCCGGCCGCGGTGGCGCCCGCGCCGACGGCGGCCACGCTCCCGGCGCGCGCGCGCACCTTGTCCGCCGCCTGCTGCGCGGTAGCCATGCGGCGCTGCTGCGCGGTCACGGCCGCCATGCGCTGGGTCTGCGCCTCCAGCTGTTCGTTGGTGCTGGCGATGCGGCTGCGCAGCGCGCGCTGGTGCTGCGCCAGGTTCTGCGTGCCGATACCGGCGTCCGCCAGCCGCCCGCGCACCTGGTGCAGCTTTTCGGCCAGCTCCGATTGCCGCACCTTGAGCGCCTGCGCTTCACGCTTGGCGGCCTCGAAGGCCTTGGTCAGCGCGGCGGATGGTTCCCGGGTTTCCTTGAGCTGGCGGGCCAGCTCGTCCGCCCGCCCGCGCACCGCCTTCAGTTGGTTGCCGGTGATGGCCGCGTCCCGCGACAGCTTGCGGAAGCTGTCGATGCCGGCCTGCGTGCGCTCCAGGTCCTTGAGCTGGGCGCGCGTGGCCTTCACGGCCCGGGCCAGGTCGTTGTTGGCGTTCATCAGGTTGCGCAACGGCCGCGTGGCCTTGTCCACGGCGGCCAGCACCACCTCCAGGCGCAGGCGGCGGGCGTCGCTCATTCCTCGGCCCCGCTGCGTTCGCGCGCGCGTTCGCGCCACTCCATCAGCTCAACGATACCCATGGCGTACAGCTCGTCCAGGCGGAAGGAGAAGATCACGCCGATGTCTGCGGCGGCGTCTTCGACTCGGTCGGGAAGGTGTCCTGCTGCTGAGCCTTCGTCAGCAAAAAACCGGTCACCTCGACGGCCAGTTGGGTCAGGTCGGCCGGATCCAGCTTGCTCACGTCGGCGGTGGTCAGCGTCGGCGTGGTGATGCGCGGCAGAACCGTGTGCAGGGCAGTTACGTCCATGCGCATCAGATCCATCAGGCTCACGCCGCGCAGCTCGCCGGCGCCGGGCTTGCGCACGGTGATCGTGCTGATCGTCTGTTCCCCGCGCGTGATCGGGGTGTCCAGGGTGATGGTTGCGGTTTTTTTTTCCATGGTGGTCAAAGCGATGAAGAGTTGAGGTGTGCCCGGGCGGATCAGCCCACCCGGGCGAGGTGGGCGGCGCCCGGGTTAAAGGCCGATTGCGCGGCGCTGCGCGGCCAGGCGGTCCACGCCGAAAATGATTTCGATGAAGTTCACGAAATCCAGCTCGCACCAGACTTCGCCGTTGACGCTCAGCTTGTAGTAGGACAGCGAAGACTTGACCTTGAAGGCGCCTTTTTCGCCGGCCTTGGCGCCGCCGAAGTCGATTTCGGTGTGCCGACCACGCACGATGATCTCCATCGAATCGGGTTCGCTGCTGTCCTCGCGCTGGTAGGAGCCCGCGAAGCGGATCATGGCGCCGGCGACGGTGGTGATGCCGTATTGCTTGATGATTTCGCGCATCGGGCCACCATAGGTGGTTTCGATCTCCAACTTCTCGTTGCCCAGGTCGATATCGATAGGGCCGTTCATGCCGCCGGCGCGGTATTGATCCAGCTTGCGCGCGAGCTTGGGCAGGGTGACTTCTTCGCATTCGCCGGCGTAGCTCACACCATCCGCGAAGACGTTGAAATGTTTGAGTTTGCGTGGCAGAGCCATGGAGATTCCTTGTCAGGTGGTGGGACGCAGCTCAAGCCGCCTTGACGGCTTCGGCGAACTGCATCAGGTAGCGATCGGTGATGCGCTGGCGGAACGTGAGGTCTTCCAGCGGTGGAACGGGCGTGTAGTCGTAGTCGATGGCGAGTTGCCCGGCCTTCAGCGTGTCCTTGCTGTTGGCGTCCGCGTCGAACCACGCGGCGCCGCCCAGCAGGTATCCGTTGCGGGTCAGCATGCGCAACTTGGCATTGATGCCCTCCAGCAGATCGCGCACGAGGGTGGGCGTCATCGGTAGGTCGTTCGCCCACATGTGGGCTTCCGCCATGGTGTCGGCCAGCACCTGGGCGGTGCGGGTGTAGTTCTCGAAGGCGAACAGCGGATCCGCGCTGCACGTGCGGGAGCCCCAGAAGCGGAAGCCGTCCCGGTGAACCAGCGTGGTCACCTCGTTGGCGTTCAGGTAGCCCGCGTCGGTGGCCGGGTCCTGGAGGTCCCAGAACACGTCGCGCGACAGGCCGGTCACGCCGTCCACGGCCACGTTGGAAAGGGTCTTGTGCCAGCCGGTGTCGTTGTCGATCTTGGCGCGCAGGCCGACCGCGCGGGCCGTGGCCCACAGGGTGGTCTCGGCATTGGCGGCGGTATCCCAGCCGACGAAATCCGGCCAGATCACCATCGCTTCGCGCTGGCCGAAGTTGCTGCGGTAGGCGACGGCCTCTTCTTTGGTTTGGCAGCCGTACGCCGACAGGTAGGCGAAGGCGCGCAGCTTCCTGGCGATGCTGACCAGCTCGGTCCCCACGGGCAGGCTGTCGAGCCCCGGGACGGCCAGGATGCGCGGCGTGACGCCGAAGCGGTTACGTGCCGACAGCAGCGCCTTCATGCCGGTGTACCGGCCGGCCGCCGTGGTGGTGCCGACCAGGTTGGACGTGGTCTCGGCCTCGGACGCACCACCGGCGACGCGCACCACGACCGTGAGCGGGTTCGTCTGGTCGGTGATGGCGTCGAGCGTGCGGGCGAGCGTGCCCTTGTCGCCGGCCTTGCCGATGTAGGCCTGCGGGTTGGTCAGCAGGACGGGGGTGTCGAGCGGGAAAGTGGCCGCGTCGGCATCGTCGGCGGTGCAGACGATGCCGGCCACGGCGGTCTCGATGGTGCGGATGGGGCGCGTGCCGTCGTTGAGTTCAACGACGCGCACGCCGTGGTGGTAGTCGGTTGGCATGCAGTCCTCCGGGATGGTCCGACGATGGATCGTCCCGGTAGGATGCTGCGCACGCGCGAGGAAGTCGCGCGCGTGCTGTTGTGGCGGCGCGCGCTACAACAAGACGTCGGCCGAGGCCTGCTGATTGAGCGGCGCGAGCATCCACAAGTGTTGCGGTGTCACGCGCCGCACACAGTCCGCGCGGAACAGCGGCTCGCCCGCCTGGTGGAATGACCAGGCCAGCAGTTCGCTACAGAACCACGCATCGGCCTGCTGCCAGTCGCGGTGCAGGCCAAGGCCGCCGATGGCCTCGTAGTCGTAGGGCTTGCCGATCTGGCTGGCCGCCGCCTCGATGATCCGCGCCGGGTCGCGCGCCGGCATCGTCGCCAGCTCGTACCGGTCCGCGCACTGGATGGCCCCGGCCAGCGGCACGCTGCGCACGCCGTGCCCGGGCATCGATTCGATGACCTGGTCGCCGGCCACCAAGGCCACATGGCTCCACGCCGACCAGGTACACACACGAATCGCCCAGCTCAGGGGGCCGTTGGTGGTGGTGAAAAGTAGCTGGACGCTGCTCATTCTTGTCCCCCGCTCATGCCCGCCAAGACGCCGCGCACGCCGGCGATCGCCTGGTCGGCGGCCGTGCGTGCGGCGTCCTCCGATACCGCGTTGCGGATGCGCACTTTGCCCGCGAGACGAAGCGACCGAATGCCGTACAGGGCAGCATTCCACGCGGCATGCATCGCCAGGATCTCGTCGGCAGCCTCCCGGGCGGTCGAGCCCTTGGCGTCGGCGGCACTCTGCACCGATGGCGGAGCATCGCCCACGTAGCCGGCGGCCTGGTACGCCTGCGCCTCGTCGGCGGCGCGCTGGTATTCGACTACGCGCAGCGGATCTCCGACCACCGCCAGGCGGACCGCATCGGCCGCGGCGTCGAGCTGGTCGCACAGACGCTGCCTCAGCGCCACCAGCTGCGAGGCCTTCAACTGGGCGTCCTCGATCCACCTCCCTTCATTCCAGACGTGTGCAAAGCTGGGCCGCGCGGTTTCTGTGGCGCTCACGTCCGCCGGCGTCGTGCCGATCTCGGCGATGGTGACGGCAGAGCCGTCCGCCTTGGAGAACAGGGCAACGCCGCGCCAGTCGGCCGCGACGCTCCAGTTGCCGTCGCGGAAGACGGCCACCTCGTGCGGGCCGGCCTCGGGCGGCATTTGGTCGGTGGCGTGGGCAGGGATGAGCACGACGCCCGGTTCGAGCGGCGAGTGGTCCGCCGGCGAGCGGCCTGCGTATTCGCCGGTGGTGGGGTGGTAGTGGTAGACGGTGTCGGTCATGGCGTCGATCGGTCAGTATTTGATGCAGGGGAGGAACGCGACGTTGCGCGGGCGGGCCATGTTGATGAAACCCTTGTTGTTGGCGTCAACGAAGGTTGCGGCCGATGAGTCGTACATCGTGAGCGGGAAGGCGCCGACCCAGGGGTCGGCGATGTTCGACCACGCCACGTTGGTGCCATCGCCCAGCGCCGTGATGTTGAAACTGGCGATGCCACCCACGTCGTCATGCACGACCGGGGAGCCGGACTGCCACGTGCCGATTCCGCGGCCGCTATCCACGCCGCGACCGTCATCCCAGCCGCGCAGGAATTCGCCGCGCAGGTCCGGGAGGTTGAACGTGGCGGCGCCATCGCCCGCGCCGAACGTGGTGCCAATCTCGGCATACAGCGCCGCGTAGGTCGTACGACTGACCGCCGCGCCGTTGGCCTTGAGCCATCCGTTCGGGGCGGTGGAGCGCGCGAAATACCCGATCAGCCCCGCCTGGCCCACCAGCTGCCGCCAGTCGGTCCACGTGCCGCTGCTGGCGCGGTAGCGCGTGAACACTTCGTTGTCCGACGAGTGGACGATCTGGAAAACCATCGTCGCACTCTCCCGCCATACCTTGAGCACGCCGTGGCTGCTCGGCGCATTGGCGCTATCGCTGGTGTAGTAGTACTCGCCCGGGGTCACCAGCGCATTGAGGTCGCCCACGGCCTTATTGCTGGTCGCCAGATCGGCGCCGATACCGGCGGCCAGCCCCTGCGCGGCCGTGACGGCATCCGTGATGCCGTAGCCGGCAAGCGTGGTCGGATTGGTGCCGCCCGTCACCTGGCCGCGGCTGTTCACGGTGATGCTGCGATACGTGCCGGCCGCCACGCCCGTCTTGCCGCTCACCAGCTCGAAGGCGAGCGCGGTGGTGCCGATCGTGATCGGTGCATCGGTGGCGAGCTGCCACAGCGAATCGCCGTTTGCCGCGCCGGTCTCCACTGGCACCAGCATGCCGGGGGTCACCTCCAGCGCGGCGTCGGCATCGGCCGCGCGCGCCCAGGCGCCGGCCGCAGCAACGTAGATGCCGTTGTCCTTGCCCGCGTTCTGGTCCTTGACCAGCACCCGGTCGCCGGCGGCGAGCGTCACGCCGTCGATGGTCAGCAGTCCGGAGAACGCGGCCAGGTTCGCGGTGGTGGCAACGCGCACCGATGGCTTGCCGTCCAACTTCGCCAGCTCGGCGGCGATGGTGGTGTCGACGTACTGCCGCGTCGCCAGCACGATCGACGGGTCGATCTTCAGCTCGACAGCGGCGCCCGAGGCCGACAGCACGACCATGCGCACAACCTGCGTGCGGCCGGAGCCTTCGGCCATCTGCGGCTTGTACGTCTCGGGGCAGTTGCCGTAGTAAGCAAGCGTGCCGTCCGCGTCGATGAGGCCCAGCTCACGAACCCACCAGCCACCCACGGTCTCGGGGATCACCAGCTCGGCAATGAACTGGCCGGGGTTGGCTTGATCCTGCCATAGCGCGTTGATCTGCGCGCGGTAGCACTCGTTGACCAAGGCGGCGCGGGCGCGGTCGGGTGTAGGCAGCACGCCGCCGCCGTCGCCCACGGCGATGTGGGTGTACTTGCGCGCCTGGCCAAGCGCCTTGGCGTTGGCGTCGCGGGCCTCGCCGGCGGCGGTCGGCACGATGAAGAAGGTCTGTGGCATGGCGTTATTGAGTGACGGTCAGGGTATCGATGGCGTGGGAAGCGGCCGAGACAGCCGCGGTGCCGCTCACGACGATGTCGGGTGGCTCGTAGGGGTAGACGGTCAACACGTCGCCCAGATAGGCGGCAGCGCTGGTGGCCTGGGTGCCGCGCACCTCCAGGCTGATTTGCAGGCCGAGCATCGGGCGGGAACACGGCTTGGCGTCGTCAATGAGGCGTTCCAGCTCGGCATACATGGCCTCGTCGATGCCGGTTTGCAGCACGCCCACATCGAGCCGGAACGACCCGCGCGGCCCGGGCGGATTGGTCTGCCACCACTCGATGACGCGAATCAGGAAGCCCAACGGCTCGACCGCGCGGCGAAGCGCGCCGATCGTGCCCTTCTTGCGATGCACGAAGTAGGAGGCGGCCGTCACGGCACGCTTGGTGGCGAGCGGCCAGGCCGGGTTCCAGCGGTCCACGGAAAACGACCAGGCCAGGAAGGGCAACAGCTCGGCCGGACAGGTGGCCGGGTTCCACAGGTCGCGCAGCGGCACCGGCACGCGCTCGATGCGCCCGCCCGCCTGGGCGGCGCGGCGCTCCAGCGGCGTCGCGTTCGGCGGCAACAGGGTTGCGCTACTCACTGGTGCCCCCGTTGACGATCTCCACGGCGGTGCAGTAGCCCGCCTGGGTCAGATCGAGCGCGATGTCTGCGACCGGTTCGTGCAGCACCAGCTTTTCCACGCCCTCCACATGCAGCGCCGCCGTGATCGCCGAGCGGTTGATGTCGCGACCGATGCGCCGCCGCGTGGTGCGGTAGACGTCGGCCCGCTTGCCAGCCGCGTCCAGGATCGGCTCGGCCGCCGGCCCCGATGCCAGGTACAGCGTGGCACGGATGCGGTATGGGACGATGGTGGCGGATTGCACCGTCAGGCGGTCGCCGAGCGGCCGGGTGTCGTCATCGCTCAACGCGGTGCGTACAGTCGCCAGCAGGCTTTCGTCGGCCGTGCCATCGCCCAGGTGTGACAGCACCGAGACCACCACCTCCGCGCCGGCCGGGCTGATCGCGCGTGCGTCCGCCACCCGGCCGTCAGCCGAGCGCGCGAACTGCTCGTAGGCCTTGGTCGGGCCAGCGACGGACAGCCCTTCGAACGCTTCCTGTGCGCGCTCGCGCAGCGAGTCGTCGCCCTCCATCACGGCGGGCGTCGGCGGCACGGTGGTGTCGTCAGCCGGTGTGATGGTCAAGCGCTGCACGTTGAAGTTCGCCGCGATCTGCTCCAGGTCTTCCCCTTCGGCGAAGGCCAGCATGACCCCGCGCGCCGCGTCGTTCACACGCTGGCGCCACACCAGCTCGCGGTAGGCGTTCTCCTGCAAGAGCTTGGTGATCGGCTCGGATTCCAGCTCCAGCGTGGCGCGCGCGGCGTCCCGCTGGTCGGCGGGGTGCAGCGATACGAAGTAGTCTTTCCGCTCGGCCAGGATGGCTTCGTAGTCGAGCGTTTCGACCACGGCCGGCGCCGGCAGCTGCGACAGGTCGATGATGGCCATGGTCAGCTCCGAAGGGGCACGGACAGCGTGCCCGCCGCTTCACGGCGCGGGCCGTCCACGCGGTCTGCCTCGATGTCGATCACGGGCTTGCCGTCCGCATCGATCCAGAACCGCACTGAGGAGATGCGGATCCGCGGCTCCCACCGCACCAACGCCGACACGGCGGCGGACATGGTGCGCAGGCGGGTTGCCGGGTTCAGCGGCTGGTCGATCAGCTCGGGGACCTGGCTCCCGTAGTCGCGGCGCATCATGCGCGAGCCGATCGGCGTGGAGAGGATGTCGCGCATCGACTGCACCACGTGCGGCTGGTCGGAAAGCGCTCGGCCGGTGGCGTTGTTCATGCCGGTCACCGCGTGCCTTCCGTCCAGTCGCCGCCGTGCTGCACGCCGCCGTGGTCGTGCTTGTCCAGCACGACGCCGTTGGACGAAAGCTGGCCGCCCTCGTGCGTCAGGCTGCCGGTGATCTTGTTGCCGTTCTCGCCGCCATGGCCGGCGATGCCGTTCTCGTACGCGAACCGGCCTTTGACCGTGACATTGCCGTCGAAAACGGTGTCCGGCGCCTTCACCAGCACGTTCGCGGCGGCTTCCAGGAACACCGTCTTGACGCCCTGCACGCTCAGCAGGCCGGCGGTGTGGTCGTAGCTGGTGAGCGCGCCATCCGGGTACAGCGTGACAGTCAGGTTGGGGTCGTTGCTCGGAACGTCGTTGTCGTCGGTCGGGATGCCGCACAGGATGACAGCGTTGGCCGGGTCGCCGCTGGGGCAGAACAGCAGCACCTGCTCGCCCACGGTCGGCGGATTCCAGGTGCGCGTCCGGCCGGCGCGGCGCTCGGCCCACGGGCGCCAAGTGGTGGTGAGGCCACCGGTGCGCACGCGCACGGCCGGCGGCTTGGTGTGTCGAACCTCGGCGATAGTGCCGAGGCGCAGGAGGTTTTCGAGAAGGCGGGCGAGGTCTGCGGTGTCCATGGCCGCAGAGTGCCGTGTGCGCGTGGGCGGTGCATCTACTGCGTGTTGTGTAGGCGCGCCTTACA
Organism: Ralstonia nicotianae; assembly: GCF_018243235.1. Classification (NCBI taxonomy): domain Bacteria; kingdom Pseudomonadati; phylum Pseudomonadota; class Betaproteobacteria; order Burkholderiales; family Burkholderiaceae; genus Ralstonia; species Ralstonia nicotianae. The sequence goes on from NZ_CP046674.1 coordinate 1,002,471, forward strand.
ACAGCTTTCCGCTTTATCGTTTGGGGGGTATACCCGGAGAGGGGCTGTGCGATTTTTTCTTGAAGGAACTGTTTTTTGGTTCTACACCGAATCCTATGGCCGACACATTAAGCCTACGCCTTTTTTGGTTCCCTCATAGAGATAGGATCGGAATAAATCGAAAAAAGGACATCCTCTCATGGCCACTAACTCGCAGCTAGGCGACGCTCTATTGTTCGTCGACACAAACGTACTTCTCGACTTCTATCGCATCCGAAAGAGCGATGTGAGCATAAAGTACCTTCAGCAATTGGAGGAATGCAAGGATAGATTAATCCTCGGCTCTCAAGTTGAGATGGAATTCAAGAAGAATCGCCAGCGAGTAATCGTCGAAGCGTTGAATAGCTATTCCTTGCCTGACTGGGGGAAGTTATCGCCTCCGGCCCTTGTTGCAGACATCAAAGCATGCAAAATGATAGAAAAAAAGAAGGGGGACTTGATAAATCAGCACAAGAAGGTTAGCGAAAAAGTACGCTCTATCCTTTGTGACCCCACGCACCACGATCCGCTCTATAAGATTCTGCAAAGACTTTTCAAGAACCACTCACCCTACAATCTGGCGCGAACAAAGAAAGAGCGTTTTAATATCAGAAATCTTGCCAGGAAGCGCTTTGTGCTCGGCTACCCACCAAGAAAGCAGAATGATACGTCTATAGGTGATTCCATAAACTGGGAATGGATTGTTCATTGCTCTAAAGAAAGCGGCAAGCACGTGATTATCGTTACGCGAGATACTGATTACGGCGTAACCTATAAGGACACGCCGTACATCAATGACTGGTTGAGGCAAGAATTTAGTGAGCGCGTCAGCAAAAAACGTCAACTTATCCTTACGGATAAACTCTCAGTTGCACTAAAGAAAGTGCACAAATCGGTGACGAAGGAGATGGAGGAAGCAGAGAACACGCTTTTGCGCCATGCTACCGACAGGGAAATACAGGTCGAAGATGAGTTCATTCCGTGCAGGCATGACGACATCTTCGAAAACTTGACCTTGCAATCAGATACTATTTTGCAGCCACCAAGCGCGCGATCGGGGTTGGCGGTTGCTAGGCACCCAAATGCAAGAGAAGTAAATTAGTGATGTGCTCCATGTCCATTCCATCCATGCCTAACAGTTCCCGCGCCGGATATTGAGCCGTCAGCCCAGCTTTGTTGACGCGATCCCGAAGGCCGAACTGGTGAACCGTGGCGATGCGCTGCGCGTTGCCCGCGAAGGTCACCACGGCAGTGTTGGCATCGGCCTGGGTCTTCATGTAGCGCGCCAGCCGAAGCCGCATGAACATCGCCCGCCGGATGCGGCCGGCGCGATGCCGCAGCTGCGGCTTGCGCGGTACGTAGGGGCTGCCGTCCGGATTGCGCTGCTCGGCGATGCGGGTAGCCTGGCGCCGGCGCAGCTCGACGGCCACGGCGCGCGCCAGCGTCCGGCGGGCCGGTGCATCCAGCTTGGTCAGCATCCCGGCCAGCCATGCCTCTAGTTCGCGGGGCTCGCTCAATTCGGCCTCCAGCTCGCCGGGTCGTCGGCATCGTTGACCGGCTCCGGGTGGTGCTCGACCTGGTAGCCGCCGCCGGCCGGCTTCACGGTCACGCGCTCGGTCAATTGCAGCTTGATCGACAGGTCGACCGTGCAGTGGTTCAGGATTTCAGCCTCGAAGCGGAACCCGTCGCGGCGCCGCTCGTCGTTGGCGAACAGGTCGGGTTGGTTCGTCCGCAACCAGGCCAGGACCGGGACAACGATGGTGTCCGAGCTGTCCGGGTAGTCGGTCACGATCAGCGTGAGCGTGTACTGGTACTCGAACGACAGCGAGCGGGCGCCGGTGCCGACCACGCGCCCTTCGTCCACGAACACGTGCAGCGCGTCGGGATTGGCGGCCAGGTGCGGCACGCCGGCCGTGAGCGCGTCGCGCAGGCTGGTGAGCTTCATCATGGCGCGACGTCCTCCCCGATGACGGTCACGCCCTGGTCGCGCAACAGCTGCTGCAGGGCAGTCAGTTGCTCGCTGTTGGCGTGGCTGTCGGTGTAGTTGTCGGCGACGGTGCCGGCGACGGCAGAGAGCGCAACGCCCGAGGGGGCCGCATCAGCATCGCCGGCACCTGAATCTGGCACTGCGCCGGCGGCGGCGCCGTCGTGCAGCCGCACAAAGCCGCGAGGAACAACGCAGGAAGCATCAGCCTGGATCGGGACATAACGCGGAATCTCCTTGATGATGGTGTCGCCCTTGAGGCGGATCGTTTGCACGCGGTCCACGTACTGCGTGACGGTGACGGTGCTGCCCTGCGCGCCCTTGAGCTGCGTGCGCAGGTCAGCAGCGGCTTTCTCGGCGGTGTCGGCGCGATCGACGGCGGCGGCGTAGCTGTGCGCCAGCCACACGCCCAGGCCTGCGACGGCCGCCAGCACACACAGCACAGCGAACGCGCGGTTCATGCGGCCTCCCGCTCTTCGGCCTGGTAGCGTGCGAAGGCGCGCGCCAGCTTCACGTCGTACAGGTTGTCCTTGTAGGCCGGCCCGTTGTAGAGCGCGGCGAAGGCGGACCACTTCCCGCCCGTGAGCGCCTTGTGCAAGGCGGGGTCACTGGTGACGAACCGCACGAAGGCGTCGAGCTGCGCTCCCTCGCCGCTTTGCATGGCGTCCGCGAATGCCTGGACGCTCGGATACCCCAACCGCTCCCAGTGGTATCCCATGACTTGAAACAACCCCCAGCTCGCCGACGCAAGGGCGCAATCGCGGTCGATGGCGATGGCCTGAGCGAGCCGCATGTGCTCCCCGGCCTTGCCCACGTAGCCGCCACGGCTCGGGTTGACGATGTTGGGATACCGGGCCGCGAGCGCGTCCGCATCCTGGTCGGCCTCGCGCAGCTGCCGGTACATGACGTGCCGCTCGAACAGGATCACGGGCCGTCCGTCCGGCAGGAACCCGCTCCCCCGGCTCTCAACCTCGTTGACCGCGCGCACCGCCGCCAGGGGCACGCCCAGCGTACCCGCCGCGCGTTGCAGATCCGCCGCCGTCAGGTGCCCGGGCTGGCGGGCGCCCACGCGCAGGGCCTGAACGGTCTTGGGGCCAGCGATGCCGTCCACGACCAGGTCGAAACAGGCTTGCGCCGCGCGCACGGCCGCGGCGGTGGCCGCGTCGTATTCCCCGGTGTCAGCTGCCGAGAAACCACGGCCGGCCAACAGACGCTGCAGCTCGCGCACCTCGGCGCCGGTGCTGCCTGGTTTCAGGATCGTCATACGGACCTCCGCAGCAGGCGCACCAGCCAGGACGTGTCGGCGCCGCCGCCCATGCGGAACAGCTCCACCACGTTGCCGCGCACCGAGAAGACGGCCAGACACAGGATGGCCGTGATGCCGTTCTGCGCCAGCAGCGCCCAATCGTACCGACCGAACAGCACGCCGATGGGAACCGCGCCGGCCAGCACGATCAGGGCGTAGGCGAGCCGCGACGCCCAAGGGCGGTGCGCCGCGCCGTCGCGCTTGAACAGCAGCAGGCGCAGCGCGATCAGCGCGCACAGCATCGCCTGCACGATGAACAGGGCATTCACGGTTGGTTTCCTCCACGGTTGTCGCTGCTGTCACCCCGCAGGGCGGCCAACAGCTTGTCGCTGTTGTCGGCCGCGCGGATCAGCGCCAGCAGCAGCTTCACCACCACCGTGGAGGCCACCAGCGCGCCCACGGCCTCGCTGACTTCGGTGTTGGCGGGCAGCGCCCGGGCGATCAGCGACGCGGCGAGCGGTGCCGACAGGACGCCCGCCACGATCGACAGCACGAGGAAGGACAGCTTCTTTGCGATGCTCAGGTCGCCGCCGGCATTGAGTGCGAAGACGGCCGCGCCAGCGAATGCGGCAAGCACGGTGCCGGCATCTACGCCAGGCAGCAACGAAATTGCGCCTACGCTGGTGACGGCGACAGCCGTGGCTGACGTACTGGTTGCGATGGGTTCAGCCATTGATGATCCTTGGGGTCAGTCCCACAGCTGCACCGTTTGCGCGGGCGGCTGTGGGGAGATGTCAGGCAGTACCAGCTCGGTCCCATGGGGCAGGGTGGGACCCAGATCGGCGATGCCTGGGTTGGCGGCCAGCACGGCTTCCGTCACGCCCGCCGTGCGGCCGTACACCCGCCGGCAGATGGCGTCGATGGTGTCGCCCTGGATGGCCCTCACGCGCATCAGATCAACTCCACAGTGGTGCGCGGTGTGCCGGCGATGTCGCTGACGGCCCAGCGTGCGTCGCGCCGCAGATCATCGACCGATGTGTTCTCCGCCTCCGCCTTGCGGTCGCCCGCTGCGGTGGCGTCGAACGACCGGTAGCGCTCGATCAGCCAGGCCGCCGCCGTGCAATGCACCGCGCGCAGGTAGCGATGCACATAGCGGCTCCGGCCATCGACCCACTGCGCCGGCACTGCGCCCAGCTCCAGGAACCCGGCGGCGAGCTGGCGAGCCTTCCACCCGGCCAACTCGTCATTGACGGACAGCGCGGCTTCGATCAGCGCGGCGCGCAGCCGCTCGGGCGTCACGGTCCCGTCCAGGCGCATCGCTGCGCACGCCTGGTCAACGTCGATGTCCGGGAAAAAGCCGTCGTTGCCGATCGGCTGCCCGCCAGGTTGCGCCGGCGTTGGCAAGGGGGCTGCTGCGATGAATGAGGACATGGTCTTGATGAGCTGGGAGGCGGTGGACGTGGCGACGATTCGCGGCATGCCGGAAGGTCGCCACGTGCCGCCTCGATGCGCGGGGTCACGCTCGGTATCAGCGGCGGCCGGTGCCCTCCTGGGCGGTGGCCTTCGCTGCGTTCTTGATGTCGCGCTCGAGGCGTTCGATGTCCTTCTTGACGCCGCACTTGTCGTGCAGCTCCAGCGCGCGGCGCAGGTGCGACAGCACGAACTGACGCAACGCGGGCACGTCCGGGGCATTGGCCTTGCCGATCTGCGCGCCGTGGGCGTAGCCGATGGCCTTGTGCAGCTTGGCCCGCACCTCGTCCGGCATGTCCTGGCTGCCCACCAGCTCGGCCACTTCGCCCAGCGCCGCCAGATCCACCGGCTCGCCGGCCTCGGTCGCTTTCAAAGCCATGTTGGCGAATTCCTCGGTGATCAGGCAGGCGGTGGTGCGCTGATACTGGTCAGGCATCGACAGCCCGTGCCGGATAGCGTAGGCGGCGAGCGGCAGGGCGCCGGCGAAGTCGCCCGCATCGATGTGCCACACCATGACCGTCATCAGCACTTCGTCCTGCATGCCCGTGTCGGCTTCCAGCACGCCCGCCACCCAGGCCGCGTACTCGGGCAGCAGCGTGCGCTTGACCTCGGCCTTGCGTTCCATGGACTGCACTTGCTTGAGTTGGCGCCTGTGCTCGGCCAACTGCGCCAGCATCAACTCGTGGCCGGTCGCGTAGCGCAGCGGGTTGCCGGCCTGCGCCGCTTCGGCAGCGAGTCGGGCCGTCACGCGAAGGAAGTGGTTGCGGGCCAGGTTGGTCACGCGGCCTCCTCGGCGTCCGTCAGGTCGAACTCGATGTTCTCGGCCATGGCAGCACAGTCCAGGTCTTCGACCACGTATGCGTCGTTGCTCGATTCGTAGTTCTCGATGCGATCGCGGCGGGCGTTGTCCACCACCGTGCGGCGGCGCGACCCTTCCTGATAGTAGATGGACAGGTTGTCCAGCCGGGTCACCATCAGGCTAGCGGGCGGGAAGAACGGCACACGGACCGCCGGTAGGTTGCCGATACGCAGTTGGCTGACGATGACATCGGCCGCCAGGCGCTCAGAGGGCGCCTGATCCGCATTGATGAGCGGGAAGTATTTGTCGGCAAGCAGTTGGCGCCCGCACAGCACGACCAGCTCGGGGTCCTCCGCGTACCACGGGGCCACCAGTTCGTTGACCAGTTGGAAGACCACCGCATCGAGTGTCGCGTAGTCGGCGCGGGTCCGCTTACCGTCCTTCTGGAGCTTGCCCACGACGATTTGATCGCGTGCCTTGCCGTCCCGCATAACGCGCGCGGGAGCGCCGTCGCGCACGTGCTGCAACCATCCCGTATTGACGTCTTGCAGCAGCGGGTTGGCGACACGGTTGGAAGTCGGCGTGCGCTTGACGCCGTTGAACCCGATCGTCATGCGGTCCAGTGCCTGACGCTTGAGGATGGCATCGCGGATGCGGGTCTGGAAGTCTGGGAACTTCGCCCAGGCGTCCAGCTTCTGGTAGGTGATGTGGGTGTCCGAGTTGGTCTGCTCGCAGCGATAGCGGCGGCCGTCCAGCGTCGAAATGTCGGCCGTCTGGCGATCCTGCTGGCTGGTGTCGGTCGTGCTGGCGATCGGCCCGGATACGCCCAGGCCCAGCTTCTCGCCTTCCTGCTCGGTCACGGGATAGACGTTGATCTTGGAGAGGAACGCGCTCGATTCCTGCACCTTATTCTCAAGACGCTGCTGTACTGTCGGGCTGACGGTGAATTTCTCGTCGACGCGATCCACGCCGTTCAGCTTGGCGATTTCAGCCTTGTAGGCCGCGAAGAGGCGGCGGGTCTTGTTCTGCATGGTGTTGGCTCCGGTGGGATGGGGGTGGGCCGGCTGTCTCAGCAATCGGTCGTGATGACGGCTGCGCTACCGTCGCCGCCGGTGGCCGGCGGGCGCGCAGCGTAGGCGTCGGTCCGGTCCAGGTCGGCCTTGAGAGCGTGGAACTGTCGATCGCGCTCCGCGCCTTGCGCATTGAGCGCGGCGAGCTGGTCGGTCATGGCCTTGAATGCCGCGTTGAACTGCTCGCCGGTGGTCTGCAACTGCTGCGCGACGGTCTGCACGGCATCCTGTACGTCCGCAAAGCGGGCGTCGGTGGCGTCGTCGGACTTCCGCTGTTTGGAGAACAGCCGCTTGATGCTGTCGGCCAGGCTCGCGGGCGCACCGGCAGGCGTGTACGTGATCGGCTCCGAGAAATCCAGCGCCAGTTCCACGGCTTCGGTGAAGAGGTTGTCCGGGTGCTGCTTGCGCGCGGCGAGCGGGTTGGTCTTGGCCTGGGCGCTGAACTGCAGCACCTCGCATCCGAGGCTCGCCGGGTTGTCGGTCACGGCCAGACCGACCAGGTACGCCTCGCCGGTATCCGCGAAGCTCGGTCGCACTTCCATCGACGAAAAGATCTTCTGCCGCGCCTTGTTCATGGCGATCAGATCGGCGGTGGGGTCGATCTGCGCGAGCAGGCGCATCTTGCCGTCCTGCTCTTCTGCGCGCAGCGCGGCCACATCGCCGTAAGCCTTGAACGGGCCGGTCGGGTCGTAGCCGCGGATGTGCTCCAGGTTGATGCGCGCGGTGTAGGTCTCCGGGTTGTAGTTCTTCGCCATCTGGATCAGGTCATCACGATCGATGACGCGGCCGTCGCTCGTCGCGCCTTCGGTCGCAATGCGGAAGAACTTGGTGGACTTCGCCATGGTGCTGTCGTGGGTGAGTGGTGGTGGTGCCATCTTCGGCGGCGGCCACCGTGCGGGCAACGCAGCGATGTTGTGAGGACCCGCGCCACAACAGGCGCCGCGTGGCACGCGCGCGCACGATCGGTAGCGTGGCGGCATGACCACGCTGCCTCCGCTTGCCTCGCTCTCCATCGATCCCGAAAAGGACCCGCGCCGCATTGCGCGCACGCTGTATTGGCAGGGCTACCGCGTCGCCCGCATCGCCGAAATGCTGGGCGTCAAGGCCGTTACGGTGCACAGCTGGAAGCGGCGCGATGGGTGGGACGCGACGGATGCGGTGGAGCGTGTCGCGTCCAGCATCGAAGAGCGGATGGCGCGGCTGATCGCCAAGGACACGAAGGAAGGGCGGGACTACAAGGAGATCGACCTGCTCGGCCGGCAGATGGAGCGCCTGGCGCGCGTGCGCCGGTATGAGGCGTCAGGCAACGAGGCCGACCTGAACCCGAAGGTGGCGAACCGCAACAAGGGAGCGCGCCGCCAGCCCGAGCGCAACGCTGTCAGCGAGGACCAGCACAAGCAACTCGTGGACGCGTTCCACGACGCGATGTTCGATTACCAGCGAGTCTGGTACGAGGCGGGGCAGGTCGAGCGCATCCGCAACCTGCTGAAGTCGCGGCAGATCGGCGCCACGTGGTACTTCGCGCGCGAGGCGTTCATCGACGCACTGACCACGGGCCGCAACCAGATTTTTCTATCGGCCAGCAAGGCGCAAGCGTATGTGTTCAAGCAATACATCGTCCAGTTCGCCAAGGACGCGGCCGGGGTCGAGCTGAAGGGCGATCCGATGGTGTTGCCCAATGGCGCCACGCTGTACTTCCTCGGGACAAACGCCCGCACCGCGCAGAGCTATCACGGCAACCTGTACTTCGACGAGTATTTCTGGGTGCCGCAGTTCCAGGAGCTGCGCAAGGTTGCCTCCGGGATGGCGATCCACAAGCATTGGCGGCAAACCTACTTGTCCACGCCCTCCAGCCTGGCCCATGAAGCGTATCCGTTCTGGTCCGGCGCGCTGCTCAACCGGGGCAAGGCGAAGGACGCACAGGTCAAGATCGACATCAGCCACACCGCGCTGCGCGATGGCCTGCGCTGCGCGGACGGGCAGTGGCGCCAGATCGTGACGGTAGAGGACGCGCTGCGCGGCGGCTGCAACCTGTTCGACCTCGATCAGCTCCGCCTGGAGTACAGCGAGCCGGAATTCGCCAACCTGCTCATGTGCGCCTTCATCGATGACACCGCATCGGTGTTTCCGCTCTCCATGCTGATGCGCGGCATGGTGGACAGTTGGGAGGTGTGGACAGACTTCCGTCCGTTCTTTCCGCGTCCGTTCGGCAATCGGCCGGTGTGGGTCGGCTACGACCCAAACGGCGGGGGCGGGGACAGCGCCGCGCTGGTGGTGGTCGCGCCCCCGCTGGTGGCCGGCGGCAAGTTCCGCGTGCTGGAAAAACACCAGTTCCGCGGCATCGACTACGAAGAGCAGGCCGCCGCGATCCGCCGCGTCACCGAGCGTTACACGGTGGCCTACATCGGCATCGACCGCACTGGTATTGGCGACGCGGTGTATCAGCTCGTCAGCAAGTTCCGCCCGGATGCCGAAGGCTTTACCTACTCCGTCGATGTGAAGACACGTCTGGTACTCAAGGCGCACGACGTGATCGCCAAAGGTCGATTGGAGTTCGACGCCGGCTGGACCGATTTCGCCGCATCCTTCCTATCCATCAAGAAAACCGTCACCGCCGCCGGCGGCCGCGTCACCTATCAGGCCGGCCGCTCGGAGGACACCAGCCATGCCGACTTGGCGTGGGCCTGCATGCACGCGCTTTCGCATGAACCGCTCGAAGGCGCGACCGCCACCAACACCAGCATTCTGGAGCTGTCATGAGTCACAACAAGACCCGCCGCGCCGCGCGCACGGCATTCGCCCACGTGCATGAGGCCGCGGCGCCGGCCGAGCGCCACGCCGACCGAGGCGCGCAAGCCGAAGTGTTCTCCTTCGGCGATCCGGTCGAAGTGCTGGATCGGCGCGAACTGCTGGATTACGTGGAGTGCATGCGCATGGGGCAGTGGTATGAACCGCCGCTGCCGTGGGATGGCCTGGCGCGCTCGTTCCGAGCCGCCGCACATCACAGCTCAGCTGTGTACGTGAAGCGCAATATTCTGGTCAGCACGTTCATTCCGCACCCGCTGTTGTCGCGCGCGACGTTTGAGCGCCTGGTGCTGGACTGGCAGGTGTTCGGCAACGCCTACCTTGAACGCCGCGACAACGTGCTGCGCCAGCCTATGCGACTGGAAGCACCGCTTGCCAAGTATGTGCGGCGCGGCATCGACCTGAGCACCTATTTTTTCGTGCAGAACTGGCAGCAGCCGTACACCTTCGCGGCCGGTTCGGTGTTCCACCTGCAGGAACCGGACATCAATCAGGAGGTGTACGGCCTACCGGAATACCTGTCCGCACTCAACGCCACGTGGCTCAACGAATCGGCCACGCTGTTCCGGCGCCGGTACTACAAGAATGGTAGTCACGCGGGCTTCATCCTCTACATGACCGACGCGGCGCAGAAGCAGGAGGACGTCGACACGCTGCGCGAGGCGATGAAGCGGGCCAAGGGGCCGGGGAATTTCCGCAACCTGTTCATGTACGCGCCCAACGGCAAGAAGGATGGGATTCAGCTGTTGCCGGTGTCCGAGGTGGCGGCGAAGGATGAATTCTGGAACATCAAGAACGTCACCCGTGACGACCAGCTCGCCGCGCATCGCGTGCCGCCGCAGTTGATGGGCATCATCCCGAACAACAACGGTGGCTTCGGCGATGTGGAGAAGGCGGCGTTGGTGTTCGCGCGCAACGAGGTGAAGCCGCTGCAGGACCGCCTGCTGGCGGTCAACGACTGGATGGGGGAGGAGGTGGTGCGGTTCGCGCCGTATGTGCTGGGTCCGGCCGGCCAGGCGGATGTGCCGTAGCCGGCCGGCGGTGTGCGTCCGTCAAAGCATGGCTTGCACGTCTTGCACGGCGCCATCCAGTTCACGCTTGAGCGGCGCCAGCAGGCTGTACAGACAACGGCATTCCGTCGAGCGCTCGCCCCACACATCCAGCAATTGCAGAATACCGACCAGGCCGTTGCAGACGTTCAGCAGTTGTGCGCACGCCTCCTCCGTCGTCATGTAGATCAAAGTGCCGGTCGCCTCCAACTGGCGCAGCGTCGCCGCGCTGGCGGGCACGGTGCGCTTGTTGCCATGCGCGGGTTCCGGCCTCAATCGTTGCACCAGCTCGCACAACTGTGTCAGGGCGAGTACCTGCGGAGGCTGGATGGGCTTATGCACGCCACACCTCCGTCCTGCCGATGACGACATCCTGCAATGCAAGGGAGGGGACGGGGAATTGCGACAAGGGGGCTTGCTCGATGCAAGCCGGGGTGTTGGGCATTGCGGGCTCCTTTTTGGGTGGGAGGCCCGCCGCTCATTTCGACGTGAGGGGTGGCGGGCCAGACAGCGGGGGTCGAAAACCGGCAAAGGAGGCCACCGGCCAGCCCGAGGGCTGCCCCGCCCGGCCCGCCGTAAAAGAGAAGGGCGCGCGAAGGCATATGGACGTAAAAAAGCCGCCTATCGGCGGGCGTCCACCTCACTTTGATCGGGTTTCGACGCCCGGTCACCGCTGTTTTGGTGACGGGTCAATTCTTGGGGATGTGCGCGGGCGTGTCAAGCGCTCGGGGAAATGCGCGCGCCATGGGTTTCCGAATTGGCCCCAGCGGACCCTGCTCGACAAGACGCTATGAAACCGGATAGTTTGGTTCGGCCAGATTCAATGCCACGAAATGCCACTGCTCGAACTCAGGATCGAACATGGCGATCTGGTTGACTTGCGATGCATCCCCGTGCCCGATGTCGATTGTGTCGAGGGCCCGCCGGACCACTCCGGTCAATCGCTCGGGGTCCCACTGCATTACCTGCGAGATCGTTTCGGGCCACGCGAACAGCCCGGCCAATTCGCGCAGGCGGGAAAACTCCGCGAGGCTGCCTTCATCGGCCTGTAAACGCGGCGGCGATGGTTCTGCTGCTTGATGACTCGTCAGCGCTCTGGAATAGGTGGCCAGACGCCCGGTGAACCGCAGCATCAGCTTGCCATTGCAGGCAGGCCAGCCCAGATGCATATCAGCGCGGTATCCGCTGCCATGTGCATCCTTGAAATGGCTGTGGTCCACCACTGCCGCCGGCACCACCTGGCACTCCATGCCGATCTGCATCATCTGCACGACTTCGATCAACGCATCGACAGGCGAAAGATGGCATCGCACTGCACCGCAAGCCTCGACGATCGGGTGAAAGTGCCCATACTGGTCAAATCTTCCATGAGTGAACGTCAGCGGAGCGGTAAAAAATCCCTGCGGAGCGTTGAGATGCGGAAGATCACCAAACACCGGATAGGTCCTTGCTCAATGGAAACGTGGCAACCCTCAACTGCCCGCGCCCATGACGGTTTGGGAAGCCACAAGCCGCGGCGGCGGCTGGCACCCGCAAATACACAGATCGTCGTGCAGCGCGACCCGGCGCCCGTCCGGGCCGTTCATCGGCAAGCGCGGTGCGCCGCTGCACTGGATCTTGCCGGTCGAATGGCAAGCCGGGCACGCGATGTCGTCGTTCTCGTGCGCGACGTGGACGCTGTTCAAGTGCAGTGTCGTGGCCGTAGCCTGCACCGTGCCACCGGCTGTCGTCTTGTCGCCGGACAGAATTACATAGCGCTTCATCGGTTTGCGGTCTCCGTTGCGTCACGCCTCATCGAGATAGCCGACCAGCTTCCACGTTGCCTGCACCGTCTGCCGACGCACACCTAACCAGTCGTCCATCCAAGCGAATTTGCGCGGCTGGTAGACGGTGAGCATCGGCAACTCCATGCCCTTGAGGAAACTGCGCTCCGCATCGGCCACCACACCTTTGGCAAGGCTCACGCACCAGACGCCGTCCTGCGGACAAGACTCTCCAGTACGGGCAATCGTACCGAGCGGCAGACGTGTGGGTTGGGGCGTGGGTTCTGTTTCAGTCTGCGCGACCTGCTCGGACTTGGCCAACGGCAGACCGGTAGCCGGATCGAGATGCTTGGCTTTGCTCAGGCGCTCGATGAGTTCGTCGGACGGCTTCTGCGGCGGGACGGCGGCGGCCTGGTTTTTTTCCCATTGGAAGGTGCCGTCCCAAGGGGGCAGCTTCGCGGGGGGGAGCGGGACGATCTTGTCGATGTCGGCGACCTTGGGATTGCGGCCGGCATTTCTGTCGATGAAGTCGCCGATCAGCTTGTAGCGACGTGAACGCTCGGGATCCTTTGCTACGCCGATATCGCTAAGATGGGTGTCTTCCCGCTCCCACGAAAACCCCAGCTGCAAGGCAAATGCCCCTTGTGTCTCGCCTGCCGCCGCAGCCTGCTGGAAAGCCTTGGCGGCCTCGGAGTAAAGCTTGTCCGACTTTAAATCGATACCCAATTCAACGGCAGCCTCGCCATGGCCTTGATCCGCCGCGCACTGGCGCATCTGACGGGCAATCTCGGGCGCGTTACCAATTGGAGCAAGCAGTTTGCCGACGTAGTATTGGGCATCGGGATTGCCCAGGTCGGCGGCCTTGCGGATGTAGCGCAGCGCCATTTCGGCGTCTTGCTTCAAACCGTACCCGAGTTCGAGGTAGTGCCCAATATCGTAGTAGCCGCCGGGGATGCCCTGGTTCACCAGTTGCGCGGCCAGGTCAATCGTTTCCTTGGGCGCGTCCGGCGACTCCGCGATTCCCTGCGAGACGAGCCCTTGCAAGTTACTGTTCGCCTTGTAGTGCCCATGCGCTGTTGCGATCCGGTAATAGCGGGCGACTTCGTTGAAATTCTTCGGCCCCTCCTTCTTCTGCAAATAGCGCCCATACTGGAAGAGTTGGTCTACCTCGGGATCGAGCGGCGGCAGGTGATCGGCCTCATGAACGCAGGTGAAGGCAAGATTGGCGCGCACGGCGCTCATGTTGGGTAACGAAGCCAACGGGTTCTCCTCTTTCGTGCAGGCGCCAGTGAGAAGCGCGAGCGCAACAATCAGAATGCATTTGTTCATCGGTCAGTCCAGGTAGCTGCGTTTGTTCGAAGTACGCATGAAGCCGACCAGGGAGGCGCAGGGCGCACGGTTTTTGCCTTGGTTATCGGCATTCTGCTTGATGATTTGTCCCCATCCCTTGAACGCTTCAGCAGCATCGTCACTCGCAGCCGCCACATACATGGGATTTTGAGCGTTGCCAGCAGCGCGCTCCGAAGGACTGGGCCGCGTGTGGATTCCCCAGAGCCGCTTTCTGAGCGGCTGCGTCACCCCCGAATGCTCATGGCAGATGTTCAATTCGCTGTCGACCTGCATGCTGCGCGTGTTGATGTTGGCCGAGCCCAGTGTCATGAACACATCATCCACGATCATCAGTTTCGCGTGCACATACACGTAGTCCCAATTGTTCGGCGGCGAGTCCGGGGCAACCAGCGTGCAAATGTGCACTTCCAGTCCGTCGATCTTCACGGACTGGATGGTCTTCGGCAGCGTCTTCTTCATCTCCGCCTCCAGCTCGGCCCGCTTGGCCGTGGCGCGCTTGAGCTTCTGCTGCGCGTCTGCCAGCCATTGCCGCGTGGACGCCGTGTCCTCGGTCTTGAGAAACGCGTTCGCGTCTTCAATGACCTGATTGGCCTGATTCTGCTGATCGATCGCTTGCGCGCGCTGCTTGCCCAATGAGGCTTGGCGTGCGTCTTCCCGCTCCAATGTGGCGACGCCGGGCAGGGTATCGGCCCGCCCCAGCGCTTCCAGCATCCGGTACGTATTGACCGTTCCCAGGCCGATCCCATCGTCGTTCGAGTTGGTCACCACGAACAGGTGCAGCGGACCATGCTTGCCCTGGTCGCGCCCAGCACCAAACTGGACCTTGGCCGCCTCCTTGATCTTGTCGGCCAGCGGCGGGAACCGGAAATACTGGTTCTCGATGTAGACGAAGTTCGTCGTGTTGTTCACCGCCTGCAGGTACATCGCCTCGATGTCACGCTTGCCGTGCTGCGATTGCGTTCGCAGGATCTGCGCCATGACCGGCGTGTCGAAGTCGCGACGCAGCTTGAGCTGGCTTGCGATCGCCGCCCTCCCTGCCTCCAGCTGTTGCCCCGTCGCGTCACTCCATGCTTGGCAGAAGTTCCGGTTCAGGTATTGGAGGATGGGGCCGGTAACCCGGCTCGACATATCCTGGCGCGGGTGATGATCGTTGCGCCCCATCTGCGGATGCATGCGCGTGTAACCATGATCGTCACGGTCCCAGTACGCGTCGAGCGTGTTGTGCCCCATCACAAACCCCACGGCCCGCTCCGGCATCTCGTAGTCGACCAGCACCATCTTCTGATGATGGGACGGCTCGCCCGCCATCGCGGCGGCATTGGCGTCCTTGGTGAACGTGCTGCGCCCGGTATCCTTGCCCTGCGTCCAGGTGCGCCAGGCGATCTCTGCGCGCTCACCGAGGTCGAAATCGCGCGTGGCGAATTCCACGTTGGTCAGGGCCTTGTCGCGCAGCGCGTGATTGCGGATGGCTTTGGCAATCTCCTGCATGGCGCCGCCCGGCATCAACCACTTCGCCGCCGAACCCTTGGTGACGTTGTTCAAATTGGCACGCCAGTACCAGAGCTGATCGACTTCGCGCTGCGCTGAATTCCGCGTGTCCGACCGGTACGAGGCGACGTTGTTGCCGGGCGTCATGTTCTCGGAGAACTGCGCTAGGTGCAAGCTATCGCTCCACACCAGCAACCGCACCTTGACGCCTTGCTTGCCCATGGCCTCAAGCAGATCGCCAATCGGTAGCGTACCTTGGGCGTTGCTGCCCCGCTTGAAGTACATGGACGGCTGGAAGCCCCAGCAGATGATGTCGACGCTGTGCTTGGCGGCAGCAATCGCGTCATAGACCGCGCCAAACGCCTCCTCGCCGTTCACCAGCGGGCGAAACGTCGCTTGTGCGGAGTCGTATTCGGTATGTTGCACGAACCACGGCAGCGTGATTGTGGCGCTGCGGGTGCAGTTGAGTGCCAGCGGGGTGACGATGGGTTTTGTTGCCATGTCCCGGTTCTCAAGCGTTCGTGTCAGGGTTCAGCACGTCGTGGTAAGCCTGCCTGTGCGTGGCCCGGTCTGCCGCGCCGGTTTCGTTGCTTTCGTGGAAATGGAACCCCTGGTTCGCCAACTCGCCGTTGGCCGCGCTGTGATATTCGGCGGGCACCGGGATGTCGTGCGTGACGCCATTGGCGAGCTGCAGGCGGTATTGCTGTGTGGCTGGAAAGTGGTCGATCGGAAGCTGCCCACTCGCGTCCAGCACGCCTTGCTTGATGACCGCGCCGTCAGCGAGCAGCGTGTAAGGCATGCCGGCCGGCAAGGACGAGGTGGAAGCCGGTGAGGCAGCCGTGCTGAGCGCAAGCGGCGTGGTGGGCATGTTCTTCGGAAACGCCGGGTGATCGGCGTTCATCTGCGCTGGCCCACCGAACGCGTGATCCGAGCCCTTGAAGTCGAGCATGCCGGGTGCGTGTACCTCAATCTTGCCGTCCGCGATGCGGATGTAAGCGCCGCCCGCCGTGAGCAGAATTTCCTTCTTGGCGACCACTTGGATGCTGTCGGTCACTGAAGCGAGCCGCACCGCCTTGTGCGCGGAGACTTCCACATCGTCGGCGTGCGCCTGGAGCTGGATCTTGCCCTTGCCCGCGAACAGCTTCATCCCGGCGTTCTGCACGAACAGGCTGATTTTCTCGGCCACGCTGGCGATCAGCGAGTGGCCCGCCGCAATATGCGTGTTCTGGCCGCTGACGAAGTTGGTGTGCGCATCGCTGGCGATATGCGTCGATTGCTGGGTGGACAAGCCGATGCCCGCGGGGCTGGCCAGCAGCATGATCGGCTGGCTGAAAGCGTTGGCCTGGCCGGTGCCACCACCCGCCGTAAGCCCGCCCCCGGCGGCTCCGTCGAGCGACATGCCTGTGATGCTGTGCTCGGTCCCGTCAGCAAAGGATTTGAGGGCATCGTGCCCTTGCGTGAGACTGTCAGCCTGATGCGCGGAGCTGGCCTCGGATAGTGCGTCCATGACCCGCGCGGCGGTCGCCAGCTGGTTGCTGGCCGGACGCGCATCGAGCGGCTGCAACGTCACCGGGTGGGTGGAGAAGTACAGACCGAGCCCGCCACGCACCGCACCGTAAGCTTGCGACTTCAGGTCGAACCCATTGCCGAGGAACGCGCCGCGCATGTTGCCGTTCTGGTCGATCAGGTAGCCCAGGTGCAGGTGGGCGCCGGTGCTGCTGCTGGCGAGCTGCACGCGGGGCTGGCCGGTCGCGTCGTCCATCGCCAGCATGTTGTAGCCCTTGCCGCCGTACTCGCGCGACTGCAGGCCCGACAGAATTCCGTTGGTGTGCCACTGTGGACGGTTGGCGCCGTTGAACACGCGGCCGATCGCGACTGGCCGGTCACAGTCGCCCCCAAGCCAGCCAATGAGCACCTCTTCGCCGGGGCGCGGCACGTGCACTGCGCCCCTGCCACCGCCGGCATCCGCAAATGCCGTCCGGACCCAGCAACTGGCACGGCTGTCGTCGCCGTTGAGCCGGTCCCAGTGGAAGCGCACCTTGATCCGGTTCAGTGCATCGGTGCGGACCAGCTCGTTCTCTCCCGCGACCACGGTCGCGGTCTCGATCTGCATCACTGGCTTGTGATGCTCGAACGGGCTGCGATATGGCAGCGCCCGGCGCTGCGCTTCGATCTGGACGACAAAGAAACCGGTGCCGCCGTCGGCATGGCGCACTGCCAGAGCATCGGCATCGCCTCCGTGCGCGGCACGCAGGGCTTCGATGTCGGTCTTCAGGCTACGCGCCATCTGCCGCGTTGCACACGACACGGGCAGGTTATTCTCGATCCCCCAGACCGTCTCGATCATGACGAACTGCCAGTCTTCGGCGCGCCCGCCCGCCTGGCGTTCAGGGTGGTCCACCAATTCAATCGAGCGCCCGGCATCGGCACGCCGCATGCCGCCCGAACCGCGCAGACGCTGGGCAGCGGACTCCCACTGCTCGACGCGAATTCGCGATTGGCGATCGCCCCGCTCCCTCTCACCAAAGGTATAGGCGCCGGTGTATTCGTACACCTCGGCCTCCCACGGCAGGCCACCTTGTCCGGTGACTGGCACGGCGGTGCCCTTGGGCCACGCCGCCGAGGCGGGGTGCTTGTAATCGAAGGTGCGCGTGGTCAGCTGTGTGCTATGGAGTTCGCCAGCTTCTTCCCAGTGCGTGAAGCCGTCGATCTCGTCGCCGACGCCACTGCGGCAGAACGGCACCTGGGCCGGAGCGGCAGCAGGCAGGGCCTCCACGCTGTCCACGATCACCATCGTGTGCGACTTGCCGTCTTCCGCCTGCTCGAAATAGAAGAACAGCCCTTCCTCTTCCATCAGCCGGTGCGCGAAATTCCAGTCGTCCTCGTACTGCTGGACAAAGGAGCGGACCGGCAACGGATCGCGCAAGACGAAGCGGAACGCGCCGCGGGCACGCGGATGCTGGTTGAACACGTCGGTGAGGATCTGCTCGACGGTCTTGTCCTGCCAGTTGCGCGCATCGTGGCGATAGCGCAGGAAATGCAGCCATGACGACACGGTGAGCTGTACCGCCTGCACGCCGCCGTCCGAGCCGATTTTGTGCACGGCGTGGACATAGCCGTGATGCGGCGCATAGGTGCGGTCGGTCTGCTGTATCCAGAGCGTGACCGGCTGCGCCATCAGGTCGCGATGCTTGAACGTGGCCGAAACATGAATCGCATCGATCCGGAATTCGTAGTTGCGACCAATGCGGGAGTAGCCATAGACCCGCTGCGGCAGGAGATTGTCGGCGCCCAGCGGGGTATCCAGCTTGACCAGGCGGTCAGCCTGAAGCGCGCCCGAACGGATCGCGCTGACGATTTCCGTGATGCTCATGCTCTGTATGTGTCCGGCTGCTTTGGCGGCGTGAGTTTGTGGAGACGAGTCGCCTGTCTGACATCCGGCCACGCTCTCGGCCGCGACGCATCGGCGATGCGACGTCCAAGCCGCAG
The DNA here is from genome assembly GCF_018243235.1 of Ralstonia nicotianae. Taxonomy (NCBI): domain Bacteria; kingdom Pseudomonadati; phylum Pseudomonadota; class Betaproteobacteria; order Burkholderiales; family Burkholderiaceae; genus Ralstonia; species Ralstonia nicotianae. The sequence goes on from NZ_CP046674.1 coordinate 1,021,002, forward strand.
GGAAATCGGTGATTTTAAGAGGGGCGGTATTGGTAGGCAATTGGCTTGCGCTTTATTACCAAACCATAAATATCAATTATGTTTAATTCAGATATTTAATTTTCTGAATTTGAATCGGCTTCGGGAGCGTAGTTCGGCCTTGCTCGCGGCTCGGCGGGAAGGTTCAGCCATGGGTGGCCGAGGCGACTTGCTTGCGGCCGTTCATGTAGCACATCGCCCCGCCAATCGGAGGGCGTCCATGTACGCGATGCCTACCGCCTCTCCGAGCGGCCCGTAGCGGGCTGCTGTTCGCTCCATCCCCGAGGCACGCTTACCCCCCATACAACTCGCGTTGCAGGCTGTCGTGAGGCATCTACGCCGCTTAGTGGGGCGTTTGCCGCCCCGAGGCAGGCCGTCGGGCGACGCCTGCACCCGGCGCGCGGTTGGGACCCCGCCTCACCTGCGCGCTTCACCGAGTAGTTTTTATGCAGGTGCATAGATGCCCCAAAATGGCCCGCGGCAAGGCGCGGCGGGAAGACTTGATAGGTGCCAGATGTATGCAGATTTATGCACCCGGCTTATGCACGGGTGTAGTCTGTCGCGCTGGATAACGTGCGATGGGGCAAACTGGTGACAGGGTGCTGCGCAAATGGAACGATTTACTTTGAACTGATAAAGGATACTCGGTGCGCCAAGGCACGGTTTGGGCGCTTCCTGGACTTCAAGTCGGTGGGATTAAACGCACACATTTGAATGCAACGCCCAAGACATTCTGTTTGTACCGATAGGGGGAGCGATGGATACATGGGAATGGTTCAAACTGGTGGCGGGGTCCAGCGTGGTGGCATCTATAACGACCGGAGTCATTGGATCGGTCGGCCGTCGGCGCGAGAAGGAGCGGTCAGCCCGGTCCACTGCGCTGACGGCCGCACTCAGCCTTCAAACGTACGCTGCCGCGTGCCAGACAATGATGTACGACGCCAGCGTCTCAGCGGACGAAGCTACGCATCGTTGCTCTTACGAACCGACTGAGGGCATCGACCTCCCTAAATTCGCGTTTCCCGATGGTATGGAGTGGAAAACCATTGACCACGCCACCGAGGTAGACCTGCGCGAGTTCGAGGGGTGGATCAAGGCCGTGCACCAAAGAATGTCAGACGAAACCCAACACGGGGACCCGCTTGACTATGTTGCGGAGGTTGAGTACAGGTGCACGGTGGTCGGGCTGCGGGCACTTGAACTAGCCAGTGAAACTCGGCGCAGAGAGAAGGTGCCGGAATGGAGGCCAGCAGAGGAAAACGCAAATCTTGAGGCTGACCTGCAGCAGCATCGAGCGGACATGGAAGAGCGACGACAGAAGCAAGCCCTGCGCAATCTGAAAATGATGCGGCAACTTGAGGCAAGTGCTAAGTCTCTTGCAGGGGCTGTCGCGCCAGCATCGAATTCCGAGATGCAATCGCCGCAGTGAAGTCGTGAGCGCAATATCTATCGTCGTTACGCCGGTACGACATCGACAGACACGCGGCTGACGCTGTACTGCGTTACAGCTCCCGCCGCAGCCTTATCCGGATCAAACAATGCTAGGTTCATGCCACTACTGACAGAGCTTCGATACACAACACCATCGTAGCCGCTCTTCTTTATGAACTCGCAGAGATACTGGCTTGGGATGTAGTCAATCGCGGCACTCCTGGGGAGTACGGGGCGGGTGAGCTCCTCGCCGAGTCGCTCTAGGAACGGAATGTCGGCTCTTAGTTGCCCAATTGCACCAGCGTCTGCCAGAACAAACGGAGACACGAGCTGGCGCGGGTTGCGTAGATCGATGGCGGCTAGTGAGCCTGTTATACGAAATTCCGCTACGCAAGCCATTTCACCTGTGTGAGGGCGGATTTCAGCAACCGCTGTTTCGGGACCCGATCCCAAATAAAGGTATGGAATTCCAGCAGGGTTGGCTCTGCCGTGAGTGGCAAAGTGCTTGGGCGGTGCCCCCATTTCGTCAATTGGATACGGCGTATCGCTAGCCATGATCCTCGCCCTGTACCAAGCGGCCGGCAGGCCATCAGCGAGAAGGTGGCCAAGAAGCTCCCTCAATCTGTCCGTATCGAGCGATTCGTCCAGGAAGTAGCGATTCTTGTGCAGAAGCTCGTCCTTCAGCGTTTCCCATTGTGCAAGGCCTGCACTCGTATTCGCTGCAGAGGGCAAGAATTGCTGCTTGACGATCTCTTCGTCTCCCAGAATTTGCCCAAGAAGCTCGGTAGCACCGGCGGCACCCAAGTGCGGGTTAGAAAAGAGCTGCCAGTCGGCTTGAAACCATTCGACTAAGGCACGCCCCTCCGCGCTAGGCGCATAGACACTCGCCAGCATTCCGAAGACATCGGCAAGCTGCGCCGGCTCTACAACATCCGTATCGTCTGCCCCACAGAAGCTACAGGCTCCGCGAGCTGGACTCAGCGAAGGAATGATGTTGTTGCGGAGCCCTCGATCACCAAAGCAATCTGCGCAACATCGCGGTGCCATAGCTGTGTCTTCAGGTAAGGAAGTTGGCCAATGTTTCGAGGTGATGCTTCATCGAGAGCTTCTTCACGTACCCAAGCCCGGGGAAATGTTGCTTAGCGTGAAGATCTCGAAATTCCGCGATGGCCTCACCCTCAAACAGCTTCGACTTGCCCGAGTCAAGCTTGCCGATTAGCTTTGCGAGCGCCTGACCGAACTTACCCGCCGGATCAGTCGGTGTGTTGTTTGTCGTCGAGATGAAGTGATAGATGAACATCACGTCATCCTGGTCGGGATCGATATAGGTCAGATGGATAGCTACCGCATATGCCGGGCCGCCTCCTTCACTATAGGTGTCCCCCACGATCGAAAAATCTCCGAAGCCGTCCATGCCTTCCTCTGCAAAGGTGGCGTGAAGCTCCGAAAATCTGTCAACCTCCCGATAGTCCGCGTTCTTGCACTTCTCAAAACCATCACGCAGCAGAATGCGCCTGCAGCCTTTGAAGTGCCGCCAATATAGCTTCCCCCCACAGTGTTTCTCCACGAACACCTGCGGCGTGGTCTTTAGACCGTCTCCAAATTTCTCAGCCAATGCCTTGGGTTCAGCAAAGCCCGCATGGATGAAAACAGGATGGTGCTTATTGTGCTGCTCGTGGTATTGCATCGCGTCGTCAACACTCATGCCCTTCTTGAGCAGGATGCCCGCCGCAATATTGGTTGCACTGGAGAAGCCGTTATTGAGTAGCTTCGAAATGTCTCCGCCACCCTCGGCGTGATCACCGTAGTCTGGATTCACGATGACGATCGCTGTCCCCTTTGCGTCGCAGATGACTTTCAGCGTGCGCTCTAGCCCGCTCAGGGTCTCTTTCACCGGTTCAATGATTGGCACGAAATTGGATTGGGCGAGAAGGTCTGCCGTTTCCCGAATCGTCACCAGCTCGAATTGCTTCCCTCGAAAGTATGGGTAGTACATTGGTCTTCGTTATGCCCAAGACATCGCTTCGTGGAGTGGTGTATGTACAGCCTCAATCAGACGCTCATGATCGGCTCGGCGCACCTGTATCGCCAAGGCTGCCGGTTGTAGCGACAAAGGCAACCGTTCGACCAATGGAGTCAGGGATGCCAAGCTACGAGTTTGCTTCAATACGCAGACCATTTGTTGATGTACGTCCGCCGGAGCGAGCTTACCAAATTGATCCCGCATTGCTGCCCAGAGCATCGTATTGGGGATGTCAGGAACCTCTACATCTAGGTTTCTCAAAATCGCCCGTGCCTCATTCGACCGCAACGACTCGAAAATCGTGATCGGGCAGATCAGTTCTGGGCGCTCTACGGCATCGCGCACAGTACGAATGCGATCCCAGCGAGCAAGAGTAAGAACGCCAACTTCTTCCGGCGTGGTGCCCATGATCTCGTCAACATGCGCATCTCCAGCGATCACGTACACCTTCGCGAAGACCCTTTGATAGTTTGCAAGTTGGTTGGCCAGGCGAGCCAACGAGTCACGATCCGACTTAATTTCGTAGACGGTGCTCGTACCGTTCAGAATCGCGAGATCGGCTTTGCACGGACCCACTCGAAATTCTGTGAGCAGACTCGCTGTATTCAGTGAGTGCCGCCCCAGCAAAATGTTGCGAGTTAGCGCGGCACGGTACACATACTCATCGCGGGTACCGGCTTTTCTCAGACAGGCGAATGCAGCGTCAAAGGCTGACGCCACAGTTTCCTTGGATGTTCTCTTGCTGCCCAAAAGGCCCGTCTGGGCGAGCAATTCCGCAAAGAGAGGCGAGCGCCCTTTGCCTGCCAGTTCGCGAAATACCCCGGCAGAGAACAAGCGCGACAGTGCCGAAAGTAGTGTTGCGTCTAGTAGCATATTTTTCCGCCCCCGGATGCCGCATCACCAAGTTGCTGTTGGCCCGGGGCATTTCTTTCCGTCGAACCCTGTGGCACTGTGTATGCATACAGTGTCGGGGCGTGCTAGCAATGATAGCGCAGCCGGCCCGGTACCGCCGGAATGCGCGTCGGAAAAAGGTAACCTCAGTAACGCCGCCGAAAAATGCGCCCTAAGCCCTTGTTTGCAAAGGAATTTTTGCATTACCCCAACGGGGTAATCTCCGGTAACTGAGAAGGTAATTCTCCTATAAACCATTGATTCTTAAGGATTTTTTTGTGCGGGAGGTGACCGCATGAATTGGTAATGTCGTTACCTGTTGGTTACCCAAAAATTACCCCACGCCTGATCGCCGCAAAGCCTGATGCCACAACGGTTTGCAGCTGCTTTGGAGGCGCACGTTACCAAGATTACCCTTTCCCGATGGCTTCCCGAAAAAGCGCGGTACGTAGCAGGGTTGGCGCTCGCTTGTCTCGCCCTCGCGCAAATGGCCAGCAGAGGCCTTGCGCCCCTTGGTTACGCCAGATTTACGCCAAAAACGAACAAAGCCAAGCATGGGCTTGGCTTTGCGGTATATTTGTGGTGCCCGGGGTCGGACTCGAACCGACACGCCTTGCGGCGGGGGATTTTGAGTCCCCTGCGTCTACCTGTTTCACCACCCGGGCAGGGTGCGAATGAGCCGGCAATTATGCCAGAAACGCGGCGCCCCGGACAAGGCGGCTGCCTTCCGGCCCGCGGGTCAGGACGGCGCCCGGCCGTTTTGTGCTTCCAGCACGCGCAGCAGCGACGACGTATCGTCGTAGCCCCATCCGCTGTCGACGAGCGCATCGAGCTGCGAAGCCACCAGCTCCATCGCCGGCATTTTCAGGCCGAGCTCGCGGGCGATGTCGCGCACCAGGCCGAAGTCCTTGTCGTGCAGGCGGGCCTCGATGCCGGCGGCGAAGTTCCGCTCGGCCATCTTCGGTCCCATCATGTCCAGCATGCAGCTGCCCGCGAAGCCCGGGCCGATGGCCGCCAGCACGCGCGACGGATCGGTGCCCTGGGCGCGCGCGAACAGCATGGCCTCGGCGATGCCCTGGATGTTGATCACCTGCACGATCTGGTTGCATGCCTTGGCGACCTGGCCCGCGCCGTGGCCGCCGATGTGCGTGATGGTGGTGCCCAGCAGCTGCAGCAGGGGGCGCGCACGCTCGAGCACTTCGGCCTTGCCGCCGACCATGATCGACAGCGTGGCCTTCTGCGCGCCCAGGGTGCCGCCTGACACCGGGGCGTCCAGGAAGTCGAGCCCGGCCGCTTCCAGTTCGGCCGCAATGCGGCGCGTGGCCACCGCGGAGATCGTGCTGTGGTCGATGCATACCGCGCCGCCGGGTTTGCCACGGGGCGCGCCGTGGATGACGCCGTCCGGCCCCAGCAGCACGGCCTCCACGTCGGCCGTGGAGGTGACGTTGGTGAAGATGGCTTCGGCGTCGCGCGCGGCGTCGGCGGGGGAGGCGCATGGCTCGGCGCCCAGGGCACGGGCGTGCTCGGCGGCTTCGGGACGGCGCACGTAGGCGCGCACGGCATGGCCGGCCGCGATGAGATGTTGGACCATCGGCGACCCCATGTTGCCGAGGCCGATGAAGGCGATGCGTGTCATGGCAAGTCTCCCGTCAGCGTGGGCCCGCGTAGGCGAAGCGTCCGTCCCGGATGATGCCCATCACGCGCGAGCGCTGGTCGAAGCCCTGGTGATCGCGGGCATTCAGGTTCAGCACGCCGTTGGGCACGGTCAGGCCGTGCGTGGTTTCCAGCGCATCGCGCAGGGCGGCGCGGAAGGCGGGCGTGCCGGGCTGCGCCCGGGTCTTCAGGGCGCGCTCGGCGGCGTTGTCGAGCAGTTGCCATGCGCCCCAGGCATCGCCGGCGAACTGGGTGACGGTGTTCGGGCCGTACCGGGCCTCATAGCGCTCGACGAACGCGACGGCGACCTGCCTCACCGGGTGGCTGGCCGGCAATTCGCGCGCGACCACCACCGGCCCGGTGGGAAACAGCGTGCCCTCCACGTCCTTGCCGCCCACCTTCAGGAATTCGGTGCTGGCGATGCCGTGGGTCTGGTAGAGGCGGCCCTTGTAGCCGCGCTCGACCAGGGTGCGCTGCGGCAGCGCGGCCGGCGTGCCGGCGCCGGCGATCAGGATGGCATCGGGCCGGGCGGCCATCAGCTTGAGGATCTGGCCCGTGACGCTGGCGTCGGTGCGGGCGAAGCGCTCGCTGCCGACCACCTGCAGCCCGCGCACTTCGGCCAGCTTCGAGAACTCGCGCCACCAGCTCTCGCCGTAGGCGTCGGCAAAGCCGATGAAGCCGACCGTGCGCACGCCGCTGTCGGCCATGTGCTGCGTGACCAGCGTGGCCATGTGCGAGTCGTTCTGCGGCATCTTGAAGGCCCAGTGCCGCTTGGTGTCCTGCGGCTCGACGATGGAGGCCGAGGCCGCCAGTGCGATCATCGGCGTCTGCCCTTCGGTCACCGCATCGAGCGAGGCCAGCGCGGTCGGCGCGATGGTCGGACCGACAATCGCATCGACATGGTCCTCGGCGATCAGCCGGCGCACGTTGCGCACCGCTTGCGCGGGGTCGGAGGCGTCGTCCAGCACGATGACCTGTGCGCGCTGGCCGCCCAGCGTCGTCGGCCACATCTGCACGGTGTTCCGGGTCGGGATGCCGATGGCGGCGGCGGGGCCGGTGGTCGACAGCACCACGCCAATGCGCAGGTCGGCGCGGGCGGGCAGGGCGATGGCGGCGGCGCTGGCCAGTAGCGCCAGGCCGTGCAGCAGGCGTCGTCGGGTCGTCATGGGGTCTCCGGGAGCGGGTGGGAAACCGGTGCGGGCGGCGCGCTCACAGTTCGTACGCTTCGTGCTCGCCCGCCAGCAGCTGCTCGAGCAGCTTGCGCGTGAGCGCCGGCGCGAACAGTTCGATGAAGGTGTAGACGAAGCCGCGCAGGTAGGCCCCCTGCTTGATCCCCAGGTGGGTGACGTTGGTGCCGAACAGGTGGCCGGCCGGGATCGCGCGCAGGTTGCGGTCGCGCTCCGGGTCGAACGCCACGCCGGCCACGATGCCGATGCCCAGCCCGACCTCCACGTAGGTCTTGATGACGTCCGCGTCGATGGCCTCCAGCACGATGTCGGGCTTGAGCTGGCGCAGCTCGAAGGCGTGGTCGATCTTGGGGCGCCCGGCGAAGTGCTGGTCGTAGGTGATGATCGGATAGTTCTTCAGGTCTTCCAGCGTCAGGTGTTGGCGCGACAGCAGCGGGTGGTCGGCCGGCGTCACCACCACGTGCTGCCACTGGTAGCCGGGGATGGAGATCAGGTCCTTGATCTGCGACAGCCCTTCTGTGGCGATGGCGATGTCGGCGCGGTCGTGCAGGACCATCTCGGCGATCTGCGCGGGCGTGCCCTGCTGGATCGACAGGCGCACCTTCGGATACCGGCGCGTGAATTCGGCGATCGCCTTGGGCAGTGCATAGCGCGCCTGCGTGTGCGTGGTGGCGATGGTGAAATTGCCCTGGTCCTGCGCGGCGTAGTCTTTGCCGACGCGCTTGAGCGTGTCCACCTCCTGCAACACGCGCTCGACCGATGCCAGGATGCGCCGCCCGGGCTCGGTGAGCCCCCGGATGCGCTTGCCATGCCGGGTGAAGATATCGACACCCAGTTCTTCCTCCAGCTCGATGATGGCCTTGGAGACACCGGGTTGTGATGTATAGAGCGCTTTCGCCGCCTCGGTCAGATTGAATTTCTGCCGCACGGCTTCACGCACGAAGCGAAATTGGTGCAGGTTCATAATGCGCGGTCAATAAGGAACTGGCACGAGCGATCTAGCCGCTACTTATAACCGAAGCCATATAAACAAACAATTTTTTATTGGTTTGGGATATGAGCCCGCTTCATTACGATGCTCGAACTTCGTGATAACACGCCATAACTGTCCCACGCGCCCATGACGCTTGCCTATACGCTTTCCGGTCTGCTGGTCGGCCTGCTGGTCGGTCTGACGGGCGTCGGCGGCGGTTCGCTGATGACGCCGCTGCTGACGCTGATGTTCGGTTTCTCGCCGGCGACCGCGGTGGGCACAGACCTGGCGTTCGCGTCGCTGACCAAGAGCGTGGGCACCATCGCCCACCGCAATCATGGCCACGTGCGCTGGGACATCGTCAAGCTCCTGTGCCTGGGCAGCGTGCCGGCCGCGCTGGTGACGGTTGCCGTGCTGAAGATGGCGGGCAACCTGGATGTGCGGTGGATGCACATCATCCGCGTGACGATCGGCGTGTCGGTCATCCTGACCGTGGTCTCGGTGCTGTTCCGCCAGCGCGTGCTGGGCTGGCTGGCCCGCAATCCGCGCTACCGCTTGCAGGGCTCGGCCCTGGCTATCGCCACGGTCATGATCGGTTCGGCGCTGGGCGTGCTGGTGACGGTGTCCTCCATCGGCGCGGGCGCCGTGGGCGCGACGCTGATCCTCATCCTGTATCCTGAATTGAAGTCGGCCGAAGTGGCCGGCACCGACATCGCCTATGCGGTGCCGCTGACCGCCGTGGCGGGCCTGGGCCACATGTACCTGGGCACGATCGACTGGAACCTGCTGGCCTCGCTGCTGGTGGGGTCGATTCCCGGCATCTGGCTGGGCGCGCGGCTGTCCAAGAATCTGCCGGAACGTCTGGTGCGCGGCGCGCTCGCCGCCACGCTGACGGTTACGGCCATCAAGCTGGTGTCGTGATGGCGCGCCACGCCACGCCGACCCTGCTTGGCCGCCGCTGCTGTGGCGGCTGAGCCGGCACCAGCAGCAAGGCAACGAACCTTTCCCCCATTTGAATCGCATGCCGGCGCAAGCCGGATCGGACTGACCAGTCATGTACCAATACGACGCCTACGATCATCGCCTCGTCGCCGACCGCGTCGCGCAGTTCCGCGACCAGGTGCGCCGCCGCATCTCGGGCGAGCTGACGGAAGAGGAATTCCTGCCGCTGCGCCTGCAGAACGGCCTGTACATGCAGCGCCACGCTTACATGCTGCGCGTGGCCATTCCATATGGCCACCTGCGTGCCAAGCAACTGCGCATGCTCAGCCACATCGCCGCCGAACACGATCGCGGCTATGGCCACTTCAGCACGCGCCAGAACATCCAGTACAACTGGATCAAGCTCGAAGACGTGCCGGACATCCTGGGCAAGCTGGCTTCGGTGGAAATGCACGCCATCCAGACGTCGGGCAACTGCATCCGCAACATCACGACCGACCAGTTTGCCGGCGTGGCGCCGGATGAGTTCGTCGACCCGCGTCCGCTGGCCGAGATCCTGCGCCAGTGGTCGACCTTCATTCCCGAGTTCGCCTTCCTGCCGCGCAAGTTCAAGATCGCCGTCTCGGCCACGCGCGAAGACCGCGCGGTGACGCAACTGCACGACATCGGCGTGTACGCCTATGAAAAGGACGGCCAGACGCTGCTGCGTGTCCTGGCCGGCGGCGGCATGGGCCGTACCCCGATCCTGGGCGCGATCATCAAGGAAGATCTGCCGTGGCAGCACATGCTGTCGTACATCGAAGCGGCCATCCGCGTGTACAACCGCTATGGCCGCCGCGACAACAAGTACAAGGCGCGCATCAAGATCCTGGTGAAGGCCATCGGTGCGGAAGAATTCGCCCGCCAGGTGGAAGAGGAATGGCAGCACATCAAGGACGGCCCGTCGACCATCCCGCAGGCCGAGTTCGACCGCGTGGCGAAGGACTTCGCACCGCCCGCGTATGAAAAGCTGGCCGACACCGACGCCGCCTACGAGAAGGCGCTGCTCGAGAACAAGGCGTTCGCGCGCTGGGTCAGCCGCAATGTGCATCCGCACCGCGTGCCGGGCTATGCGGCGGTGACGCTGTCGCTCAAGCCGGGCGTGGCCCTGCCTCCGGGGGACGCCACCGCCGAGCAGATGGCGCTGGTGGCCGACTGGTCCGAGCGCTTCGGCTTCGGCGAGCTGCGCGTGGCGCACGAGCAGAACCTGATCCTGCCGGACGTGAAGAAGCACGACTTGTTCGCGCTGTGGCAGCTGGCCAAGGAACACGGCATGGCCACCGCCAACATCGGCCTGCTGACCGACATCATCGCCTGCCCGGGCGGCGACTTCTGCTCGCTGGCGAACGCCAAGTCGATTCCCATCGCGCAGGCCATCCAGGCGCGTTTCGACAATCTGGACTACGTGCACGACCTGGGCGAGATCTCGCTCAACATCTCGGGCTGCATCAATTCGTGCGGCCACCACCACGTCGGCAACATCGGCATCCTGGGTGTCGACAAGGCCGACGAGGAGTGGTACCAGGTGTCGCTGGGCGGCGCGCAGGGCAACGATTCGGCGCTCGGCAAGGTGATCGGCCCGTCGTTCAAGGCCGAGGAGATGCCCGACGTGATCGAGCGCATCATCGACACCTTCGTCGCCAACCGGATCGAAGACGAGCGCTTCATCGAAACCTACAACCGCATCGGCATGACCCCGTTCAAGGAACGCGTCTATGCCCGTGAAGCTGCCTGAGCCCGAGGGAACGAACATGAGCAAGATCATCAAGCTGCAAGACGGCACCCCGCAGATCGTTGCCGACGAGTGGACCGTGCTGCGCGCCCCCGAGGGCGGCGAGCTGGCCCAGGGCGAGGTGGATGCCGCCGCGCGCGCCATCGTGCCGCTGGCCTACTGGCAGGCCAACCGCGAGGCGCTGGCCTCCCGCGCTCGCGCCGGCACGCTGGCGGTGTGGCTGGCGCCGGACGACGAGCCGTCGGCACTGGCCGACGACCTCGCGAGCCTGCCGCTGGTGGCGGTGGACTTTCCTGTCTTCCGCGATGGCCGCGGCTATAGCACCGCCTTCCTGCTGCGCCAGCGCCTGGGCTTCGCGCGCGAACTGCGCGCCATCGGCGACGTGCTGCGCGACCAGCTCGACTTCATGCGCCGTTGCGGTTTCGACGCCTTCGCCGTGCGCGCCGACAAGAGCATCGACGACGCGCTCAACGGCTTCGGCGAGATCAGCGTGCGCTACCAGGGCGCCATCGACGAACCGCGCCCGCTGTTCCGCCGCGAGCGCGCCTCCACGGTGAGCGCAGCATGAGCGCGCTCCAAGAGGCCGCCGTGTCGGAAGTGCCGATGTCCGCGATCGGGCGCCCGGTGCTGTGGTCGCGTCCGGTCTACACGGGCACGCCCGAGGGGCTGGCCGCCAAGGAGGCCGCGCTGTTCGAGCGCCTGACCGAGATTGCCGCCAAGCATGGCACCGCGAAGTTCGCCAGCAGCCTGGCCGCCGAGGACATGGTGGTGACGGACGCCATTCTGCGCAGTCCGGAAGCCGTGCGCGCGCATCTGCCGATCTTCACGCTGCAGACCGGCCGCCTGCACGCCGAGACGCTGGCCATGCTCGAGCGCATCCGCGAACACTACGGCTATGCGATCGAGCAGTTCGCGCCGGATGCCCGCGCGGTGCAAGCCTATGTGCGCGACCACGGGCTGAACGCGTTCTACGACAGCATCGAATTGCGCAAGGCCTGCTGCACCATCCGCAAGGTGGTGCCGCTGAACCGCGCGCTCCGGGACGCCGATGCATGGCTGAGCGGCCAGCGCCGCGAGCAGGCCGTCACCCGTGCCGACCTGCCGTTCGTCGAAGAGGACGACACGCGCGGCATCGCCAAATACAATCCGCTGTTCGACTGGACCGAGGCCGAAGTCTGGGCCTACCTGGAACGGCATGCGGTGCCCGTCAACGCGCTGCACGACAAGGGCTACCCCAGCATCGGCTGCGAGCCCTGCACGCGTGCGGTGCGCGCCGGCGAGGACGTGCGCGCCGGCCGCTGGTGGTGGGAATCGCGCGATAGCAAGGAATGCGGTTTGCATGCGACGAACCTGTCGCACAAGAGCTAAGGATAGGAAGATGGGAGTGCTGAACGAAATCCCCGGCACGGCGCTGACGCCGATGCAGAACGACCACCTCGACTGGCTGGAAGCCGAGTCGATCTACATCATCCGCGAGGTGGTGGCCGAGTGCCGCAACCCGGCGCTGCTGTTCTCCGGCGGCAAGGACTCGATCGTCATGCTGCACCTGGCGCTCAAGGCCTTCCGCCTGGGCGATCGCAAGATCGAGCTGCCGTTCCCGCTGGTGCACATCGACACGGGCCACAACTACCCGGAAGTGATCGCCTTCCGTGACCAGCGTGTCGCCGAACTGGGCGCGCGCCTGGTGGTCGGCCACGTGGAAGATTCCATCAAGCGCGGCACCGTGCGCCTGCGTCGTGAAACCGACTCGCGCAACGCCGCGCAGGCCGTCACGCTGCTGGAGACCATCGAGTCGCACGGCTTCGACGCGCTGATGGGCGGCGCCCGCCGCGACGAAGAGAAGGCCCGCGCCAAGGAGCGCATCTTCTCGTTCCGCGACGAGTTCGGCCAGTGGGACCCGAAGGCCCAGCGCCCGGAGCTCTGGAGCCTGTACAACGCCCGCATGGCACGGGGCGAGCAGATGCGCGTGTTCCCGATCTCCAATTGGACGGAGCTCGACGTGTGGCAGTACATCGCCCGCGAGAACCTGGCGCTGCCGCCGATCTACTACGCGCATCAGCGTGAAGTCGTGCGCAAGAACGGCCTGCTGGTGCCGGTCACGCCCATCACGCCCAAGGCCGACGGCGACGTGAGCGAAGTCCTGTCGGTGCGCTTCCGCACCGTCGGCGACATCAGCTGCACCTGCCCGGTGGCCAGCACCGCCGCCACGCCGGCCGAGATCATCGCCGAGACGGCCGTGACCGAGATCACCGAACGCGGCGCCACGCGCATGGACGACCAGACCAGCGAGGCGTCGATGGAAAAGCGCAAGAAGGAAGGGTATTTCTGATCATGACGAACCAAGCATCCCATCAGGGCCTGTTGCGCTTCATCACCGCCGGTTCGGTCGACGACGGCAAGAGCACGCTGATCGGTCGTCTGCTGTACGACAGCAAGGCCGTGCTGACCGACCAGCTGCAAGCGCTGGCCAACGCCAAGAACAAGCGCACCGCCGGCGAGCAGATCGACTTCTCGCTGCTGACCGACGGCCTGGAGGCCGAGCGCGAGCAGGGCATCACGATCGACGTGGCGTACCGCTATTTCTCGACCGCGCGCCGCAAGTTCATCATCGCTGATACGCCGGGCCACGAGCAGTACACGCGCAACATGGTAACGGGCGCTTCGACCGCGCACGCTGCCATCATCCTGATCGACGTCACGCGCGTGACGACCGTCGACGGCAAGGCCGAGCTGCTGGCCCAGACCAAGCGGCATTCGGCCATCGTCAAGCTGCTGGAACTGCAGCATGTGATCGTGGCCGTCAACAAGATGGACCTGGCCGACTACAGCGAGGCGCGCTTCAACGAGATCCGCGCCGCCTACGATGCGCTCGCCGCCCAGTTGGGCCTGCGCGATGTGCGCTACGTGCCGGTCTCCGCGCTGCGCGGCGACAACATCGTGCATGCCTCCGAAGCCATGCCGTGGTACCAGGGCGAGCCGCTGCTGGCCCTGCTGGAAGACCTGAAGGTGGAAGACACCGCGCCGGCCGCCGCCGATGCGCTGCGCTTCCCGGTGCAACTGGTGGCGCGCCAGGACGGCGCGCAGGCCGACGACTTTCGCGGCTACATGGGCCGCGTGGAAGCCGGCACCGTGCGCGTCGGACAGGCCGTGCGCGTGCTGCCCGCCAACCGCGAGACGACCGTGGCCGAAGTGCTGACGCCGAACGGCGCTGCCGACTCGGCCAGCTCCGGCGAGACCGTCACCGTGCGCCTGGCCGATGACGTGGACATCTCGCGCGGCGACACCATCGTCGCCGCCTCGACGACCGCCGCCAATGCCGCGAAGAAGCTGCACGCGGACCTGTGCTGGTTCGACGAGCACGAGCTGAATACGGCCCGCAAGTATGTGCTCAAGCACACCACCGCCACGGTGTTCGCGCGCGTGTCGGAAGTCGAACGCGTGCTGGACGTGCACACGCTGTCGCACGAGACCGGCCGCAAGCAGATCGCGCTCAACGACATCGGCACGGTCAGCATCAGTCTGCAGAAGCCGGTCGTCTGCGATGCGTACGGGCATAATCCGGCCACCGGTGCCTTCATCCTCGTGGATGAGGCAACGCACCATACGGTGGCGGCCGGCATGATCCGTGCTTTTTCCTGACCGATAAGGGGCGCGGAGGACTGCGCCCCGCTGGCAAGCATTCAGGAATTCAGGCAATGGAAGCGAAGACCATCCCCACGACCAAGGGCCGCGTGAGCCTGATTGGTGCGGGCCCCGGTGCGGCGGACCTCATTACGGTGCGCGGTGCACGGCTGTTGGGCGAAGCCGAGGTCGTGCTGCACGACGCGCTGGTCTCGCCCGAAGTCTTCCAGTATTGCCCGCAGGCGGTGCTGATCCCGGTCGGCAAGCGCTGCGGCAAGCGCTCGACGGCGCAGCGCTTCATCAACCGGCAGCTCGTCGATCTGGCGACCAAGTACCAGCGCGTGGTGCGCCTCAAGGGCGGCGACCCGATGCTGTTCGGCCGCGCCGACGAGGAACTGCAGGCGCTCGAGGCCGCCGGCATCGAATACGAGGTCGTGCCGGGCATCACCGCGGCGCTGGCGGCGGCTTCGGCGATCCGCCAGCCGCTCACCAAGCGCGGCGTGGCCCGCAGCGTGGCCTTCGTCACGCAGGCCAAGGCCGCCGACCCCGATACGCCGGCGCCCGAGGGCGCGGCGCCGGAACCCGCCGTGCAGGCCGATTCCCTGGTCTACTACATGGGCCGCGACCAGGCCGCCTCCATCGCCGCCGACCTGATCGCGCGCGGCCGCGCGCCGTCCACGCCCGCGTGGGTGGTCGAGGCCGCCACCACGCCGCAGCAGCGCTCGGCATGCTTCACGCTGCAGCAGATGGCCGAGGGGGCCGCCGCCGCGTGGATCCACCCCGAGCACCCGAGCCTGCTGATGATCGGCGAGGCGTTTGCCGGGCGGGCCGCGTCGGCTGCGCCCGCGCAGTGCCCCGGCGCGCCGCACGTTCTGGCGGCCTGAGCCGCATCGGTCACCTTCAGGGGCCGGCAGGGAATGCCGGTCGTGTCTTTCCCCGGCCTTCCGCCACCTGCGTGTCCGCCATGGCCTGGCCTACCGCAGGCAAGCCACGCCGTCACCCATCCCGATCACATTCCACTTTCCCGTCAAGGATGCGTGCCGCTCCTGTTGTCAGGGATTGAGAAGCTGCGCAACTGTGTGTTGAGCGATACTGTCGCATGTGATCTGGGGGTCTCTTGAACCTCCCCGCTTTGTTGGTACGCTGTTCACAAAATACGCTGTTCAGTCTTTATTCCCGGGGGGGAATCCTGATGCCGCATCTCATCATCGAATACACCGCCAATGTCGAGGCCGACGCTCGCATTCCCGAGTTGATGCGGGTGCTCAACGACGTGGTGATTGCCCATGCCGACGTCTTCCCGATCGGCGGCATCCGCACGCGCGCGCTGCGCCTGGATCAATACCGCATGGCCGACGGCGCCGAAAACGATGCCTTCATCCACGTCACGTTCCGCATCAAGGCCGGCCGGCCCAGGGCGCAGACGCAGCGGGTCTGCGCCGATCTGTTCGCGGCGCTGCGGGGGCATCTGGCTGAAGTCTTCGCCCGCCGGTATCTGGGCCTGACCCTCGAACTGGATGAGTTCGACACGCACGGCTTCCACGTCGAGAACAACGTGCATGCCCGCTTCGTGCCGGCGGTCGAAGCGCGGCGGTAGGCGTCAGCCGAGTTGGCGGGTGCAGTAGGCGGCGATGGCGTCGAGCACGGCGTCGTCTTCGCCGACAGCCTCGGCGCAGCGGATCGGCAGGGCGGGGTGCGCCTGCGCGCAGCGCTCGACCAGCGCCGGCAGGTCGCGGCGCAGGTGTCCACCCTGGCCGAAGAACACCGGCACGACGGTGATGTCCCGCACGCCATCGGCGGCGAGCGCGTCGATCGTGCCCGGCAGGTCGGGCGCCATCAGTTCGAGAAAGGCGAGGCGGACGTCGACTTCCGGCTGCCGCGCGGCCAGCCGTGCGCGCAGGCGATCGAACGGCTCGCGCCAGCGGGCGTCGCGCGCGCCGTGGGCGAACAGCACCAGCGCACGCGTGGCCATCAGTGGCGCTCCGCCCAGCGCAGCGCCACCAGCGCGACCGCCAGGTACAGCGCGCCCGGCAGGATGGCGGTGAAGATGGCCGGCCACGTGTTGAGCAGGCCGACGTGCGAGAACAGGTTGTTCACCAGCTGGAACGACAGGCCCAGCATGATCCCGCCGAACACCTTCAGGCCGACCGCGCCGGCGCGCGCGTGCAGGTAGGCGAACGGCAGGGACAGCGCCATCATCACCAGCACCGTGAAGGGGTAGACCACCTTCTTCCACAGCGCGATCTCGTAGCGCTGCGTGTCCTGCTTGTTGTCGCGCAGGTGGCGGATGTACTGGAACAGGTCCAGGGTGGCCATGCGGTCGGGCGTGACCATCAGCACCGACAGGATCTGCGGCGTCAGCTCGGAGCGCATGTCCTGTTTCGGCAGCCGGGTCTGCTCGCCGCGGAAGTCGGGCGCCAGCGCGTCGGGCGCGCCGGGCACGGCCTGCTTGCTGTCCTGCGGCGTGGCGGCACCCACGTGGCGCGGGAACTCGATGAAGCGCGTCTCCGTGACGTCGTTGAGCTCCCAGTGCTGATGGCCCTGATAGCGCGCCTGCTGCGCCACGCGGATCGAGCTCAGGCGGTAGTTCGCATCGAATTCGTAGATGCGCAGGCCCTGGATGGTCTGGTTCGGCTGCAGGGTGCCTACGTTGACGAAGCGGGTCACCTCGCCGCCGCTGCCGTCCGGCCTGGCCGGGCCGCGATCCTTGACCCACACGCCCGAACGGAAGCCCGACGACACCGTGGCGCCCAGCGCCTCGAGCCGCACCTTCTGCGCGAACTGCTCCGATTTCGGACCGATGAACTCGCCGAAGACGTACGTCACCAGCGCCAGGGGCAGCGCGATCTTGAACAGCGACAGCAGGGCCCGGCGCGTGTCCAGCCCCGCCACGCGGAAGATCGTGAACTCGGACTGGCTCGCCATCTGCGAGAACACATAGATGGCGCTGATCAGCGCGGCGACGGGAATCACCTCGTACACGCGCGTCGGCGCCTGCAGCATCACGTGGAAGAACGCGATCAGCGTGGTGTAGCGCCCGACCACCGAGCCCAGCTCGCTCAGCATGTCGAAGAAGATGAACAGCGCCAGCACCGCGAACAGGATGAAGACGAACACGCCGTAGATCTGGCGCGCGAAGTACTTTTCGTAGACCTGCATCTTCAGGATCTTCATCATGCGCCCGCCTTCTTCGGCGCGAAGCCGAGCAGGGCGAAGATGCCCTTGAGGCCCGCCGCGCTGTAGTGGCGGAAGCGGAACAGCAGCCCGGCGCAGACGAACGCCGCCAGGTGGATCGGCCACCAGGCCAGCATCGCGCTCATCTTGCCCTGCGCGACCCATGCCTGCGACAGGTTGAGCAGGTTGGAGTACGTCAGGTAGATCAGCACGGCGAAGATCATCGGGGTGTAGCGGCCCAGGCGCGGGTTGACGTAGGCCAGCGGGATCGCGATCAGCACGAAGTTGAGCGCCAGCAGCGGCAGGCCGATGCGCCAGACCAGCTCGCCCATGTTCTCAGGGGTCGGGTTGGACAGCAGCTCGGTGGTCGGGCGGCTCTTGGTGGGCAGGTTGGCGTCGGCCTGGGGCGGCTTGTTGGCCACCTTCACGCCGTAGCGGTCGAATTCGACGATGCGGTAGTCCAGCTGGCCGGGCGTGCCTTCGTAGCGGCGGCCCTTGTCGAGCACCACGTAGCGATCGCCGTTGGGGCCGGCCTTGAACTCGCCGGTCTTGGCCAGCGCCACGCCGATCTTGTCCTGCTCGGCATTGGCGACGAAGAGATTGCGCGCGTGCTTCATGCCGGCATCGACGCCTTCGATGAACAGCACGTAGTTGCCGTGCGCCGGTTCGATGAAGCGGCCGGCGGAGATCATCGACAGCACGTCGCGCTGCTCGAAGCGGTCGCGGAACAGTGCGCTCTGCTGGTTGGCCCACGGCCAGCCGAACAGCGCCAGCAGCCCCACCAGCACCACGAACGGCAGCGAGAAGCGCAGCACCGGGCGGATGAAGTCGGTCAGGCTGAGGCCGGCGGTGAACCACACCACCATCTCGGAATCCTTGTACCAGCGCGTGAGCACCAGCAGCACCGAGATGAACAGCGTGGCGCATAGCAGGATCGCCAGGTAGCCGAGCGCGGCCAGGCCGATCAGCAACAGTACGTCGTTGGGACTGGCCTCGCCGTTGGCCGCCATGCCCAGGATGCGGATCACCAGCGTGGTCAGCATGAAGGTGAGCAGGACGAGGAAGACGGCGCCGGCAGTAAAGGAAAGCTCGCGTCGCAGGGCTTGTTCGAAAATCATGCGGATGCGGGATGGGGAGCGAAGTCCGGCCGATGTGCGTACCATCGGAGCCCACGCGCAAAATCGCGGATAATGTGGGCTTTCGTTGACTCGCCTCAAAGAGAGAAAAGCGCGATGGAATTTAGCACAAAAGCCTTGGACTGGGCCAAAGCCGGCCCGAGCGGTGCCCTGGCGGCCAAGAGCGATTGCCTCGTGATCGGTCTGTTCGAGTCGCAGACCCTGGCCGGCGCAGCCAAGGCGCTGGACGTGGCCACCAAGGGCCTGGTCGGCCGCCTCGTCAAGCTGGGCGACTTTGAAGGCAAGCGCGGCACCTCGCTGCTGCTGCACGAAGTGGCCGGCGTGGGCGCGGCCCGCGTGCTGCTGGTGGGCCTGGGCAAGGAAGCCGAATTCACCGACCGTGCCTATGCCGAGGCCGTGCGCACCGCGCTGCGCGCACTGTCGGGCACCAAGGCCGCCAACGTCACCTGGACGCTGACCCAGCAGCCCGCCCGCGACAAGGATGCCGCCTGGGCCGTGCTGACCGCCGTCACGCTGATCCGCGAAGCGGGCTACCGCTTCATCGAGCGCCATCCCGAGCTCAAGAGCAAGCGCGACAAGAGCAGCAGCGGCCTGCGCAAGGTCATGCTGACGGTCGATGCCGCCGATGCCAAGGCCGCCGCCGTGGCCGCCGCGCGCGGCGCCGCCATCGCCAACGGCATGGAGCTGACGCGCGATCTGGGCAACCTGCCGTCCAACATCTGCACGCCGACCTACCTGGCCAACACCGCGCGGCAGATCGCCAAGGACTTCAAGCTCAAGGTCGAGGTGCTCGGCCGCAAGCAGATCGAGGCGCTGAAGATGGGCGCCTTCCTGGCCGTCACCAAGGGCAGCCAGGAGCCGCCGCAGTTCATCGTGCTGCGCTACGAGGGCGGCCCGGCCAAGCAGGCGCCGGTGGTGCTGGTCGGCAAGGGCATCACGTTCGATACCGGCGGCATCTCGCTCAAGCCGGGCGAGGGCATGGACGAGATGAAGTTCGACATGTGCGGCGCCGCCTCGGTGCTGGGCACGCTGCGCGCCGTCGCCGAGATGGGCCTGAAGCTGAACGTCATCGCCGTGGTGCCGACCTGCGAGAACATGCCCAGCGGCATCGCTACCAAGCCGGGCGACGTGGTCACCAGCATGTCGGGCCAGACCATCGAGATCCTCAACACCGACGCCGAGGGCCGCCTGATCCTGTGCGATGCGCTGACCTACGTGGAGCGCTTCAAGCCCGCCGCGGTGATCGACGTGGCGACGCTGACGGGCGCGGTCATCATTGCGCTCGGCCACATCAACACCGGCGTCTATGCGCGCAGCGACGCGCTGGCCAATGCGCTGCTGGCCGCCGGCAAGCAGTCGCTCGACACCGGCTGGCGCATGCCGCTGGACGAGGAATACCAGGAGCTGCTCAAGTCCAACTTCGCCGATATGGGCAACATCGGCGGCCGCCCGGCCGCCAGCGTGACGGCGGCCTGCTTCCTGGCGCGCTTCACCGAGAAGTACGACTGGGCCCACCTCGATATCGCCGGCACCGCCTGGAAGAGCGGCGCGGCCAAGGGCGCCACCGGCCGCCCGGTGCCGCTGCTCACGCGCTTCCTGATGGATCGCGCCGGCTGATGCGCTGACCGGAGCAGGCCCGCCCATGACCCGTGTCGATTTCCATAGCAACGTGCCCGGCAAGCTGGCTTATGCCTGCCGCCTGGTGCGCAAGGCCTACGGCGCGGGCCAGAAGGTGATCGTGGTGGGGAACCGCGCAGCGCTGGAGGCCTTTGACGCTCAGTTGTGGACCTTCAGCCAGCTCGACTTCCTGCCGCACTGCGGGCTGCGGCATCGGCTCGCCGCGCAGACGCCGATTCTGCTGGCCGATGCCTCCGAGCCGCTGGACGACGCGCCCCATCACGACATTCTCGTCAACCTGTCGGATGCCACGCCGCCGCTGTTCGCGCGGTTCGCGCGCCTGATCGAAATCGTCGGCGACGACGAGGCCGAGCGCGCCGCCGCCCGCGACCGCTTCCGCTTCTATCGCGACCGCGGCTATCCGATCCAACATCACGACGTGGGGCGCGCATGACTCCCGATGGCCGTAATCCCGGACCCAACGCGGACAACAACATCCCCGTCCTGACGGAGATCGTCGAGCTCGAGCCGCAGGTGCCGGCGCAAGCGCCGCCCGTCCAGGCGCCGCCCCATGCGGCTGCCGCAGCCGCCATCGTGCCGCCGGCGCTGCGCGAGCAGGGCCTCGCGCCCACGCCTGCCTTGCCGCCCGCCGGCACCGACGCTGCCCGCGTGATGGGCGAGGTGATGTGGCGTTTCCAGTCCGAATGGCCGGCGCTGATCGAGGCACAATGCCGCGCCGCGCTGGAATCGCGCCTGTCCCTGCTGACCGAGCAGCTCGCCGCCGACCTGACGCGCACCCTCGAAGCGCGCCTGATGGACTGGCTGGGCGCCGCGCTGGACGACGCACTGGCGCCCCAGCGCAGGACCCCGCCGCGCTAGCGTCGGTACGGATCGCGAGCCCATGAAAAAACCCGCCGGATGGCGGGTTTTTCGTTTTGGAGCGCGGCAACGGCGCGGGGTCAGCCCGTGACGGCGCCCTTGCTGGCCGTCGACGTCAGCTGCGCGAACTTGGCGAGCACGCCGCGCGTGTAGCGCGGTGCCGGCTGCTTCCATGCGGCGCGGCGGCGGGCCAGTTCGTCTTCCGGCACGTTCAGCTGCAGCAGGCGCTGGTGCGCGTCGATGGTGATCGAATCACCTTCCTGCACCAGGGCGATGGTGCCGCCCACGAAGGCTTCCGGCGCGACGTGGCCGACCACCATGCCCCAGGTGCCGCCCGAGAAGCGCCCGTCAGTGACGAAGCCCACCGATTCGCCCAGGCCCTTGCCGATGATGGCCGAGGTCGGCGCCAGCATTTCCGGCATGCCGGGGCCGCCCTTCGGGCCCAGGTAGCGCAGCACCAGCACGTCGCCGGCCTTGATCTGGTCGGCCAGGATGGCGGTCATCGCGCTCTGCTCGTCGTCGAATACGCGCGCCGGGCCGGAGATGACCGGGTTCTTCAGGCCGGTGATCTTCGCTACGGCGCCTTCTTCGGCCAGGTTGCCCTTGAGGATGGCGAGGTGGCCCTGCTGGTAGAGCGCGCGCTCGATCGGCAGGATCACGTCCTGGTCCGCGCGCGGTTGGTCGGGCACGTTGGCCAGCTCTTCGGCCAGCGTCTTGCCGGTGATGGTGATGCAGTCGCCGTGCAGCAGGCCAGCGTTCAGGAGGATCTTCATCACCTGCGGGATGCCGCCGGCCTTGTGCAGGTCGGTGGCCACGTACTGGCCCGACGGCTTCAGGTTGCAGATGACCGGCACGCGCTGACGCACGCGCTCGAAGTCGTCAATGGTCCATTCCACGCCGGCGGCGTGGGCGATGGCCAGGTAGTGCAGCACGGCGTTGGTCGAGCCGCCGGTGGCCATGATGACGGCCACGGCGTTCTCGATGGACTTGCGCGTGATGATGTCGCGCGGCTTGAGGTCGCGGCGCACGGCCTCGACCAGCACGCGGGCCGATTCGGCGGCGCTGTCGACCTTCTCCTGATCGGGGTTGGCCATGGTCGACGAATACAGCAGCGACATGCCCAGCGCCTCGAACGACGAGCTCATCGTGTTGGCGGTGTACATGCCGCCGCACGAACCCGAGGTCGGGCAGGCGTTGCGCTCCACGCCCTCGAAGTCTTCCTCGCTCATGCGGCCGGCGGTGAACTCGCCCACGGCCTCGAACGACGACACGATGGTCAGATCCTTGCCCTTCCAGTTGCCCGGTTTGATGGTGCCGCCGTACACGTAGATGCCGGGCACGTTGGTGCGGGCCAGGGCGATCATGCCGCCGGGCATGTTCTTGTCGCAGCCGCCGATGACGACCACGCCGTCCATCCACTGGCCCTGTGCGCAGGTCTCGATGCAGTCGGCGATGACCTCGCGCGAGATCAGCGAATACTTCATGCCCTCGGTGCCCATCGACATGCCGTCGGAAATGGTGGGCGTGCCGAAGATCTGCGGATTGGCGTTCGACGCCTTGACGGCGGCCACGGCCGCGTCAGCCAGCTTCTGCAGGCCCGAGTTGCACGGCGTGATGGTCGAATGACCATTGGCTACGCCGATCATCGGGTTGCTGAAGTCTTCCTTCTTGTAGCCCAGCGCGTAGTACATCGAGCGGTTGGGCGAGCGCGCCACACCCTGGGTGATGTGCTGGGAACGCTTGTTGTCTGGCATGGGAGGCTCCGTGGGGTCGGACATTTCGTTTTGGGAAAATCGCTGGCGCACAGCATGCCGCTGGACAAAAGTCGTGTCAAATATATTATTGAGCGATTATTGAGTCGAAAAAAATATCAATAGAAACCATGGACCTGCGCCAGCTCCGCTACTTCGTGACCGTTGCCGAGGAACTGCACTTCGGCCGTGCCGCCGCGCGCCTGGCGATGACGCAGCCGCCGCTGTCGCAGCAGATCCGCGCGCTGGAGGAGGAGCTGGGCGTCGCGCTGTTCCACCGCACGCAGCGCTCGGTGGCGCTGACGCCGGTGGGGGCGCGCTGGCTGGTGGAGGTGCGGCGCGTCCTGGCGGAGGCGGGCGCGTTGCCGGCGCTGGCGCAGCGGCTGGCGCGCGGCGAGGTGGGGTCGCTGTCGCTGGCCTTTGTCAGCACGGCCGACTACGGCATCCTGCCCGCCATGCTGCGCCATTTCCGCGATGCCCGGCCCGACGTGCAGGTGCAATTGCGCGAAGCCACCAGCGACGTGCAGATCGAGGCGCTGCTGGCCGACGAGATCGACGCCGGCGTAGTGATCGCGCATCACATCGGCTCCGTGCCGGGCGAACTGGAATACCGACCGCTGGCGCGCGAGGGGCTGGTGCTGGCCGTGCCCGCGGCGCGCGCGGCGCAATGGGGCGCGCGGCCCGGCCGGCCGATCGCGCTGGCCGACGTGGCCGCCGAGCCGCTGATTATTTTCCCGCGCCGTTCCGCGCCGGCGCTGTACGACATCATTACCGGCTATCATGCCGCGCACGGCGGCGCCCAGGAGGCGTCCGCGCGCATCGCCCAGGAGGCGATCCAGATGCAGACCATCGTCAGCCTCGTCTCCGCCGAGATGGGCGTGGCCCTGGTGCCCGCATCGCTGTGCAACCTGCAGCGGACCGGCGTGGTCTATCTCGAACTGGCCGAGCCGAGCCCGGTCATCGAGACCGGGCTGGTCTGGCGGCGCGACGCGGTATCGCCCGTGCTGCCGTGGTTCGTGGCCAGCGCCGAGGCCGTGGCCCGCTTGCATGACAACCCCCAACCCTGAGACCCCCGGATTCATGCTCATCCATCCGCAATTCGATCCCATCGCGCTGCATCTCGGGCCGCTCGCCATCCGTTGGTACGGCCTGATGTACCTGGCCGCGTTCATCATGTTCCTGTGGTTCGGCCGGCTGCGCACGCGGCAGCCCCACATCGCCGCGCAAGGCTGGAGCGGCCGCGATCTGGACGACATGCTGTTCTACGGCGTGCTCGGTGTGATCCTGGGCGGGCGCCTGGGCTATGTGCTGTTCTACAAGCCCGACTGGTATCTCGCGCATCCGCTGGACATCTTCAAGGTCTGGGAGGGCGGCATGGCCTTCCACGGCGGCTTCCTCGGCGTGGTGCTGGCGATGATGCTGTACGCGCGCATGCGCCGCCGCCCGTGGATGCAGGTCACCGATTTCATCGCGCCGATGGTTCCGTGCGGACTGGCGGCCGGCCGTCTGGGCAACTTCATCAACGGCGAGCTGTGGGGCCGCGTGTCCTCGCCCGACCTGCCGTGGGCGATGCTGTTCCCGCAGGCGCAGGGCGAAGACCGGGCCTGGCTGGCGGCGCACGCGCAGCAGGCGGTGACCAGCGGCGTGCAGGCCGTGTTCGACCAGTACCACATGCTGCCGCGCCATCCCTCGCAGATCTACCAGTTCCTCGGCGAGGGCGTGCTGTTCTTCATCCTGCTGTGGCTGTATGCGCGCAAGCCGCGGCCGATGGGCGCCGTGTCGGGCATGTTCCTGGTCGGCTACGGCGTGTTCCGCTTTGCGGCCGAATTCGCGCGCGAGCCCGACAACTTCCTCGGCCTGCTGGCGCTGAGTCTGTCGATGGGGCAGTGGTTGTCGCTGCCGATGATCCTGGCGGGCGTGGCGATGTTGGCGTGGGCGTATCGGCGCGCCGGGCGCAACGGGAACGACGCGCAAGCCGGCGCACACGCTTGACGCCGCATCGGCGCAAAGAAAAAGCCACCGCTTGCGGTAAATGCCGTTCAGTTAAGCATGACTTGGCAGGCTCGCGGCAACGAGAGCTGAGTCAACAACAGGGAAAAAGGCAGTTCATACGACGTCAATCTGAACTGACCCCGTAAAGTTGGACGGGTAATTTAGGCGGCCAAGGGCTGAGTCCTGTATTGCACAGGGCTCAGCCCTTTTAGCTTGATCTTGATGCGCTCGTGATTGTAGTACCGGATGTATTCGGCAATGGCGCGTCGCAGTTGGTCGATGTCCGCGAAGCGCTCTAACCGGAAGCACTCTGACTTGAGTGTGCCGAAGAAGCTTTCCATTGCCGCATTGTCTAGGCAGTTGCCTTTGCGGGACATGCTCTGGCGCAGGCCTCGCGCGGCCAGTTTGCGACGATACGCTGCCATTTGATACGGCCAGCCTTGATCCGAATGCAGCATCGGCGTCTCGCACGGGCGCAGCTTGCGCAACGCCTTGTCGAGCATCTCCCGGATCAGCGTGTAATCAGGTCGTTCACTGGTTTGCCAGGCGACGATCTCTCCGTTGTACAGGTCCAGGACGGGCGACAGGTACAGCTTTTTGCCGCCGACGTTGAACTCCGTCACGTCCGTTACCCACTTCTCGTTCGGCTTGCTCGCCTCAAACTCGCGCTGTAGCAGATTGGGAGCAACCCGCCCGACTTGCCCGCGGTAAGAGCGGTATTTCTTCGGCCGCACGAGTGACTTCAACTGTAGCGCCGACATCAATCGCTGTACGGTCTTGTGATTCACCAACGTCCCTGCCCGACGGAGCGTCGCCGTGATCCGGCGGTAGCCATATCGGCCCTTGTGCTGGGCATAGATGTGCTGAATGCGCTCCTTGAGCGCGCCGTGACGATCCTCTGCCTGGCTTGTCGCCATCTGGTAGTAGTACGTGCTGCGTGCGAGATTCGCGGCCTTGAGCAAGCTCGACAATGAATGCCGCTCACGCAGCGCACTCACGACTTGCGCTTTTTCTTTGGTGCCTGCTGCTGTTTGGCACGCAGCAGGGCATCTAACTTTTTTAGGTACGCCACCTCCGCGCGCAAACACTCGTTCTCTTTGAGCAAATCCTCGCGCGAGCGCTCGTCTTGAGCCGGCTGCGCAGCGGGTTGGGGATCTTGCTTGGACTGGGACATGATGGGTGCCCCGCCTTTGCGGCGCGGCTGTAGGGCGTCGAAACCGCCCTCATGATACTGGCGGTCCCAGCGGCTGACGCCGCCAGCCTCACGCAAATCGAACACAGCGCTGACTTGCTGATAGGACAACTCGTCGCGCCACATGCGCTGCAGCACCGTCAGCTTGAACTCGGCGCTATACGCTTCATGCTTCTTGCGTAGTCCGGATTTCCCATGGCGCTGCCACGCGTTGATCCAGCGCCGGATCACAGAACGGCCTATCCCGTACTTCTGGCTCAGCCCTGCGGTCCCAACGGCCCCCCTCAAATACTCCTGAACTACTTGGCGCTTGAACGCCTCTTCATACTTCGCCATGAAAAACACCCCAAAGGTTGAACAGATGTCCAACTTTTGGGGTGCAGTTCATTTCGACGTCAATCGGAGCGGCCTTTTTTGCCTTAGCTGAACGGCATTAACCGCTTGCGGTGACTTTTCTCATGGCTGGCGGGTCCGCTACTTCAACATTTGCACGGCACCGGAGACGGTCACCGTGACTTGCGCCTTGCCGCCCTCGATGGGTACCGGTACCGGAGACGAGTCGGTCATTGCGGCGGCCCTGAGGGCCCACGTGCGCGAGCTCGGCGTGCTGCCTTCGCTCACGCGCACCTCGCGGATCGCATAGCTCGTGTAGCCGAACAGCTTGGTGGTCACCTGCGCCTTGTCGCGGAAAGTGCTGACGGCCTGGTCGACCAGCTTGGTCTCAGCGGCCGTGCGTGCCTCGCGCGACAGCGTGAAGTTGACGTTCTGCACTTGCATCTGGTTGGCCAATTGGCCCGCCAGCTTGGAGGCCGCAGCAAAGTCCTTCGACGTGATGCGTACCTCGGCTCGGCCGCGCCACACGTTGATCTTGCCGTTGCGGTCGGTGTTCGGGTAGATGTTGAAGCCGCCCGTTTCCGCCTGCACGCCGGCCGTGCGCTTGGCCTGGGCGATGACGTCTTCGGCCTTGCGCGACAGTGATGCGGAGATGGCGCCCGGGTCCGCGCCTTCCTGCTCGGCGCCCAGCGTGAGGGTGACGGTGTCGGTCGGCACTTCGGCCACCGCCTGGGCATCCAGCGACAGCACGCCCGACGGCGGTGTCCAGCCACCCGCGGCAGCGGAGGGCGTTTGCGCAAGCGCGGAGGTGGCCATCACGGCGGTTCCCAGAACGGTTGCGGCCAGGGCAGGTTTCATGGTGTTCTCTCATCAAGGCAGTGTGATGCGTCTGACCCGGGGGCAGGCGCATCGTTCATCACGTTTGTAACCAAACTTGGCGGACGAGGACCGGTGCTCAGTCCGCGTCGTGTATCAGCCGGCTGGTGATGTAGCGCCATTGTGCGGGCGTGACCGGCGTGATCGACAGGCGGTTGCCGCGCTGGAGGATGGTCATCTCGGCCAGCGGTTCCTGCGCGCGCAGCGTGGGCAGGTCGATCAGCGCGCATTTGCGCACGAACCTGACGTCGACCAGCATCCAGCGAGGCGTCTCCTGCTTGGCTGCGGGATCGTAGTAGGGACTCTTGCTGTCGAACTGCGTTGGATCGGGATAGCTGGTGGAGCACACCTCGGCCAGCCCCGCGATGCCCGGCTGCGGGCATGACGAGTGATAGAACAGCACGCCGTCGCCGATGCGCATGCGGTCGCGCATGAAGTTGCGCGCCTGGTAGTTGCGCACGCCGGTCCACGGCAGGGTGCCCTCGGTTTGCAGCGTATCGATGCTGGCCTCGTCGGGCTCGGATTTCATCAGCCAGTATTGGGCGGCCATGATGGCGGGCGTGGGAGTTGGCGGTGTGCGCAGCATAGCAACTGCGCAGCGACGCAGCCATCCGGCGGTGCGGCATCGACGGGCCGCGTGCACAAAGAAAAAGGCGGTAGCGTATTGCTACGCTACCGCCTTTCGTTGGGTCCCCACCTCGGCCGCTAGACCCGCCTCCTGAACCCAAGTATGGTTCAGAGTGGCTGCGGAAGCCGCATTTTGGGTACATCACCGGCACAGGGAGCACACGACTTTCGTCGCCTGCTGTGCGCTGGAAGACGCGCTCGCCCACACGGCATATCCCGCACCAAGCAATGCTTATCGGTTCAAGGAATTAATGGCCTTGGCGAACCAGGCAGGGAAACTGTCAGACGCATGGGCACGTTCAAGAATGCGTGCCTTCGAAGACATGGCCATGCGTCTGAGAGATTCATCGCAAGCAACCGATCGTGCTGTAAAGCCTTGTACTACAAGGGTTTGCGGCACACGCTCGGAAGCCGTTGGGACACACTATACACCTGTTCGCATCCGAACCCAAGCCCGGATGCGATCCGGTTACAAAGACAAGCGGACGTCGTTGCGTTTGTGATTACGTCGCTTCGCCGTACTGGCGCAGCGCTTCGTCGGCCCGCGCATTCAGGTCGGCCAGCTTGGCGCGGATGGCGTCGATCGGCAGCGCGGCGTCGGCCGCGGCTTGGCGCTGCACCGCCAGCAGATCGGAGGCGATGCTGATGGCGGCCATCACGGCCATGCGCTCGATGCCCTTGGTGGTCGAGCTGTTCCGGATGCGCATCATCTGCGTGTCGACCATGGCGGCGGCTTCGCGCAGTGCGGCTTCGTTGTCGGGCGATACGGCGAACTTGTACGCCTGCCCGGCGATGTTCACTTCGATCTGCTTACTGCTCATGCGGGGTCTCCGGATGCGGGGCGGGGGCGGATTCGCCTGCGGGCTGGCCGAGGAGGTCGAGCTGGCGGGCGTCGGAGCCGGTCGGCAGCTTGTCGAGAATCGACTGGATGCGCAGTTGCGCTTCTTCGATCTTGGCGTTGAGCACGCTGCGGTCGGCCACCATGGCGTCGCGCTCGGTCCTGGCGATCTCGGCTTCCGCCTGGAGCCGTTCGACTTCGGCGCGCAGGCGCTGATTCTCGGCGGCAAGGGCGTCGGCGTGACGCAGCACGCGCGCAATCTTGTCGGCAAGTTGTTCGAGTTCGTTCAGCATCGTTTGTCAATCGGAATCGAGTGGGGGGATTTTAGCCGATCGCCGCGACCGCGCCTGTCCTCCGTACGGATGCGCGGGGCGGGGCGGCGGGTAGGGCACCGGGCATCGGTGCGATGGGCCGGGTCGGTTGGCGCGGGGCGCCGGGTTTCCGTTACACTCGCCGCGTCCTGGTGCCCGCAGAGCCGATCTGCAGTTAAACGGGAAGCAGGGAGCGGCCGCCCCAAACGGTGCGCCAACCTGCGCTGCCCCCGCAACGGTAAGCGAACGCCGTCGAAGGCCGCGCTACCTCTGGCCAGAAGAGGGCGCGGCGTCGCGCAGGTCCGTCCACATGCCACTGTTCCGCGGAACGGGAAGGCGGCCGGACCCGGTTCGCCAGCCCGGATACCGGCCAGGACAGTGGGTTTCAGAGCCAATGCCATCCTTGGAGGGAACCGCATTGAAATCCGGCTGCCAGCGACCCGCGGGGGAACGGGAAGGGCTGATGCTATTGGTTTCTTCATCATGAGCTTGACTACAAAGCGGCCGCGCCGGATGCACCGGGTGGCCATGGGCGCGCTTGCCGGCGCGCTGGCGGGGGTTGCGGCGGGGCCGGTCTGGGCACAGGGCGACGTGCAGTCGGCCGGCATGCCTGTCGGCGAACTCAACCCGACCGTGGTGACGGCGTCGCGCAGCGAGCAGAGGCTCGCCGATGCGCTGCCGCATACCACGGTCATCTCGCGCGCCGACATCGAGCGGTCGCAGGCACCGGATGCGGTGTCGCTGCTGCGCCGCGAGGCGGGCATCGAGATCGCCCAGGCGGGCGGGCCGGGCGCGGCCGCGAGCCTCTTCATGCGGGGCGCCGGGTCCAACCAGACGCTCATTCTGATCGACGGCGTGCGCGTGAGTTCCGGCACCACCGGCACGACGCAGATCGAGCAGCTGATGGCCGATCAGATCGACCATATCGAGATCGTGCGCGGCAATGTCTCCGCGCTGTACGGCTCGGATGCGATCGGCGGAGTGGTGCAGATCTTCACGCGCAACGGGCGCGGGCACGCGCCGCTGGCCAACGCGGAAATCGAGTACGGCGCGCGCAATACCAAGCGCGCGCAGGCCGGCATCAGCGGCCAGCTGGACGAGCGCGGCGACACGTCGTTCGCGCTGTCGGTGTCGGCGTTGAAGACGACGGGTTTCTCGTCGATCAATCCGAAGCAGGCGCCGAACGCCAACCCGAACGACAACGCGTACGCGAACAAGAGCGTGTCGGCGCAGCTGCAGCATCGCTTCTCGTCCGACTGGCAGGCGGGGCTGACGTGGTTTCAGACCTGGAGCACCGTGAGCTACGACAACGCGTTCGGCGCGCCCACCGACGACAACGAGTCGCACAACCAGGTGCGTGCCATGTCGGCCTACGTGGACGGCAAGCTGACGCCCGACTGGAAGACGCGCCTGACGCTGTCGCAGGGCGACGACAAGAACCTGAATTTCACCAACGGCCAGGTGCAGGAGCCGGGGCGCTTCAACACGCGGAACCGCCAGGCGTCGTGGCAGAACGACTGGGCCTTCCTGCCGGACCAGATGCTGAAGGTCGGCTTCGAGCACCTGGACCAGACCATCGACACCGATGCCTACTCGCCGCCGACGCGCCGTGTGGACTCGGGCTACATCGGCTATGAAGGCAAGTTCGGCCGGCATCAGCTGCAGCTGAATCTGCGCCGCGACCGCTACTCCGATTTCGGCGGCGCCAGCAGCTACTATGCCGGCTACGGCTTTGCCTTCAACCCGCAGTGGAAGGCGGTGGCCAGCATCAGCAATGCGTTCCGGGCGCCCAGCTTCAACGAGCTGTACTACCCGTTCTTCGGCAACCCGAACCTGCAGCCGGAGAAGGCGCGCTCGGTGGAGGGCGGCGTGGAATACCAGAGCACGGTCGGCCTGGTGCGCATGACGGCATTCGAAACCGACTACAGCAACCTGATCACCAGCGTGTTCGACCCCGTGTCGGGCAATTTCCTGGCGGCCAACGTCAACCGCGCGCGGGTGAACGGGCTGGAGACGTCCTGGCGGGGCACGCTCCATGGCGTGGACGTGCGCGCCAGCTTGACCATCCAGAATCCGCAGGACCTGTCGGCGAACCGGCTGCTGGCGCGCCATGCCCGGCACTTCGGCAGCGTGTCGGCCTACAAGTCCTTCGGGCCGTTCTCGGCCGGTCTCGAGTGGAACGCCGCCGGCGAGCGGCAGGATTCGGCGCGCACGCTGGGCGGCTACGGCTTGCTCAATCTGACGGGGCGCTACCAGATCACGCGTGACTGGGCGCTGTCGGCGCGCGTGGAGAACCTGCTCAACAAGAACTACCAGCTGATCGCCCCATACAACACGGCATCGCGTGGGGTGTTCTTCACGCTGTCGTGGCAACAGCACGCACCGCAACGATGACACCCGCATTGCCCGCGCGCGGTTTTGCCTGGCGACTGTGGTCGCTGCTGGCGCTCGCGTGCGTGGCGGTGCTGGTGGCCTCGCTGATGCTGGGCAGCGTGCGGCTGTCGCCCGCGCAGGTGTGGCAGGCGCTGACCGGCAGCGGCGATGGCCTGGCCACCGGCATCGTCACCGGGCTGCGCCTGCCGAGGGCCGGGGCGGCTTTTGCCTGCGGCGCGCTGCTGGCGCTGGCCGGCGCGCTGATGCAGATGCTGCTGCGCAATCCGCTGGCCGATCCGTATGTGCTGGGTGTGTCCGGCGGCGGCGCGGTGGCGGCGTTGACGGCCATGCTGCTGTCGTTGCCGTGGTGGGCCGTGCAGGCCGGCGCGGGGGCGGGCGCGCTGGCATCGATGGCGCTGGTGGCCGCGCTGGCGCGGCAGCACCTGTGGCGCGGCGAACCGGGTGAGGCCAACGCGCGCCTGCTGCTGGCCGGCGTGGTGCTGGCCTCGGGCTGGGTCGGCCTGATCACGCTGATCCTGACCGTGGCGCCCGAGGCCAAGCTGCGCGGCATGATCTTCTGGATGGTCGGCGACCTGGGCGGTGCCGACCGCTATCTCGGGGCGCTGATGGCGCTGGTGGCCGCGCTGGCCCTGGTGCTGCCGCATGCGCGCGACCTCAATGTGCTGCTGACCGGCGAGATGCGCGCGCGTGCGCTGGGCGTGCCGGTGGCGCGGGTGCGGGCGCTGATCTACGTGGTGGCCTCGTTGTGCACGGCGGTGGCGGTGACGATTGCGGGGTCGGTCGCCTTTGTCGGCCTGCTGGTGCCGCACATGGTGCGGCTGGCGTGGACGCACGATGTGCGCATCCACCTGCCAGCCACCGCGATGGCCGGCGGTGGCCTGCTGATGCTGGCCGACCTGATCGCCCGCACGCTGATCGCGCCGGCGCAGTTGCCGGTGGGGGTGATCACCACGCTGCTGGGCGTGCCGACCTTTCTCTACCTGCTGATGCGGAGCGCGCGATGAGCTGGCTGCGCCGCGCCGCCGTCACCGATGCGTTCGCGCAGGCCGCCGACGCGCCCGCGCTGGCGCTGCGCGAGCTGCGCGTGACGATGGGCGGGCGGGTGCTGATCGAGCGGCTGTCGATGTCGGCCGCGGGCGGCGAGCTGTGGTGCGTGGTCGGACCGAACGGCGCGGGCAAGTCGACCCTGCTGGGCGTGCTGGCGGGCCTGCGCGCGCCGGACGGCGGCGCGGTGGCGCTGGATGGCCGTGCGCTGGCGGCGTGGCCCGTTGCGGCGCTGGCCCGGCGCCGCGCCTTCCTGCCGCAGACGCTGCACGACACGTTCCCGATGACGGCCCATGAGGCGGTGATGACCGGTCGCCATCCGCACCTGGCCCGCTGGGAGTGGGAGGGCGAAGCGGATGCGCGCGCCGTGGACGCGGCCATCGCCGCGCTGGCGCTGGAGCCGCTTGCGCCGCGCGATGTGCGCACGCTGTCCGGCGGCGAGCGTCAGCGCGTGGCCATGGCCGCGGTGGTGGCGCAGCAGGCGAGCGTGCTGCTGCTCGACGAGCCGCTGGCGCACCTGGACCTGCATCAGCAGATCGCCGTCCTGCGCCTGCTGCGCGATGGCTGCCGGCGCCAGGGCTGGCTGGTGATCCTGACCGTGCACGACCTGAACCTGGCCCGGCGCTACGCGACGCACGCGCTGCTGATGGACGGCGAAGGCCATGCCGCCGCCGGTCCGGCCGACGCCGTCCTGACGCCGGAGCACTGCGCGCGCGTGCTGCGCACCCCCATCGCGGCGGTCGATGATGGCCGCCGCATCGCGCTGATTCCCGATGACCCGGACGATGCATCCTGACGGCCATGGCCACGGCCTCGCATGCGCGGATGCTACGATCGCGACGCCATCGGCATGCGACGGCAGGCGATTGCGGTGCGCCGTCGGCGCGCATTGACGCGGCCGATTCCGCGACGGACATGAGGCTCGTCAAGCGCACGTTTCCCCAAGGCATCCTGGCGCAGCCCGGTGCCGAACCCTAGGTGTTCCATCCATGCACACTGATATTTCTTCCTTCGATCCCGCGCTCGCTGCCCGCCTGCGGGCCGCCGTCGACAGCAAGACCAAGCCGCTCGGGGCGCTGGGCCGGCTGGAGTCGCTGGCCGTGCAGATCGGCCTGATCCAGGATACCGAAGCGCCCGCGCTGATCCGGCCGGCCATGGTGGTGTTCGCCGCCGACCACGGCGTCGCGCAGGCGGGCGTCAGCGCTTACCCGCAGGCGGTGACGGCGCAGATGGTGCTCAACTTCATCGCCGGCGGCGCGGCGGTCAACGTGTTCTGCCGCCAGCACGGCTTCGCGTTGGAGATCGTCAATGCGGGCGTGGCCATGCCGCTGTGGTCGCTGGGCGTGCCCGGCCTGATCGATGCGCCCATCGGCGCCGGTACCCGCAACTTCGCGCACGAACCGGCGATGACCGCGGCGGAGCGCGACCGCGCCATGGCGCTGGGCGCGCAGCGCGTGGCGGCGCACGCCGAGCTCGGCTCCAACGTGATCGCGCTGGGCGAGATGGGCATCGGCAACACGGCCTCGGCGGCCTGCCTGATGGCGCGGCTGTGCGATCTGCCGCTCGCGCAATGCGTCGGGCGCGGTGCCGGCCTCGACGATGCGGGGCTGGCCCGCAAGTGCGTGGTGCTGGAGGCCGCGCTGGCCGCGCACGCCGATGCCCGCGCGCCGCTGGACGCGCTCGCCTGCTTCGGCGGTTTCGAGATCGCGGCCATGGCCGGCGCGATGCTGGAAGCCGCGCGGCGCCGCATGGTGATCCTGGTGGACGGCTTCATCGCTTCGGCCGCGGCGCTGGTGGCCACGCGCGTCGCCCCCGAGGTGCAGCGCTTCTGCGTGTTCGCGCACCTGTCGGACGAGCACGGCCATCGCGCGCTGCTGGCCGCGCTGGGCGCCGAACCGTTGCTGCAGCTGTCGATGCGGCTGGGCGAGGGCAGCGGCGCGGTGCTGGCGTATCCGCTGGTGGTCTCGGCGGTCGCCTTCCTGCGCGAGATGGCGACGTTCGCCAGCGCCGGCGTGAGCGAGCAGGCGCCGCCGGCGCTGGATCCGGCGGCATGATGGCGGCCCTGCGCGAGGCCCGCCGGTCGCTGTGGATCGCGATCGGCTATTTCACGCGCATTCCCGTGCCCGCATCGGTCGGCTTCTCGCAGGACGGGCTGAACCGGGCGGCACGGTTTTTTCCGCTGGTGGGCTGGCTGGTCGGCGCCGCCGGCGCGCTGGCGTATTGGCTGGCCTCGCGCACGGTGCCCGCGCCTGGCGTGGCGGTGGCGGCGTCGATGGCGGCCACGCTGCTGTTGACCGGCGCCTTCCATGAAGACGGCCTCGCCGATTGCGCCGACGGCTTCGGCGGCGGCTATACCCCCGAAGACCGGCTGCGCATCATGCGCGACTCGCGCATCGGCGCCTTTGGGGCCATCGCGGTGTGCATGGCCTTGCTGCTGAAGTGGCAACTGCTGACGGCCATGGCGGCGCAACACGCCGCGGCTGCGATGGCGGCCATGGTGGCCGCGCATGCCGCCAGCCGGGGCATGGCGGTGAGCTATCTGCTCACGCACGACTACGCGCGCATGGAGGGCAAGGCCAAGCCCGTCGCGCAGCCCATGGGCCGGCGGGATGCGGCGTGGGCGGCCCTGTTCGGCGGACTGCCCCTGCTGGGGTTCGGCATGGCCTGCGCGGCCATCGCCGTGGCCGTGCTGCTGGCGGCGCGGTGGGCGCTGGGACGCTACTTCACGCGGCGCCTCGGCGGCATCACCGGCGATTGCCTCGGGCTGGCCCAGCAGGTCTTCGAACTGCTCGTACTGTGGGTGTTGCTGGCATGGACATCATCCTGATCCGCCACGCGCGTCCGGCCATGGCCGCGGGCCTGTGCTACGGCCGCACCGATCTGCCGCTGGACGAGCCGATGGACCCCGATGCCGCCAGCATCGCCGACAAGCTTGCCGCGCATCCGCCGCAGCGGCTGCTGGCCAGCCCGTTGCAGCGTAGCGTGCTGACGGCCCAGGCGCTGGCGCGGGCGACGCGTCTGCCGATGCCCGAGCTGGATGCCCGCCTGGTAGAGCTGGACTTCGGCGCCTGGGAAGGCTGCCCGTGGGACGACATCCCGCGCGCCGAGCTGGACCGCTGGGCCCGCGACGTGCTGCACGGCAACCCGCACGGCGGCGAATCGGCCGCGGACCTGGTCAAGCGGGTGACGGACTGGGCTGCGGCGATGGCCCTTGCGCCGGTGCCCTGCGTCTGGGCCGTGACGCACGCCGGCTGCATGCGCGCGCTCGCCGCGCACTGGTTGCAGCGCCCCGTGACCGAGACCATGCAGTGGCCGCTGCAATGGGGCAGCGCCTGCGGATTTCGCGTGCTGCCCGACGAGCCGCCGCTGTTGCTGTTCTGGAACCGCTGAGCCGCTGAGCCGCTGAATCGCCGAGGGTCAGCGGTTGGTTACGCCGGCGCTTCCCTGGGCCGGACGGCGCGCGCGGGCTTGCTCCAGGCCTTCGCACAGCAGCGCCGCACCTTGCAGCAGGCGCGGGCCCGGCCGCGTGATCAGGTCGCCGTCGATGGCGAAGAGGTTGCCGCGCTGCACCGCCAGCAGGGACGGCCAGCGCTTCCAGCCGTCGAGCGTGTCGATCGGTCGGTTGCCTTGGGTGGCGCCCAGGCCGGCGGTCAGCAGCACATCCGGGTTGGCCGCGAGCACGGCCTCGGTCGAGACCGTTGGCACCAGCGGCTGCGCGTCGGCGAACACGTTGCGGCCGCCGCACAGCGCGAGCATGTCGGAGAAGACGTGCTGGCCGTTGAGCGTCATCAGCGGCTGCTGCCAGACCTGGAAGAACACCGTTACGGGCGGGCGGGCGGCGTAGCGTTCGCGCAGGTCGTCGGCCTGCCGGCGGAACCGTTCGGCGGCGTCGTGCGCGCCGGCGCGGGTGTCGAGCAGCGTGCCGAGCGCTTCGATGGCACGCGGGATGTCCGTCAGCCGGCGCGGCTCGGAGAAGAACAGCGGGATGCCGAGCGCGCGCAGCCGGTCGGTCTGCTGCTGCGCGTTGCCGTGGCGCCAGACCACCACCAGGTCCGGCTTGAGCGCGGCGATGCGCTCGAGGTCCACCGCGCGGTTGTCGCCCACGCGCGGGATGTCGCGTGCCGCGCTTGGGTAGTCGCTATAGGTGACCGTGCCGACGATGCGCGCGCCGCCGCCGGCCGCGAACAGCAGTTCGGTGGCGTGCGGCGCGAGGCTGACCACGCGCTGCGCCGGATGCGGCAGCGTGACGGTGGCACCGGTATCGTCGGTGACGGAGAGGGCGGCCTGGACCGGCAGGGCGATGGCCAGCAGCGCGGCCAGGCCGAGCACGCGCAGGCAGCGGGCGAGATGAGCGGTCATCGGGACGTGGTTTCAGCGGACAGCGGCAGCGAGGCCAGCGCATCGTCGAGGCGCTGCCACCCGAAGGCATCCGGCGGCAGGCCAAGGCGCAGGCCCTGCACGGGCGGCGTGCCGGGTACATCGAACAATCGGGTCCAGAGACCCTGCCGTGCCAGTGCCGCGTGCAGGGCGGCGGCGTCCGGCGTGGGCACCCACGCAAACAGCGGCGTGGATGCATTCGGCAGGCCATGACGGGCGAGCCGCGCGGACAGGCGGGCGCCTTCGGCCCGCAGGCGCGCGCGCGTGGCGCTTTGCCAGGCCGTATCGGCCAGCGCGGCCCGGACCACGGCCCGCGCCGGGCCGTTGACGGTCCAGTGGCCCAGCGCCTCGCGCAGCGCCGCCAGCCACGCCGGCGGCCCCAGCACGAAGCCGATGCGCGCGCCGGCCAGCCCATAGAACTTGCCGATCGAGCGCAGCACGATCAGCCCCGGCGCGCCGGCCAGCGGCGCCAGCGAGGGCGGCGCGTCCAGCGTCTCGA
The DNA here is from genome assembly GCF_018243235.1 of Ralstonia nicotianae. NCBI lineage: Bacteria > Pseudomonadati > Pseudomonadota > Betaproteobacteria > Burkholderiales > Burkholderiaceae > Ralstonia > Ralstonia nicotianae. The sequence goes on from NZ_CP046674.1 coordinate 1,058,552, forward strand.
TGAACGCCTCGTCGACGATCAACGTGCCGCCGCGCGTGGACAGCCGCGCATGCCAGTCGCGCAGCGTGGCGGCCGGCAGGCAGCGCGCGGTCGGGTTGTTCGGATTGACGACGACGAGATGCGTCAGCGCGTCGGGGAGCATCGCGTCGAGGAAGTCCCGCTCATCCAGCAGCACGACGTCGTGGCCGGCGCGGGCAAAGGCGGGGGCGTATTCGCTGTAGCCGATGCGGGCGATGCCCACCCGGCCGCGCGGCAGCAACAGCGGCAGCGCGCGGATGGCCGCCTGCGAGCCGGCCACCGCCAGGACCGCATCTGCGCTTGCGACACCGTAGTGCGAGGCTGCCGCGGCTTCGAGGCCATCGTCTTCGGGCAGGCGCAGCCATGCCTCGGGCGGGATCGGCGGGACGGGATAGCCGTGCGGGTTGATGCCGGTGGACAGGTCGACCCAGCCGCCGGACGGCTCACCGTGGCGCGCACGCGCGGCGGCCAGGTTGCCGCCGTGGGCGATGGTGAAGCGGGGCGCGGCGCTCATAGGCCCTGCCGCGCGAGGCCGGCGAAGGCCAGCGCGCCGCCCGCCGCCAGGACCGCCAGCCAGAGACCGAGCGTGCGCGAGACCAGCGCCAGCGCGCGCCGGATATCCGCGGCGCGGGCGGGGCGGCCGATGCCGAGCGGCGGGCGGGTTTCGTCGATGCCGTCGTAGCGTGCCATGCCGCCCAGCTGCACGCGCAGGCTGCCGGCGCCCGAGGCCATCACCGGTCCGGCGTTCGGGCTCGACCACCGGGGCGCCTGCGCGCGCCAGCAGCGCAGCGCGTCCGCGGTGTGGCCGAGCAGCGCATAGCTTGCGGCGGTCAGGCGCGCGGGCATCCAGTTCAGCACGTCGTCGATGCGCGCGGCCGCCCAGCCGAAGCGGCCGAAGCGGGCATTGCGATAGCCCCACATGGCATCGAGGGTATTGGCCAGGCGATACAGCACCACGCCGGGCGCGCCGCCGACGACGAGCCAGAACAGCGGCGCGAAGATGGCGTCGCTGCCGTTCTCCAGCGCCGACTCCACCGCGGCGCGGGCGATGGCCTCCTCGTCCGCGTCATGCAGATCGCGCGAGACGATGCGCGAGGCCAGGCCGCGCGCGCGGGGCAGGTCGCCCGCCTGCAGCGCTTCGGCGATGGGCGCGATGTGGTCGCGCAGGCTGCGGGCGCCGACGGCGAAGTACAGCGCGACGACGTCGGCGATCCAGGCGCCCAGCCGGGCCGTGTCCGGCGCCAGCGCGGTGATCCACGCGGCGATGGCCACGCTGGGCAATACGGCAAGGCACCACGCCACCACGCCGGCCGTGCGGGACAGCACGCGCGCGGCGGGCCGGCGATTGAGCCCGCGCTCGATCCATGCGGCCACCCGGCCGAAGCCGACCAGCGGATGCCAGCGCGGCGCCTCGCCCAGCAGGCGGTCCAGCCCCACGCCGGCCAGCGCGGCGGCGGCGATCGCCATCGGGCCCAGATCGAAGACACTGCCCGTCCACGCCGTCATGGCTGCTCGGCGGGGGGAATGGCGGGGCCCTTGACCGGCATCGGAATGCCCGCCACCAGCAGGTGCACGCGGTCGGCCTGGGCGGCCAGGCGCTGGTTCAGGCGGCCCAGCTCGTCCACGTAGAAGCGCGTGACGGCGCCCATCGGCACCACGCCCAGGCCGATCTCGTTGCTGACGAGGATCACCTCGCCGGGCAGCAGCGGCAGCGCGGTGAGCAGGGCTTCGATTTCGGCGGACCAGGCTTCGGGCGGGGTGATGGGGCCGGTCTCCGGATACGCGTGGCCGCCGGCGAACAGCAGGTTGTTGAGCCACAGCGTCAGGCAATCGACCAGCACGCAGCCGCCGTGGCGCGCGTGGGCGTACAGCGTTTCGGCTAGGCGCACGGGCTCTTCGACGACGCTCCACTGTTCGGGCCGGCGCGCGCGGTGCAGGGCGATGCGCAGTTGCATCTCCTCATCGCTCTCGCGGGCGGTGGCGATGTAGGTGACCGGGCCCGCGCACTGCAGCGCGAGCTGTTCGGCGTGATGGCTCTTGCCCGAGCGGGCGCCACCGAGAACGAGCGTGAGACGGCGTGACATCCCAGCATTCTAGCGAGGGCGGCCACCGGCGGGTGCGATAATCCGCGCATGTCGACCTCGCCGTTTTCCGGGCCGCCGCGCGGCACGCTGATGATCCAGGGCACCACTTCCGATGCCGGCAAGAGCACGCTGGTGGCGGGCCTGTGCCGCATCGCGCATCGCGCGGGCGTGCGCGTGGCGCCGTTCAAGCCGCAGAACATGGCGCTCAACAGCGCGGTGACGGCCGACGGCGGCGAGATCGGGCGGGCGCAGGCCCTGCAGGCGCAGGCCGCCGGCCTGGCGCCCACGGTGGACATGAATCCGGTGCTGCTCAAGCCCAACAGCGACACCGGCGCGCAGGTCATCATCCACGGCCGGCCGCGCGGCGATCTGAATGCGCGCGCCTATCACGACTACAAGCCGACCGCGATGGCCGCCGTGCTCGCCTCGCACGGCCGCCTGCGCGCGCAGTACGACCTGGTGCTGGTCGAAGGCGCCGGCAGCCCCGCCGAGGTCAACCTGCGTGCGCGCGATATCGCCAACATGGGTTTTGCCGAGGCGGTCGACTGCCCGGTCGTGCTGGTCGCCGACATCGACCGCGGCGGCGTGTTCGCGCACCTGGTCGGCACGCTGGCCTGCCTGTCGGAAAGCGAGCGCGCGCGCGTGACGGGCTTCGTCATCAACCGCTTTCGCGGCGATCTCTCTCTGCTGACGCACGGCCTCGACTGGCTGACGGCGCAGACCGGCAAGCCGGTGTTCGGCGTGCTGCCGTATCTGCAGGGGCTGCACCTGGATGCGGAGGACGCCGTGCAGACGGCGCAATCCGCCGCCTCGGGCGAGGTGCTGCGCGTCGTCATCCCGGTGCTGCCGCGCATCTCCAACCACACCGATTTCGATGCGCTGCGCGCGCACCCGCAGGTCGACGTGCGGATGGTCGGGCCGGGCCGGCCGATCCCGCCGGCGGACCTGGTCATCCTGCCCGGCAGCAAGAGCGTGCAGGCCGATCTCGCCTGGCTGCGCGCGCACGGCTGGGATGCCGCCATCGCGCGCCACCTGCGCTACGGCGGCAAGCTGATCGGCATCTGCGGCGGCATGCAGATGCTGGGGCGCCGGCTGCGCGATCCGCTCGGGCTGGAAGGGCGGCCGGGGAGCCTCGACGGCCTGGGCTATCTCGATTTCGAGACGACGCTGGCACCCGCCAAGCAGCTGCGGCAGGTGCGCGGCACGCTGGCGGATGGCGGCGCGGCGCTCGCCGGCTACGAAATCCACATGGGCGTGACCGAGGGCCCGGCCCTGGCGCGGCCCGCCGTCCGGCTCGACGATGGCCGCACCGATGGCGCGGTGTCCGCCGACGGGCAGATCCTCGCCACCTACCTGCACGGCCTGTTCGACGCGCCCGAGGCGTGCCGCGCGCTGCTGGCCTGGGCGGGCGTGCGCGAGGCCCGTGCGCAGGACTACGCCGCGCTGCGCGAGGCCTCGCTCGAGCGCCTGGCCGATACGCTGCGGGCGTATCTCGACCTGCCGGCCCTGTTTGCCTCGCTGGCGGTTCGCGGCTGAGCCATAATCAGCCCATGGACCGATCTGCCGGGTGATGTTGCCGGCACACGCTGGGCGCGCGAGGAGGCACACATGCCAGTGGCCGTGGTAGCGAATCCAAAGGGCGGGGTGGGCAAGACCACGCTGGCGACCAACCTGGCCGGCTACTTCGCCGCGCGGGATCATGCCGTGATGCTGGGCGATACCGACCGGCAGCAGTCCTCGCGCGAATGGCTGGCGCTGCGTCCGGCCACCGCCAGGCCCATCCACACCTGGGACATCAGCGCCGACCACATCGCCAAGCCGCCCAAGGGCACCACGCATGTCGTGCTCGACACCCCGGCCGGCCTGCACGGCTGGCGCCTCGCCGATCTCATCAGGCTCGCCGGCCATGTGATCGTGCCGCTGCAGCCCTCGATGTTCGACATCCTGGCCACCCAAGCCTTCCTGTGCAAGCTGGCCGACGAGAAACCGGTTCGCCACGGCGAGGCCAAGGTGGGCGTGGTCGGCATGCGCGTGGACATGCGCACGCGGGCGGCGGAGCAGCTGCAGCGCTTCGTGCAGGGTTTGCAGATCCCGATTCTCGGCTACCTGCGCGACACCCAGAACTACGTGCAGCTCGCCGCGCACGGCCTGACGCTGTGGGATGTGGCCCCGTCGCGCGTGGCCAGGGACGTGGAGCAGTGGCGCGGCATCCTCGATTGGGTGGCGCCCGGCGGAATCACGGCGTCGCCCGATTCCATGTAGCGGGATGCAGGGAATATAGATGCGATTGCGTCTACCGGCGGCTTGTTTTAATGCATCGCCATAATAGAAAGGCGGCCAGTGTGATCAGATTTGCCGAGAAGAAAGAGACGATCAGCATGTAGCATGCCGTCAGCGTTTCGGCATCTTCCGTATCATGAAGCCCGGTTATTTTGGCAATACCGATGCCGACCCATTCCGGCAATTGTGGGAAATAATCAAGATTTTGGCTCCATATCACCAGATACAGAAATGTAAAGGCGACCAGCCAAAGTATCAGTAGCCCCGCTTTTTTGGGGGGGCTCATCTTACAGTGATTTTTCCGTAGGTTTTCAGGTCGGTTCCTGGTATGGCCGAGGTTCCCGCATTTCTCAGCATGAGTCGGATGCGATTGAAATCGGATTGTTTCTCGATCGTAATGCAGCCTTTGCTAATTCCTCGTCCGACCATGGGGTGCAAGCGGAAATTGCCGCGCTTCACTTCCTCGCAGAACACTTCATCGTCGATCCGCTGATCGTCCGCGTAGAGCCCGAACCATTCGCTGCGATTGCCGGCCATATCCCATAGTCAGCCGAGTTTCCCTCCCGACTTCCGGTCCACGATGTAATACGTTCCCGGAGGGATGGGGCCAAAGTGTGCCAAGCAAGCATTGGCACGTTGATTAACGTAAGGCTTTAATCCGGAGAAAGCGGGAACTGAGATGTTTCCAATATGGAAAGCACTCATCGGCTGGCTGTTGAGTTCAAAGCTGCAATAGAACACGCAGAGCTCCAGGTAAAATGCAGCGTTTGATTTTACGTGGAGCTAGGTTGTTCTCAATTCAGCAGATCTGAATTCAGATTTCCAGGTTGTCGATCAGGCGCGTCTTGCCGAGCTTGGCGGCGGTCAGCACCACCAGCGGTTCGCCGGCGGCGATGTTCTCGGGCGTCGGCGGCTGCAGGTCGGAGCGGCGGCGCACGGCCACGTAGTCGGGCTGCCAGCCGCGTCCGCGCAGGTGCTCCAGCGCCTTTGCGGTGACTTCCTCGACCGAGGCCTGGCCCTGCAGCACGGTTTCCAGCATGGTCTGGCGCACCTGGCCCAGCGTGCGGTACAGCTCGGGCGCCTCGGCGCGCTCTTCGTTCGACAGGTACGCATTGCGCGACGACAGCGCCAGGCCGTCCTCGGCGCGCACCGTCTCGGCGGGGATGATGTCGACCGGCAGCGCGAACTGGTTGGCCATGCGGCGCACGATCATCAGCTGCTGGTAGTCCTTCTTGCCGAACACCGCCACGCGCGGCTGCACGCACGAGAACAGCTTCATCACCACCGTGCACACGCCCTTGAAGAAGCCGGGGCGGAATTCGCCTTCGAGGATGTCGCCCAGGTCGTGCGGCGGCTCGACGCGGTATTCCTGCGGCTCGGGGTACATGTCGCGCTCGGTGGGCGCGAACAGCACGTAGACGCCTTCCTTCTGCAGCTTCTCGATGTCTGCCTGCAGCGTGCGCGGGTATTTGTCGAAGTCTTCGTTGGGGCCGAACTGCAGCCGGTTGACGAAGATCGACGCGACCACCGGGTCGCCGTGCTGGCGCGCCAGGCGCATCAGGCTCAGGTGGCCCTCATGCAGGTTGCCCATGGTCGGCACGAAGGCGACGCGGTTCTGGCCGCGCAGCTGGTCGCGCAGTTCCTGGATCGAGGAGATGACTTTCATGCGTTCTTGTTGGAGTCCGGCAGACCCGGCGGATCAGGTCAGGGGGATCAGGTCGGGGAATAGGCCAGCCGCACGTAGATCGGCGCGTAGGGTTCGGCCTGGGTGATTTCCAGCAGCGATTCGCGCGACAGCTCCAGCATGGCGACAAAGTTGACCACCACGATGGGCGCACCCTTGCCGGAGCGGATGACGTCGTCGAACAGCTCGGTGAATTCCATGAACCGCGCGTGCTGCAGTCGGCGCAGGATCTGGCTCATGTGCTCGCGCACGGAAAGCTCTTCGCGCGAGATCTTGTGGTGCTGGGTGAGCTTGGCCCGGCGCAGCACGTCGGCCCACGCCGCGCGCAGGTCATCGGCGTTGACGTCGGGGTAGCGCGGCGCGAGGCTCTGTTCGATGTAGACCTGCGCGCGCAGGAAGTCGCGCCCGAGCACCGGCACGGTGTCGAGCTTCTGCGCGGCGAGCTTCATCTGCTCGTATTCGAGCAGGCGGCGCACCAGTTCGGCGCGCGGGTCTTCGGGTTCTTCGCCGGAGTCGGTCTTCTTGACCGGCAGCAGCATGCGCGACTTGATCTCGATCAGCATGGCCGCCATCAGCAGGTATTCGGCGGCGAGCTCGAGGTTGGTCGCGCGGATCTGCTCGATGTACGCCAGGTATTGCCGCGTCACCTGCGCCATCGGGATGTCCAGCACATTGAAGTTCTGGCGGCGGATCAGGTACAGCAGCAGGTCCAGCGGCCCTTCGAAGGCTTCGAGAAAGATCTCCAGCGCATCGGGCGGGATGTAGAGGTCCTGCGGCAGCTTGAACAGCGGCTCGCCGTACAGCCGCGCGAAGGCCAGACCGTCGATCTGGGCGGGCGTGGAATCCTGTTCGGGCGCCACGCTGGGCAGCTCGACGGAAAGCGGCAGCTTGTCCTGCGCGGGAGTCGTCATGCGGCGGCGGGGCGGCGTGCGTCCGGGATCGGCCGGTCAGTCGAGCGAGTAGACGTAGGGCTTTTGCGGCACGCGCGAGAACTGGGCGCGCGAGCGCTCTTCGAGGTCGACCGGCTCCTTGTCCCACAGGAGCGAGCGGCCCTGGCGCTGCTGGGCTTCCAGGTCGGGCTTGCTGGTCTTGAGTTCTTCCAGGAACTGGGTGATCTCGGACTTGTACAGAGACATGACGGTATGTGATGTTGGATGACCTTGCCGGCCCCGACCGGTGGCCCGGGCGGAGAACCGGCGCATTTTACCGTATGCCCGCGCGGCACGGCCGATGCGGGCGCGCGGACCGGTCCGGCGGGGCGGCCGGTTGCAATTGCCCGGGCACCGGCCGGGGCCGGTATGGTCAAATAACACCTTTCCGTCGACTCGCCGGCGCAGGGTGCCGGCGCCCACCCGCCAGGATGACCGGCCGCCAACGACCGTCACGCTTCCGTCTTCTTGCCACGCCCGCCGCCGCGCTGCTCGCCGGCTGCGTCCTGTCCGTCGCCTGCACGGCCGCCCGCGCCGCCTACGAGGTCAGGATCGAGGCGCCCAGGCCGCTGCGGGACCTGCTGGAGCGCCACCTGGACCTGGCCCGCTACCAGGACCGCAAGGACATCACCGACGATCAGTTGCAGTACATGGTCGAGACCATCGGCGAGCAGGTCACCAAGCTGACCGCCACCGAGGGCTATTTCGTGCCCAAGGCGACCGCGCAGCTCGAAGGGCCGCCCGAGCGCCGCACCGTGCGCGTCAAGGTGGAGGCCGGGCCGCGCACCACCATCGACAGCGTCGCGCTGGACTTCACCGGCGCCATCGCGCAGGAGCCCAAGCGCATCGACGCGCTGAAGAAGGCCTGGGGCCTGCCGCAGGGGGCGCCATTCCGCCAGTCCGGCTGGGACAAGGCCAAGGAAGACAGCCTGGCCGCCCTGCAGAGCAAGCGCTACTACGCGGCCAGGCAGACGGCATCGCAGGCGCGCGTCGACCCCGACGAGAACAAGGCCGATCTGTCGGTCGCCTACGACAGCGGGCCGGCCTACACGCTGGGGCCGCTGGATGTGCAGGGCCTGTCGCGCTATCCGCGCAGCATCATCGACCATGTGAATCCGCTCATCGTGGGCGAGGACTATTCGGCCGACCGGCTGCAGGCGCTGGCCGCGGCCATCCAGGGCCAGCCGTATTTCGCCAACGCGATCGTCGACCTGGGCGACGATCCGAACAATCCGGTCGCGGCGCCGGTGCGCGTGCGGGTGCGCGAATATCCGCCCAACCGCATCACCAGCGGGGTCGGCTACAGCACCGATACCGGCGCGCAGGTGGAAGGGCGCTACCAGTATCTGAACCTGTTCGACAAGGCCTGGGTGCTGGACACCCAGGCGCGCATCGAGCAGCGCCGCCAGTACCTGTTCGGTAGCGTGACCCTGCCGCCGGACGGCAAGCGCTATGTCAACAGCCTCTACGGCAGCCTCGACCGCACCAACCTGTCGGGCACCGACACGCGCAGCTACCGCTCCGGCTTCAAGCAGACGCGCGTGCGCGGCATCTACGAAACCTCGTTCACGATCGACTTCTACTACGACGACCTGCGCCCCGACGGCGCCGCGCGCGAACTGAGCAAGGCGCTGGTGCCGGGCTTCGCCTGGACGCGCCGCGACGTGGACGACCCGCTGTTCCCGCGCCGCGGCAACATCCTCACCACGCAGATCGGCGCGGCGGTGAAGGGGCTGCTGACCGACCAGTCGTTCGTGCGCTCGTACAGCCGCATCCGCCAGTACGTGCCGGTCGGGCAGCGCGACATCTTCGTCGCGCGCGCGGAACTGGGCGCGGTGCTCACCGCGGGCGCCGCCGACGGGGTGCCGGCCACGCTGCGCTTTCGCACCGGCGGCACGCAGTCCATCCGCGGCTACGATTTCCAGAGCATCGGCAACGATGTCAACGGCAGCACGCTGCCGACCAAGTTCCTCGTCACCGGCGGGGTGGAGTACCAGCGCTGGTTCCTGCCGCAATGGGGCGCCGCGGTGTTCTGGGACACCGGCACCGCCACCGACAACTGGACGCAGCGCCGGTGGTTCAACGGCGTGGGGGTCGGCGTGCGCTGGAAGAGTCCGGTCGGCCCGATCCAGCTGGACCTGGCCTACGGCATCCAGCAGCACCAGTTCCGTCCGAGCGTGGCGCTCGGCATCGCGTTCTGAGGGCGGCGGCGATGGACGCGCACACACCCGAACCCACCCGGCCGGACGCACCGATTCCGCCCGGGCGCGGCTGGGGTCGCCGGCTTCTGCGCTGGGCGGGCCTGCTGGTCGCCTTCGTGTTGCTGGCCGTGGCGGCGCTGTGCGGCTGGCTGGTGTGGGCGCTGCAATCGCCCACGGGGACGGACCAGCTGTGGTCGCTGGCCACCCGCTTCGGCTACGCCTATGTGTCCGGCAGGCTGGCCGGCGGCACGCTGAGCGACGGGCTGTCGCTGCGCGATCTGCATGTGCGGGCCGGCGGCACGGAAGTCCGCATCGACCATGTGGAGGGCCGCTGGGCGATCACGCGCGGGCCCTGGCATGCCCGCTTCGCCTACCTGAGCGCGGGCAACGTCGACGTGACCTTGCATCCGAGCGGGCCCACCCCGCCGAGCGGCCTTCCGGCGTCGCTGACCTTGCCGCTGGCGCTGGACGTGGACCGCCTGGCGGTGGACCGCCTCGCCATCCGCCAGGGCACGTCGACGACCGAGCTGAAAGCGCTGGCCGGCAGCCTGCACACCGATGGGTCGCACCACAACGTGCTGCTCGACAGTGTCGACACGCCGGCCGGCCGGCTGGCCGCCACGCTGCGCATGGCGGGCACGCGGCCGTATCCGCTGACCGGCGCGGCCACGCTCGCCGCGCAGTTCGAGGCGGGCGGGCAGCGGCGGGAGGCGTCGGTGTCGGCGCAGCTGTCGGGCTCGCTGGAGGCGCTGCGGATCGACGCGACCGGCACCGGCGCCGGCCTGACCGCGCAGGCGCGGATCGACGCCACGCCGTTCGGCGCGCTGCCGTTCACGCGGGCGGTGGTGTCGGCCGAGCAGGTCAACCCGCGCGCGTTCGCGCCCGGGGCGCCGGAGGCCGCGCTGTCGGTCCACGCCGATCTGCGGCCCGATGCGCAGGCCACGACGCTGACGGTGGCCGGCCCGGTGCAGATCGACAACGCGCAGGCCGGCCCGCTCGACCGGCAGCGGCTGCCGCTGCAGTCGCTGCGGGCGCAGGTGCGGCTGACCGAGGCGGCGCAGCAGCTGACCGGTCTCGACGTGCGCCTGCCGGGCGGCGCCCAGGTGACCGGCAGCGCCGACGTGCGGAACGGTCGCGGCACGCTGCGTGCCGAAGTGCGGCAGCTCGATCTGCAGGCGCTGCACGGCGCGCTGGAGAAGACGCGGCTGGCCGGCCCCGTCACGGTCGATTTCGAGGGCGGCACGCAGCACGTGAGGCTCGACCTGGCCGGCGGCGACATGCGCGCACAGGCCACGGCCGTGCTCGATGCCGCGCAGATCGCGGTGGACAGCGCGCAGCTCTCGCTCGGCCGCTCGCGCCTCTCGCTGTCCGGCACGCTCAAGCACGACGAGGCCCAGTCCTTCGCCTTCAAGGGCAACCTGGCCGAGTTCGATCCGTCGCGGCTGGCCAAGGTGGCCAGGGGCCGCATCAATGCGACGTTCGACACGCACGGCACGCTGGCCGAGCCGATCGACGCGGCCATCCGCTTCGCCGTGCGCGACAGCGAATACGCCGGCCTGCCGATGACCGGCGACGGCAATCTCCACCTGCGCGGCCCGCGCCTGCTGCCCAGCGATGCGCGGCTCGACGTGGCCGGCAACCGGGCGAGCCTGCGCGGCAGCTTCGGCGCGGCGGGCGACCGCATGCACGTCGATATCGACGCACCGCAGCTGGCGCGTCTGCGGCTGGGTGTCGGCGGTGCGCTGTCGCTGTCGGGCGATGTTTCCGGCACGCTCAAGCGCCCGCAGGTGGAGGCGACCTTCCGCGCTCAGCAGCTTGCCTACGGCGGCAACCGGATCGATGCCGCCAGCGGCCGCGCGCAGTTGCGCGATGGCCTCGACGGACCGCTGCAGTTCGAGCTGACCGCGCAGCGCGTGAGCGCGCCGAATGTGTTGCTGCGCGAGGTGCGCGCCACGCTCGATGGCACGCGCCGCGCCCACCGGTTCCGCGCCGACGCCGACGGCAGCGTGCGCAGCCAGCCCTTCACGTTCGCGCTGGCCGGCGACGGCGCGCTGACGCCGGGCAAGGATGGCGATGCATGGGCCGGCACGCTGTCCACGCTGTCGGCGCGGGGCGCGCCCGATCTGCAATTGACGGCGCCCGTGCGCGTCTCGGTGGCGCCGGGGCGCCTGGCCGTCGGGCGTGCGGACCTGACCCTGGACCAGACGCCGATCCGCATCGAGCGCGTCGAATCGGACCAGGGCCACCTGCGCAGCGCCGGCCGCGTCGACGGCCTCGCCATCGCGCGCGTACTGGAGCTGGTGCGCATCTGGACCGGCCAGGCGCCGCCGGTGCGCACCGACCTCGTCATCGACGGGCAGTGGGACCTCGATCTGGGCGGGACCGCTACCGGCACCGCGCGCATCGCCCGCCGCAGCGGCGATCTCAGCATCAACGCCGGGCGCGGCTTCACGCCGCTCGGGCTGACCGAGGCGGTAGTGGAGGCGCGCGGCGAGGGCATGCGGCTGGGCTTGCGCGGCGACGTGCAGTCCACCCGCGTCGGCCGCATCCACCTCGATGCCGGCATCGGCCTGGCGCGCGAGGCGGTGCCGGGGGCCCTGGCGCTGATGTCGCCGGCTTCGCCGCTGTCGGGCACGCTGACGGTGGACTTGCCGCGGCTCAAGGCGGTCGGCGACCTGCTCGGCCCCGACGTCGCGCTGGACGGCCGGCTGGCCGCCAACCTGACCTTTGCCGGCACGGTGGGCGCGCCCAAGGTGAGCGGCCTGCTGGACGGGCAGGGCATCGACGTGGCGCTGTACGACCAGGGCATCCGCCTGACCGATGGCACCGTGCACGTGGGGCTGGACCAGAACGTGGTCGACCTGAAGGAGGTGGTGTTCCACGGTGGCGACGGCACGCTGCGCGCCCAGGGCCGCGTGCAGTTGGGCGAGGCCAATCCCAACCTGGCCGGCACCCTGGTGGCCGACCGGCTGCAGCTGTTCGCCGACCCGGACCGCACGCTGGTGCTGTCGGGCCAGGCGCGCATCGCCAACGAAAGCGATCGCGTGGCGATCACCGGCAAGTTCCGCATCGACCGCGGCCTGTTCAATCTGCCCAAGGACGGCGCCCCGAGCCTCGGCGACGACGTGGTCATCGTGCGCCGCGCCGATGCGGCCCGCAACCGGGCCGAGCGCGGTACCTCGCGCGAGGAGAAGCCTGCCGGCCGCTTCAGCCCGGTGGTGGACGTGGATGTCGATTTCGGCGACCACTTCCGCTTCAAGGGCGCCGGCGCCGACCTTGCGCTGGGCGGCCAGATGCACGTGCACAGCGAGCCGCTGGTGCCGCTGCGCGGGACCGGTTCGATCTACGTGCGCCAGGGCAGCACATACGAAGCGTTCGGCCGCAAGCTGGCTATCGAGCAGGGCATCCTGAACTTCACCGGGCCGATCAACAATCCGTCGCTCAACATCCTGGCGATGCGGCGCAACCAGGAGGTCGAGGCCGGGGTGCAGGTGACCGGTACGGTGCGGCAGCCGCGCGTGAAACTGGTCTCCGAGCCCAGCGTGGCGGACGAGGACAAGCTGTCGTGGCTGATGTTCGGCTACAGCGCTTCTAACGCCGGGCTGGGCCAGCAGCAGGCCATGTCCGGCGCGGCGCTGGGGCTGCTGGGCAACGTGGCGGGCAAGAACGTGGCGCGGCGCTTCGGGCTGGATGAGTTTTCGATCGGTCCCAGCACGTCGGGCCTGACCGATCCGCAGGTGGTCAGCGTCGGCAAGGCAATCTCCGAGCGCATCGCGGTCGGCTACGAGCAGAGCCTGTCGACCGCCGATTCCATCGTCAAGCTCACCTGGCAGCTGTCGCGGCGCTGGTCGGTGGTGGCGCGCGGGGGTACGATCAACGGCGCGTCGATCCTGTTCAACAAGCGGTTTTGATCGGGCAACGCCGGGCTGCCGGAATGGCGGCGCATCATTCCGGATGCCTGTCCAACCTGCACCAACGCGAGAGGGTTACATGCGGCATCGTCAACTGGGAGTCACCATGGGCTTACTGGCATCGCTGCTCGGCCTGTTCGGCTGCGATCAGCAGAAGGTGGATCAGGCCGTCGATCGCGCGGGCGAGGCGGCCAAGCGCGCCTGGCAGTCGGCCAAGCCCGACAATCTGCTGTTCAAGGGCATTCAGGCAGGCCAATCGACCGAGGCCGACGTGCGCGCCACCGCCGGCCAGCCCGACATGATCTGGGAGAACGAAGACGGCACGCGCCAGCTGGAGTATCCGCGCGGGCCGGAGGGCACCTCCACGTGGCTGGTGACGATCGGGCCGGACGGCCGCGTGCGCGGCATCGACCAACTGCTGTCGGCTGACAATTTCGGCCGTGTGCGCCCAGGCCAGACGCGCGACGACGTCCGCCGCCTGCTCGGCAAGCCGACCAAGGTGGAAGCGTTCCGTCTGAAGCAGGAAGAGGTGTGGGGCTACCGCTGGATGGAAAGCCCGACCGAGCGGGCCTTCTTCAACGTGCATTTCGGGCCGGACGGCCGCGTCACCACGACATCGCGCAGCGACAACCGCCTGAACGGCGGCTGATCGCTGCGGCGGGCAGGGCGTGTCTTAACGGACGCGCATGCCGGGCACGGCGCCCGCATGCGGCTCAAGGATGTACAGGCCCGGCTGGGCCTTTTCGTCGGCGGCCGAGGCGGCCAGCACCATGCCCTCCGACATGCCGAACTTCATCTTGCGCGGCGCCAGGTTGGCCACCATCACCGTCAGCTTGCCGACCAGGTCTTCCGGCGCATAGGCCGACTGGATGCCGGAGAAGACGTTGCGCGTCTTGCCTTCGCCCACGTCCAGCGTCAGCTGCAGCAGCTTGTTGGAGCCCTCCACGCGCTGGCAGGCGACGATCTTGGCCACGCGCAGGTCGATCTTGGCGAAATCGTCGATGGCGATGGTCTCGGCCATCGGTTCGACGGCAGGCGTGCCGTTGGCGGCCGGGACCGCATCCACCGTGGCCTGCAGCGACTGGCGGTTGGCCTCCAGCAGTGCATCGACCTGCTTCTTGTCCACGCGCGTCATCAGGTGCGAATACGGCTGGATCGGTCGCGCCGACGACAGCTGCGCGTCGATCGCGCGCCAGTTCAGCGGCTCGATGTTCAGGAACGCCTCGATGCGAGCGACCGTGCTCGGCAGGATCGGCTTGAGATAGACCGCCAGCAGGCGGAAGGCTTCCAGCGCCACCGAGCACGCGGCATGCAGCTTGTCGCGCTGGGCTTCGTCCTTGGCCAGGTCCCACGGCTTCTCGGTGTCGACGTAGGCGTTCACGGCGTCGGCCAGCTCCATCACTGTGCGCAGGGCCTTGCTGTATTCGCGCTTCTCATACAGGTCGGCGATCTGCGGCGCGGCTTCGCGCAGTTGGACCATCAGCGGGTTGGCCAGCGCGGCATCGTTCACGCGGCCCTCGAAGCGCTTGACCAGGAAACCCGCCGAGCGGCTGGCGATGTTGACGAACTTGCCGACCAGGTCGCTGTTCACGCGTGCGATGAAGTCGTCCAGGTTCAGGTCCAGGTCTTCCATCGTGGCGTTGAGCTTGGCGGCGAAGTAGTAGCGTAGCCATTCCGGGTTCAGGCCCGTGTCGATATAGCTCTGCGCGGTGATGAAGGTGCCGCGCGACTTGCTCATCTTGGCGCCGTCCACCGTCAGGAAGCCGTGCGCGAACACGTTGGTGGGCGTGCGGTGGCCCGAGAACTGCAGCATCGCCGGCCAGAACAGCGTGTGGAAGTACAGGATGTCCTTGCCGATGAAGTGGTACTGCTCGGCGGTCGAGTGCGTGGACACCCACGCATCGAAGTCGAGTCCC
This sequence comes from Ralstonia nicotianae, assembly GCF_018243235.1. Lineage (NCBI taxonomy): Bacteria > Pseudomonadati > Pseudomonadota > Betaproteobacteria > Burkholderiales > Burkholderiaceae > Ralstonia > Ralstonia nicotianae. Next base: position 1,073,575 of record NZ_CP046674.1, read on the forward strand.
AGCTTGCCGCACAGGTTCTTGAAGCTGGCGTAGTAACCGACCGGCGCATCCAGCCACACGTAGAAATACTTGCCCGGCGCGCCCGGGATCTCGAAGCCGAAGTACGGCGCATCGCGCGAAATGTCCCAGTCCGACAGCGTCGATTCGCCTTCGTCACCCAGCCATTCGCGCATCTTGTTGGTGGCTTCGGGCTGGGCCAGGTCGCCCACCCAATCGCGCAGGAAGGTCTCGCAGCGCGGGTCGGACAGCTTGAAGAAGTAGTGTTCGGAAGACTTGCGCACCGGCGTGGCGCCCGACACCACCGAATACGGGTTCTTCAGGTCGGTCGGCTGGTAGGTCGCGCCGCACACCTCGCAGGAATCGCCGTACTGGTCCTTGGCGCCGCACTTCGGGCACTCGCCCTTGATGAAGCGGTCCGGCAGGAACATTTCCTTGACCGGGTCATAGAACTGCTCGACCTCGCGCACGTCGATCAGGCCCGCCTCCTTGAGCTTGAGATAGACGCGCTCGCACAGCTCGCGGTTCTCGTCGGAGTCGGTGCTGTAGTAGTTGTCGAACGAGACCAGGAAGTTGTCGAAGTCGCGCTTGTGCTCCGTCCAGACGCGCTCGATCAGCTGGCGCGGGGTGATGCCTTCCTTTTCGGCGCGCAGCATGACGGGTGTGCCATGCGTGTCGTCGGCGCCCACGTAGTAGGTTTCGTGGCCGCGCATGCGCTGGAAGCGCACCCAGATGTCGGTCTGGATGTACTCGACCATGTGGCCGATGTGGATCGGCCCGTTGGCATAGGGCAGGGCGGATGTGACGAGGATGCGACGTTCGGACATGGGACGGACCAGGAAAGTGCGGGCAGGGGCCACGAGGCGGGCGGCGCGCCGGGAAACGCATATTCTAGCGCGGTGCCCGGCAGGGGCGGGCTGCGCACGGCCGGCCGGCGGCCGACGGGAAACGCGGGGCCCGCGGCACGCTGCAGCAGCGTGATCCAAAAAAAAGCGCCGGCAAGTGCCGGCGCAGCTTTCCACAACGGAAAAGGAGGAGAAATCAGGCGCCGCCCGGGAGGTCAGCCACGCATCGCGAGCCAGCAACGTGTGGCAAGCGGCACCCGTTCTCTATGACCGGGTCATCCTTGAATTGGTTTCAAATAAATTTCGACGCGGCGATTTTGTGCGCGGCCGGCCTCGGTGGCGTTGTCCCCGACCGGCTGCGTTTGGCCGCGGCCCTCGGCCGACATGCGGTTGCGGGCCACGCCGCGGTCGGTCAGGTAGCTGGCCACGCTCTGGGCCCGGCGCTGCGACAGGCTCATGTTGTAGTTCGGGTTGCCGGTGCTGTCGGTGTGGCCGACCACGTTGGCGGCCAGTTCAGGATGCTGGCTCAGGGTTTCCGCCACGCTGTCCAGCGGGCCGCGGAAAGACGGCTTGATCACGGCGCTGTCGGTATCGAACGAGACCTGGCTCGGGATGTTCAGCTTGAGCGAGCCGTCCGGCTGCTCGGAGATTTGCGTGCCGGTGCCGGCCGTGTCGCCGGTCAGCTTGGACTTGATCGCGTTCCAGTTGTAGCCGACGGCCGCGCCGCCGGCCGCGCCCAGCGCGCCGCCGATGGCCGCGCCCTTGCTGTTGCCGACCAGCGCGCCGATGCCGGCACCCACGGCGGCGCCCACGCCTGTGCCCGCCAGGGTCTGATTCTGCTGTTCGGTGGCACAGCCGGCGGCCAGCAGCGCGACCAGCGAGACGGAAATAAGCTTGGCTTTCATGAATTCTCCTTGTGCTAACGGGATCGGTTGTCGTTGTTTGCCGATATCCGGCGCGGACAAGGGATACGGGGGAATCAAACGGAAGCCGCGCCGGCAAAATACAATAGCAAAACAGTACATAGAGTGGCCAGGGCGCCGCAAAGTTCATGCGTCGCAACCGTTGGGCCGTCCCTCATTCGCATTAAAATTCTTGCTGGAGTGCAACTTGAGCCTGACCGTCGAACAGATCACCGAAGCCCTGCGCGGCGTGGTGGACCCCAATACCGGGCGCGACCTGGTGTCCTCCAAGTCGGTGCGCAACGTCCGGGTCGACGGCGGCGACGTGTCGCTGGATGTCGAGCTCGGGTACCCGGCCAGGAGCCAGTTCGAGCCGATCCGCAAGCTGGTGATCGGCGCGCTGCGCCAGGTCGGCGGCGTCGCCAATGTCAGCGTGCAGGTGTCGATGAAGATCGTCGCGCATGCGGTGCAGCGCGGCGTGCACCTGCTGCCGAACGTGAAGAACATCATCGCGGTGGCCTCGGGCAAGGGCGGCGTGGGCAAGTCGACCACGGCCGTGAACCTGGCGCTGGCGCTGGCCGCCGAAGGGGCGAGCGTGGGCATGCTCGATGCCGACATCTACGGCCCCAGCCAGCCGATGATGCTGGGCATCCAGGGGCAGCCGGAATCCACCGATGGCAAGACCATGGAGCCGATGGAAGGCCATGGCATCCAGGCCAACTCGATCGGCTTCCTGATCGAGCAGGACAACCCGATGGTGTGGCGCGGCCCGATGGTCACCTCCGCGCTGGAGCAGTTGCTCAAGCAGACCAACTGGCGCGACCTGGATTACCTCATCGTCGACATGCCGCCGGGCACGGGCGACATCCAGCTCACGCTGTCGCAGAAGGTGCCCGTGACGGGCGCGGTGATCGTCACCACGCCGCAGGACATCGCGCTGATCGACGCCAAGAAGGGGCTGAAGATGTTCGAGAAGGTGGGCATCCCCATCATCGGCGTGGTGGAGAACATGGCGGTCTACTGCTGCCCGAACTGCGGCCACACCGAGCACATCTTCGGCGCGGGCGGCGGCGAGAAGATGTGCGCGCAGTACGGCGTGCCCTTCCTCGGCAGCCTGCCGCTGAACCTGTCGATCCGCGAGCAGGCGGATGCGGGCCGGCCGACCGTGGTGGCCGATCCAGAGGGTGCCATCGCCGACATCTACAGGGCGATCGCGCGGCGCGTTGCCATCACCGTCGCCGAGAAGGCGAAGGACATGACCAGCAAGTTCCCGTCGATCGTGGTGCAGAACACCTGAGGCCCATCGTGGATACGCCCGCCGAGCCGCTGCCGACCGAACACCCGTCCGTGCGCGTGGCGGTGGTGCTGTGCCGCCGGCCGACGGGCAACCGCTGGCAGCCGTTCCAGTGGCGGCTGGAGGCGGTGGTGCCCGACCTGGGCGAGTTCGGCGCGGTGCCGCGCTGCCTGGACCGCACCGATGCGGCCGAGCGCTGGCTCACGCCCGGCTTCGGCGTCACGCTGTTCCACGACGAGGCCGAGGGCTACTATCTGAACGCGACCGCCGCCGCGCCGTGCTGGTTCGTGCTGTGGCGCATGGGCGAGCCGGACACGGCGGAGGCAGGCCGGGCCGTTCCGCACACGGTGTCGCTCAGCTATAACGAGGCCGGCCGCTGGCTCGACGGCGGCGAGACGGTGGAGAACGTGCCGCTGGACGCCGCGTCGCTCGCGTGGCTGCGGGCCTACGTGGAGCAGAACTACCGGCCGGAGCCGAAGAAGCGGCGGCGGCCGGAGTCGTTCCTGTCGCCGGAAGACCGCGCGAAATATTGAGAGACCGAGGCGGGAGCCGCCATGAGCGAGTCGTCCTTCCTGTTCCGCTGGTCGCGCCGCAAGGCCGCCGACCGGCGCGGCGAGCCGGAACCCGAACCGGCGCCGCCGGCCGATGTGCCGGCTGCCGGTGTGGTCGCGCCCGAGCCCGCGCCGGCTGCCGAGCCGGTCCCCGAGGCCCCGCCGCCCACGCTTGAAGATGCCGCCAAGCTGACCCCCGCCGACGATTTCGCGCCCTTCGTCGCACGTGGCGTGGACGAGGCCGTCAAGCGCGCCGCGCTCAAGAAGCTGTTTGCCGATCCGCGCTTCAACGTGATGGACGGGCTCGATACCTATATCGACGACTATTCGCAGCCCGACCCGATTCCGCCCGCGATGCTGCGGGAACTGCGGCAGGCGGCGGAACTGCGTCTGTTCGAGACGCTCGACGAGGCGGGTGCGGAACCGGCGGCATCCGAAGCGGGAAGCGCGCCCGAGGCGCCGGCCGCCACGGCGGACGAGGCGCCCGTCCAGCCGGCGCCGCCACCGGCCGCGTCGGATGCATCCGCCCAGGCAACCCCGCATAGCGACGGCAAACCGTCCTCCGTAGAATAGAGGCGAGGACCGCGCGGCCATGACCGCGCGGCCGTGTGTGTCCCCACAGCCCGCGCAGCCGGCGCGGGCACCCATGCGCAACCTCCATGCCCACGCTGGTCTGCAGTTGCAATCACACGATGCCGCTCGACGCCGACGCGGTGAGCGACGGGCTGCGCGCGTCCGGTGCGCCCATCGATGCGCCGGGCCAGACGCATCACCTGCTGTGCCGCCGCGAGATCGGCGCCTTCTCCCGGGCCCTGGACGGCGCCGAGGATGTGATCGTCGCCTGTACGCAGGAGGCTGCGTTGTTCACCGAGGTGGCCGCCCGGCATGGCGGCGTGACGGCGCCGATCCATTTCGTCAACGTGCGCGAGACGGGCGGATGGTCGGCGGGGGCGCGGCGGGATGCGCGCGGCTTCCACGCCAAGGCCGCGGCGTTGCTGGCGGTGGCCGGCCTGCCGGCGCCGGATCCGGTGCCCGTGGTCGATTACCGTTCCGACGGCAGCCTGCTGATCGTCGGCCCGGCCGAGCGCGCGCTGCCCTGGGCCGAGCGCCTGGCCGACCAGTTGAGCGTGACCGTGCTGGCGACCGGCCGCGATCGCGGCGCCGGCCCGCTGTCGCCGCCCATGGCGCGCCGCTGGCCGATCCAGGCGGGCGAGCGGGTGCAGGTGAGCGGCTGGCTCGGTGCCTTCGACGTGCAGTGGCAAAGCCGCAACCCGATCGACCTGGACCGCTGCACGCGCTGCAACGCTTGCATCGATGCCTGCCCGGAAGACGCCATCGACACGCTCTACCAGATCGACCTGGAGGCCTGTCGCGACCACCGCGATTGCGTCAGGGCATGCGGCGAGGCGATGGCCATCGACTTCGGGCGGCTCGATGCGCCGCAGACCGCCTCCGGCCGGTTCGACCTGATCCTGGACCTGAACGACGCGCCGGCCTTCGCGCAGCACCAGCCGCCGCAGGGCTACTTCCATGCCGGCGCGAACGCCGGCCGCCAGCTCACCGCATCGCTGGCGCTGCTCCAGCTGGTGGGCGAGTTCGAGAAGCCCCGGTTTTTCCAGTACAAGGCCTCGATCTGCGCGCACGGCCGCAATGGCCGGGTCGGCTGCGATGCCTGCGTGCGGGTCTGCTCGGCCGTGGCGATCGCGTCGCAGTGGCAGGATGGGCGCGGCAGCGTGCACGTCACACCCAATCTGTGCGTCGGCTGCGGTGCGTGCACGACGGCGTGCCCGACCGGCGCGCTGACCTATGCCTACCCGAGCGCGCCGTACCAGGGGCGCAAGCTGAAGACGCTGCTGTCGACCCATGCGGCGGCGGGCGGGCACGACGCGGTGGTTCTGCTGCACAACGGCGGTCGCGGCCGCGCGCTGATCGAGCAGCTCGGCCGCGCCGCGCGGACCGGCAAGGCGCAGGGCGTGCCGGTCAACGTGCTGCCGGTCGAGGTGTTCCACGCGGCGTCGACGGGGCTCGATCTGTGGCTGTCGGCGCTGGCCTATGGGGCGGCACGCATCGCCATTCTGCTGACCGAGGACGATGCGCCGCAGTATCGCGCCATGCTCGCCGAACAGGCGGCGGTGGCCCGGGCCGTGCTGGCTGGGCTGGGCGAGCCGGCCGACGCGGCCGGCGTGGTGCTGATCGATGCGCCGGATGCCGGCGCGCTCGATGCCCGTCTCAATGCCGTCGAAGTGTGCGGCCCCGTGCAGGGCTTCCGGGCCGACATGCCGCCCGCCACGTTTGCCGTGGCCGCCGCCAAGCGCGAGACGCTTGAGTTCGCGCTCGATCACCTGGCGCGCCACGCCGGGGCGGTCGACGCCGTGATTCCGCTGCCGGCCGGCGCGCCGTTCGGCGCCATCGAGGTGGACCGCGCGCGCTGCACGCTGTGCATGGCCTGCGTGAGCGCCTGCCCGTCGCAGGCGCTGCGCGATGCGGCCGAGCGGCCGGTGCTGTCGATGATCGAGCGCAACTGCGTCCAGTGCGGCCTGTGCGATACCACCTGCCCCGAAGACGCCATCGCGCTGGTGCCGCGGCTGAACCTGTCGGCTGACGCACGCCAGCCGGTCGTGCTCAATGAGACCCAGCCGTTCCATTGCATCCGCTGCGGCAAGCCGTTCGGCACGGCGCAGATGGTCGCCGCCATGATGGCCCGGCTCGGCGCCCATCCGGCCTTTGCCGGCGCGGCGGGCGAGCGCCTGAAGATGTGCGGCGACTGCCGCGTGATCGACATGCTGGAGCGGGGCGAGCAGCCCGGCGCCACGCACTGAACCCGCCGCCCCGAGCCCATGACCGACGCTCAGCCCCTGCAGTTCCAGCTTGCCGCCACGCCCGCCGACAGCGCGGAGGATCTCGCCCGCGCCGACCTGTACGGCCTGCTGGCGACGCTGCTGTATCGCGCGCCGGATGCCGGCTTGCTGCAGCGCATCGCCGCCGCGCCGCTGGACCCGGCCGACGCAGCCGCCGCCGATCCCGCCGACGCGGAAGGTGCCGCGGGCAGCGCCCTGACGCAGGCCTGGCGCCGCCTGGTCGCCCGCGCCGGCCAGACCACCGCCGCGCAGGCCGACGATGAATACACCGAGCTGTTCATCGGCGTCGGCAAGCCGGAGGTGTTCCTGTACGGCTCGTACTACCAGGCCGGCTTCCTCAACGAGAAGCCGCTGGTGGTGCTGCGCGACGACCTGCGCCGCTACGGCCTGGAACGCGCCGAGGGCATCACCGAGACCGAAGACCACCTCGCCACGCTGTGCGAGGTGATGCGCTACCTGATCGCCGGGGAGGATGCCGCCGTGGCTCACGTGGCGGAGCAGCGCACATTCTTCCAGCGCCACCTGGCGCCGTGGGCCGAGTCTGCCTGCGATGCCGTGCTGCAGCATCCGCGCGCCGCGTTCTATGCCGGGGTGGCGGGGCTGGCGAAGGCGTTTTTTGAAGTCGAGCGGCTCGCCCTCGAGCTGGCGTGACGGATCGCGGCAGGGGTGCCTGAGAACGCCGCCGCAGCCGGCGAAGAGCGAAGCCCCGCCAGCCTCCCGGCGGAATGGCCTGTGGCGCGGCGATTGAAAAAATGCTTCGCCCCGTTCCCGGAAAACGCGGCTTTTCAGGGCTAACAGGCATGGTTTTCTAGGACCATTAATCCTAGAATGTGTCGATCAATTCCTATTTCGTTCGGTCATCGGTTCGGTTGAACCGAGGGAGCATGGCCATGCCAGACCCGAAGACGAATCCCCACGCCCCGGCCCAGGCTGACACCGTCGATGCCGGGCCCGCGCGCCGCCGTTTCCTGATGGGCGCCGCCGTTGCCGCGGCGGCGGCCGGCGCGGCAGCCACCACGGGCCGCCTGGCGCCGCCGCAGGCTCCCGGCGCCGCCGAGCCTGCTGAGCCCGCCGATGACAAGGCCACCGGCTATCGGTTGACCGAGCACATCCGCAAGTACTACCGCACCACGTGGATCTGAGGCCAGCCTCCCGGTTCCCGCGCGATTCCCGTTCCTCCCCTCCCAGGTGACACCATGCTTCTGACCCGCAAACCGGCGGCGCAGGATGCCAAGACCGGGCAGGCAAGCCGCCCCGGCGCCGCGACGCTGTCCGGCAGCCTGGCGCGTGGCCTGGCCGGCGCGCTGCCGACCATGGACCGGCGGACCTTCCTCAAGCGCTCCGGCATCGGCGTGGGCGCGGGGCTGGCGGCGTCGCAGCTGTCGCTGGTGAAGAAGGCCACGGTGGTGGGCGAGGCCAGGGCGGCCGAAGGCAAGGACGACATCGTGGTGCGGCGCACCGTGTGCTCGCACTGCTCGGTGGGCTGCGCGGTGGATGCGGTGGTGCAGAACGGCGTGTGGGTGCGCCAGGAGCCGGTGTTCGACTCGCCCATCAACATGGGCGCGCACTGCGCCAAGGGCGCCGCGCTGCGCGAGCACGGCCACGGCGAATACCGCCTGAAGACGCCGATGAAGCTGGTGGACGGGCGCTACCAGCGCATCAGCTGGGAGCAGGCGCTCAACGAGATCGTCGCCCGGATGAACGCCATCCGCCAGGAGACCGGGCCCGATTCGTTCTTCTTCGTCGGCTCGTCCAAGCACAGCAACGAACAGTCGTATCTGCTGCGCAAGTGGGTGTCGTTCTTCGGCACCAACAATTGCGACCACCAGGCACGCATCTGCCACTCCACCACCGTGGCGGGCGTGGCGAACACCTGGGGCTACGGCGCGATGACCAACTCGTACAACGATATGCAGAACGCCAAGTGCGCGCTGTACATCGGCTCGAACGCGGCGGAGGCGCACCCGGTGTCGATGCTGCATCTGCTGCATGCCAAGGAGACCGGCTGCAAGGTGATCGTGGTCGACCCGCGCTATACGCGCACGGCGGCCAAGTCGGACGAGTACGTGCGCATCCGCTCGGGCACCGACATCGCCTTCCTGTTCGGCGTGCTGCACCACGTCTTCAAGAACGGCTGGGAAGACCGGCAGTTCATCCATGACCGTGTCTACGGCATGGACAAGGTACGCGACGAGGTGCTCGCCAAGTGGACGCCGGACAAGGTCGAGGCCGTCTGCGGCGTGCCCGAGGCGCAGGTGCGCAAGGTCGCCGAGATGATGGCGATGAACCGCCCGAGCACGCTGGTGTGGTGCATGGGCCAGACCCAGCACACCATCGGCAACGCCATCGTGCGCGCTTCGTGCATCGTGCAGCTGGCGCTGGGCAACATCGGCCGGACGGGCGGCGGCGCCAACATCTTCCGCGGCCACGACAACGTGCAGGGCGCCACCGACGTCGGCCCCAACCCCGATTCGCTGCCCGGCTACTACGGCCTGGCCGCCGGCGCGTGGAAGCACTACGCCGCCGTGTGGGGCGTGGACTACGACTGGATCAAGGGCCGCTTCGCCTCGCAGGCGATGATGGAGAAATCCGGCACCACCGTCTCGCGCTGGATCGATGCGGTGCTGGAGAAGAACGAACTGATCGACCAGGACCACAACGTCCGCGCGATGTTCTACTGGGGCCATGCGCCCAACTCGCAGACGCGCGGCCTGGAGATGAAGCGCGCGCTCGACAAGCTCGACCTGCTGGTGGTGATCGACCCCTATCCGTCGGCCACCGCGGCGATGGCCAACATGCCCGCCGCCGACGGCACGCCGCCCAATCCGAACCGCGCGGTCTACCTGCTGCCGGCCGCCACGCAGTTCGAGACCTCGGGCTCGTGCACCGCGTCCAACCGCTCGCTGCAATGGCGCGAGAAGGTGATCGAGCCGCTGTTCGAGTCGCAGCCGGACCAGGTCATCATGCAGGCCCTGGCCGATCGCCTGGGGTTCGGCGGCGAGCTGTCGAAGAACCTCAAGATCATCGAGTACAAGCGCGCCGGCATGACCTGGCGCGAGCCCGGGACCGAGTCGATCCTGCGCGAGATCAACCGCAGCAACTGGACCATCGGCTACACCGGCCAATCGCCGGAGCGCCTGCAGGCGCATATGCGCAACATGCACCTGTTCGACGTGCGCACGCTGCGCTGCCAGGGCGGCAAGGACCCGGTCACCGGCTACGATCTGACCGGCGACTACTTCGGCCTGCCGTGGCCGTGCTATGGCACGCCGGAATTGAAGCACCCCGGCTCGCCCAACCTGTACGACACCAGCAAGCACGTGATGGACGGCGGCGGCAACTTTCGCGCCAACTTTGGCGTGGAGCGCGACGGCGTCAACCTGCTGGCCGAGGACGGCTCGTATTCGCTCGGTGCCGAGCTGACCACCGGCTACCCCGAGTTCGACCACGTGTTTCTGAAGAAGCTGGGCTGGTGGGACGACCTCACCGATGTCGAGAAGAAGGCCGCCGAAGGCAAGAACTGGAAGACCGACCTGTCGGGCGGCATCCAGCGCGTGGCGATGAAGCACGGCTGCCACCCCTTCGGCAATGCCAAGGCGCGCGCCGTCGTGTGGAACTTCCCCGACCCGATCCCGCAGCACCGCGAGCCGCTGTATTCCACACGGCCCGACATGGTCGCCCAGTACCCGACGCACGACGACAAGAAGGCCTTCTGGCGCTTGCCGACGCTGTACAAGACCGTGCAGCAGCGCAATATCGAAAACAAGGTCTATGAGAAATTCCCGATCATCCTGACCTCCGGCCGGCTGGTCGAGTACGAGGGCGGCGGCGAAGAGACGCGTTCCAACCCTTGGCTGGCGGAGCTGCAGCAGGAGAACTTCGTCGAGATCAACCCGAAGGCCGCCGCCGACCGGGGCATCCGCAACAACGACTACGTGTGGGTCAAGACGCCGACCGGCGCGCAGATCAAGGTGAGGGCGCTGGTGACCGAGCGCGTGGGCGTGGACCATGCCTTCATCCCGTTCCACTTCTCGGGCTGGTGGCAGGGCAAGGACCTGCTCGACTACTACCCCGAGGGCGCTCACCCGATCGTGCGCGGCGAGGCGGTCAACACGGCCACGACGTACGGCTACGACTCGGTGACGATGATGCAGGAAACCAAGACGACGGTCTGCCAGATCGAGCGTTTTGCCTAAGCGCGGGGAGCGATCATGGCGCGCATGAAATTCATCTGTGACAGCGAGCGCTGCATCGAGTGCAACGCCTGCACCACCGCCTGCAAGAACGAGCACGAGGTGCCGTGGGGCGTGAGCCGGCGCCGCGTGGTCACCATCAACGACGGCATGGTCGGCGCGGAGAAATCCATCTCGGTGGCGTGCATGCACTGCTCCGACGCGCCCTGCATGGCGGTCTGCCCGGTCGACTGCTTCTACCGCACCGAGGACGGCGTGGTGCTGCACGACAAGGACGTCTGCATCGGCTGCGGCTACTGTTCGTACGCCTGCCCGTTCGGCGCGCCGCAGTTCCCGAGCCAGGGCACCTTCGGGGTGCGCGGCAAGATGGACAAGTGCACCTTCTGCGCGGGCGGGCCGGAGCCCAACGGCAGCGATGCCGAGTTCGAGAAGTACGGCCGCAACCGGCTGGCCGAGGGCAAGCTGCCGCTGTGCGCGGAGATGTGCTCGACCAAGGCGCTGCTGGGCGGCGACGGGGATGTCATTGCCGACATCCTGCGCAATCGTGTCATGAAGCGGGGAAAAGGAGCGGAGCTGTTCGGCTGGGGGACGGCCTACGGAGGCGCCGGCAAGAGCGCCCAGGCCGCACCGGCTGCCCCAACTGCTCCAGCTGCCCCGGCCGCACCCGCCGCCAAGCCGGACGCACCGGCCTCGGGAGCGTACTAGCCATGGATACGATCCGGATGGTGGCGACGGTTGTTACCCTGGCCCTGGCCGCGGCGCTGGCGGGGTGCGGCGAGCGTGCGCAGACTGCTTTCGCTTCGCACCGCAAGGACGATGCCCCGGCCTACAAGGGCGCCGAGGGCGACCCGTTCATGGCCAAGGACTGGACGCCGGGTGACCGCACGAGCTGGGAGAACCAGATCCGCGCGCGCGGCCAGTACCAGAACGAATACAACCGGACGCCCTGAGGCGCGCGAGCGGAGGCCCGTCCATGATTGCCTGCTGGAAACACCTGGCGATGGCGCTGCTGCTGGGCAGCGCGGCGGCGCTCGCATCGGCGCAGCAGCCGGCCAGCGTGCCCGCCGTCGCGCCCGCCAATCCGGCCGTGCGGCCCGCGCAGCCGTTCGCCAACGTCGTCTCCGAGAGCGTCTTCGACCTGCCCCGGCGCGACCTGGCCAAGGAGGCGCAGGACCAGACCGCGCGCCGCGTCACGCAGCCGGGCAACAACGCGCCGGTCTGGCGCGAGGTCAATTCCGACCAGGCCGGCTACGCGAGCCTGCCCGGGCTGGAGAGCGGCGTGCTGATCCAGCGTACCGGCCAGAAGTGGCGGCTGTTCCGCAACGGTGTCATCACCGTGTGGGGCGGCTGGCTGGTGGTGCTGGTGCCGCTGGCGATCCTGGCGTTCTTCCTGCGGCGGGGCCAGATCCGCCTGAAGGCGGCGCCCACCGGCCGCCGGATCGAACGCTTCACGCCCACCGAGCGCTACGTGCACTGGACCATGGCGATCAGCTTCGTCACGCTGGGCGTCTCGGGCATCGCGATGCTGTGGGGCAAGCATTTCCTGCTGCCGCTGATGGGCCACCAGTTGTTCGGCTGGCTGACCTACGTGCTGAAGAACCTGCACAACCTGGTCGGGCCGCTGTTCACCGTCAGCATCGTCGTTGCCTTCGTGATGTGGGCGCATGACAACCTGCCGCGCCGCGGCGATCTGCAATGGCTGCTGCGCCTGGGCGGCATGTTCGGTGGCCATGGTGCCGAGGTGCCGTCGCATCGCTTCAACGCGGGCGAGAAGCTGTGGTTCTGGGGCGGGCTGGTGGTGTTCGGGCTGATCCTGTCGGCCTCGGGCTGGGTGCTGGACCGCATCGTGCCGGGCGTCGACTACTACCGCAGCACCATGCAGCTGGCCGAGATCGTCCACGCCATCGCCGCGGTGGGCATGATCTGCATGTCGCTCGGCCACATCTATATCGGCACCATCGGCATGGAAGGCGCCTATCGCGCCATGCGCGAGGGCTATGTCGACGAGGCCTGGGCCAAAGAGCACCACGTGCTCTGGTACGACGACATCCAGGCCGGCAGGATTCCCGCGCAGCGCTCCAAGCCGCCGGAGCCGCCCGAGGCGCGCGAACAGCCGGCCAAGGGCTGACGCCATCGATCCGAGGAGCCCCGCCATGACATGGTCCACCAGGAAGATGCGCCGGTCGGGAACGTGGCTTGCTGCCGCGCTGCTTGGCCTGGCGAGCGCCACGGCAGGCGCCAGGCTGCCCCCGCCGACCGCCGAGCAGAAGGCCCGGGCCGAGATGGACAAGGCCAAGGCGGCCTGGAGCGACAAGGTGGCCGCCTTCCAGTTGTGCAACGCGCAGGACCGGGCCGTGGCGCAGTACCAGGCCAGCGGCAAGGGCACCCGCACGCAGGCGGGCGCGCCGTGCGCCGATCCGGGCCCCTTCGTGCCGCCCGCGCCGGCCACCCCAGCCACCCCGGCTCCCAAGGGCTGAGACCGCGCCGATGTTGCGTCTTCATCATCCGGCAGTACAATCGTCCGCTCGCAAGTGAACCCTGACTGGAGGTGACACATGAAGCAACTCGTGATCGGACTTGCCGCGATCGGCCTGATGGCCGGCTGCGCTTCGAATGCCGGCACCGGCGCCAGCACCGGCGCACCCGCCGCCGGCACCTCGGCTTTGGCCACGCTGGCGCCCAAGAGCGGCAGCAACGTGCAAGGCACCATCAAGCTGCTGCAGCAAGGCGACAACCGGGTTGCGATGGCGGTCGACATTGCCGGCCTGCCGCCCAACGGCATGTTCGGCTTCCATGTGCACGAGAAGGGCGACTGCTCCTCGCCGGACGGCATGAGCGCGGGCGGCCACTTCAACCCGACCGGCCAGCCGCACGGCGATCCGCGCTCCGGCCCGCACCATGCCGGCGACATCCCGATGCTGCAGTCCGATGCCAGCGGCAAGGCCGTCGGCTCGATCGTCCTGACCGGCGTCACGCTCACGCCCGGCGCCACCAGCCTGGTCGGCCGCGCGGTGATCGTCCATGCGGGCATGGACGACTACAAGACCCAGCCGACCGGCAACTCCGGCGGGCGCGTCGCTTGCGGCGTGATCGTGGCGAACTGACGCCCGCACGCGGCGCCCGTTCTGGAATGGATGGGCGCCGGCCGCATGCAGGAATGCGCACGCTGCCGTGCGCATTTTTTTTGGATACCGCTCCATGCCGCTGCGCCCCGAACTGACCAACGCCTGCGTGCCGCTGCTCGATGAAGTCGAGGTCGTCGACGAGCTGGGCCACGTGCGCGCCGTGCACATCCCCGGCGAGCGGCCGCTGACGGTCTATCTGGACAAGCGCGAGTTGGTCACGCTGATGACGCTGGGCGGCGCCCCCGAGGCGCTGGTGCTCGGCTACCTGCGCAACCAGCGGCTGGTCGGCAGCGTCGAGGACATCGCGTCCGTGCAGGTGGACTGGGAGACCGAGTCCGCCGCCGTCACCACCCGCGCCGGCATCCCCGACCTGGACGAGAAGACCGCGCGCCGCACCGTCACCACCGGCTGCGGGCAGGGCACCGTGTTCGGTTCGCTGATGGACGAGATCGATGCCGTCCACCTGCCGCCCGAGGCACGCATCACGCAGACCACGCTGTACCGCGTGGTCGACACCATCCGGCTGCAGCAGTCGATCTACAAGCAGGCGGGTTCGGTGCACGGCTGCGCCTTGTTCGATGCGCAGGGCGAGCTGCTGATGTTCATCGAGGACGTGGGCCGCCACAACGCCGTCGACGCCATCGCCGGCCGCATGTGGCTGGAGGACATGGCGGGCGGCGACAAGGTCTTCTACACCACGGGGCGCCTGACTTCCGAGATGGTCATCAAGGGCGCGCAGATGGGCATCCCGTTCCTGCTGTCGCGCTCGGGCGTCACGCAGATGGGCTACCGGATGGCGCAGCGGGTCAACCTGACACTGTTCGCGCGCTGCACCGGGCGGCATTTCCTGCTGTACACCGGGCGCGAGCGCTTCATCGCCGAGCCCGGCATGGCGGCCGTGGTCGGCCCGCGCGGGGAACTGCCGCAGCCGGCGGAATCCGGCCGATAAGCCGCGGGCCGGCCGGTCCGCGCGCACGCGGTTTTCCGTCACGGGTTTGGGGGTACAATCCGCGTTTTCGAGCGCCGCCGGCCCGAGCGCCGCGACCCAGCCGTGACCAAATGGGGACAGTTTTCGCACCCGCGAAGCCTGCCCCCATTTGTTCATCACAGGCATCCCATGAGCATCAAATCCGACAAGTGGATCCGCCGCATGGCGGAGCAGCACGGCATGATCGAGCCGTTCGAGCCGGGGCAGGTGCGCGAGGCCGACGGCCGGCGCATCGTCTCCTACGGCACGTCGAGCTACGGCTACGACATCCGCTGCGCCGACGAATTCAAGATCTTCACCAACATCAACAGCACCATCGTCGACCCGAAGAATTTCGACGAGAAGTCGTTCGTCGACTTCAAGGGCGATGTGTGCATCATCCCGCCGAACTCGTTCGCGCTGGCCCGCACGATGGAGTATTTCCGCATCCCGCGCACCGTGCTGACGGTATGCCTGGGCAAGAGCACTTACGCGCGCTGCGGGATCATCGTCAACGTCACACCGTTCGAGCCCGAGTGGGAAGGCTACGTGACGCTGGAGTTCTCCAACACCACGCCGCTGCCCGCCAAGATCTACGCCGGCGAAGGCTGCGCGCAGGTGCTGTTCTTCGAAAGCGACGAGCCGTGTGAGACCTCGTACAAGGATCGTGGCGGCAAGTACCAGGGCCAGCACGGCGTTACGCTGCCAAAAACCTAGTTTCAGTTGTCCGTTTCCGCGATCCGGAGCGGTGCCTTTTGTTTCATCAGTCAAGGAACCCCGATGAAATTCCGTTTTCCCGTCATCATCATCGACGAGGACTTCCGCTCCGAGAACATCTCCGGGTCGGGCATTCGCGCGCTGGCGCAGGCCATCGAAGAAGAGGGCATGGAGGTCACGGGCCTGACCAGCTATGGCGACCTGACCTCGTTCGCGCAGCAGTCGAGCCGGGCGTCCACCTTCATCGTCTCGATCGACGACGATGAGTTCATCAACCCGGACAACGACAAGCCGGAACCGGAAGCGGTGGAAAACCTGCGCAGCTTCGTGGCCGAAGTGCGCCGCCGCAACGCCAACATCCCCATCTTCCTGTACGGCGAGACGCGCACCTCGCGCCACCTGCCCAACGACATCCTGCGCGAGCTGCACGGCTTCATCCACATGTTCGAGGACACGCCGGAGTTCGTGGCGCGCCACATCATCCGCGAAGCCCGCAACTACCTGGATTCGCTGCCGCCGCCGTTCTTCAAGGCGCTGATCGACTACGCGCAGGACAGCTCCTACTCGTGGCACTGCCCGGGGCACTCGGGCGGCGTGGCGTTCCTCAAGAGCCCGGTGGGCCAGGTGTTCCACCAGTTCTTCGGCGAGAACATGCTGCGCGCCGACGTCTGCAACGCGGTGGACGAGCTCGGCCAGCTGCTCGACCACACCGGCCCGGTGGCGGCCTCCGAGCGCAATGCCGCGCGCATCTTCGGCTCGGACCACATGTTCTTCGTCACCAACGGCACGTCCACCTCGAACAAGATGGTGTGGCACGCCAACGTGGCGCCCGGCGACATCGTGGTGGTGGACCGCAACTGCCACAAGTCGATCCTGCACGCGATCATGATGACGGGCGCGATCCCCGTGTTCCTGATGCCGACGCGCAACCACTACGGCATCATCGGCCCGATTCCGCAGAGCGAGTTCGAGCCCGAGACCATCGCCCGCAAGATCGCCGAGCATCCGTTCGCCAGCCAGGCCGCGAACAAGAAGCCGCGCATCCTGACCCTCACGCAGGGCACGTACGACGGCGTGCTGTACAACGCCGAGCGCATCAAGCACATGCTGTCGACCGAGATCGACACGCTGCACTTCGACGAGGCCTGGCTGCCGCACGCCTCGTTCCACCCGTTCTACCGCGACATGCACGCCATCGGCCAGGGCCGCGCGCGCAGCAAGGACGCGCTGGTGTTCGCCACGCAGAGCACGCACAAGCTGCTGGCCGGCCTGTCGCAGGCTTCGCAGATCCTCGTGCAGGATTCCGAGACGCGCAAGCTCGACACGTACCGCTTCAACGAGGCGTACCTGATGCACACCTCGACCAGCCCGCAGTACTCGATCATCGCCTCGTGCGACGTGGCCGCGGCGATGATGGAAGCGCCGGGCGGCACCGCGCTGGTGGAAGAGAGCATCGCCGAGGCCCTGGACTTCCGCCGCGCCATGCGCAAGGTGGAGCAGGAGTACGTCGGCACGAATGGTGGCAACGGCCGCGGCGACGACTGGTGGTTCAAGGTCTGGGGCCCGAACGACCTGTCCGATGAAGGCATCGAGGAGCGCGAGGCCTGGATGCTCAAGGCCAACGAGCGCTGGCACGGCTTCGGCGACCTGGCCGAGGACTTCAACCTGCTCGACCCGATCAAGGCCACCATCATCACCCCGGGCCTGGACGTGGACGGCAAGTTCAGCGAGTCGGGCATCCCGGCGGCCATCGTCACGAAGTACCTCGCCGAGCACGGCATCATCGTCGAGAAGACCGGGCTGTACTCGTTCTTCATCATGTTCACCATCGGCATCACCAAGGGCCGCTGGAACTCGATGGTGACCGAGCTGCAGCAGTTCAAGGACGACTACGACAACAACCAGCCGCTGTGGCGCGTGCTGCCGGAGTTCGTGCGGCAGTATCCGCAATACGAGCGCATCGGCCTGCGCGAGCTGTGCGACGCCATCCACAGCGTCTACAAGGCCAACGACGTGGCCCGCGTGACCACCGAGATGTACCTCTCCAACATGGAGCCGGCGATGAAGCCGTCGGACGCATGGGCCAAGATGGCGCACCGCGAGACCGAGCGCGTGGCCATCGACGACCTGGAGGGCCGCATCACCGCCATCCTGCTGACGCCGTATCCGCCGGGCATTCCGCTGCTGATCCCGGGCGAGCGCTTCAACCGGACCATCGTGCAGTACCTGCAGTTCGCGCGCGAGTTCAACAAGCTGTTCCCCGGCTTCGAGACCGATATCCACGGGCTGGTGGAGGAGGAGATTGAGGGTCGGGTTGGGTACTTTGTCGACTGCGTGAGGTGATTGCCGCAACAGGGGCGCACGAGTCGTCGTGCGCCGACTGTACGAGCAGATGAGCAAGCCCGGCCAAGTGCCGGGCTTTTTCATGTCCGGTGACGCGACGCCTGTGCCGGGGCGTATGCTGAGTTCATGTGCGCCCGAGCACCGGCGCGTTCCAGCCTGCCGCTTGCGTATCCATGCCCCATCAGCGTCTTTTTATTGCGCTCGACCCGAGCGCCGGCACGATCGATGCTTTGCGCCGCGTCGCCACGCCTTTGGCGGCGCAGCCCTGGCCTCACGCGCGTTGGATGCCCCGTGACCAGTGGCACGCAACGGTGCGATTTCTCGGCGCAACGCCGGAAGACGGCGTTCCGTATTGGATGCGGATGCTGGAGTCGCTTGCTGGCATGGCCGCCGAACGGGGGCCGTTGGGGATCATTGGAGCGGCGCTGTGGCCGTCGCCTGCACGCCCGCGGGTACTGGTGGTGACGGCAAAGCCCGAGGATTGGGCGCAGGCAATGGCGTCGCGCGCGGAAGCGCTAGCCCGTGATGCGGGCTATCGCCCGGAGACGCGGCCGTTTCAGCCGCACATCACGCTGGCCCGGCTGGGCGGGGCGTCGGCATCGCCGGCTTGCGTCGCCGCGCTGGAGACGGCCGCACACGCGTTGCACGGTGCGGCCATGCGGTTCGACAGCCTGTCGCTCTTCGCCAGCCGCACGCCCCCGGACGGGCCGTGGTTCGAGCGGCTGGCGACGGTCCGGCTGTCCGGCGGTTAGCCCGCCAGCCCAGCCCGCGCCGCAACAATCGCCAGCCTCACCTGCTCCGGCGCCGTCCCGCCGATATGGTTGCGCGAAGCAACCGAGCCTTCCAACGTCAGCACGGCGTGCACGTCGTCGCCGATCAGGTTCGCCTTGTCACCCAGGCCGCTGATCTCGCGCAGCTGCGCCACCGACAGGTCGGCCAGGTCGCAGCGCAGGTCGTCGCAGGCGCGCACGGCGTGGGCCACGGCTTCGTGCGCGTCGCGGAAGGGCAGGCCGCGCTTGACCAGGTAGTCGGCCAGGTCGGTGGCGGTGGCGTAGCCCTGCAGGGCGGCGGCGCGCATGGCGTCGGCCTCGACTGTGATGCCGGGCACCATGTCGGCGAAGATGCGCAGCGTGTCGACCACCGTGTCGACCGTGTCGAACAGCGGTTCCTTGTCTTCCTGGTTGTCCTTGTTGTAGGCCAGCGGCTGGCCCTTCATCAGCGTGAGCAGGCCGATCAGGTGGCCGTTGACGCGGCCGGTCTTGCCGCGCGCCAGCTCGGGCACGTCGGGGTTCTTCTTCTGCGGCATGATCGAGCTGCCGGTGCAGAAGCGGTCGGCGATGTCGATGAAGCCCACGCGCGGGCTCATCCACAGCACCAGCTCTTCGGAGAAGCGCGAGATGTGCGTCATCACCAGCGCGGCGGCGGCGCAGAATTCGATGGCGAAGTCGCGGTCCGACACCGCATCCAGCGAGTTGCGGCACACGCCGTCGAAGCCCAGCTGCTGCGCGACGAATTCGCGGTCGATCGGGTAGCTCGTGCCGGCCAGCGCGGCGGCGCCCAGCGGCAGGCGGTTGACCCGCTTGCGGGCGTCGAGCATGCGCTCGGTGTCGCGCGTGAACATCTCGACATAGGCCAGCAGGTGGTGGCCGAACACCACCGGTTGCGCGACCTGCAGGTGCGTGAAGCCGGGGACGATGGTGTTGGTGTGCTGCTCGGCCAGGTCCAGCAGGGCGCCGCGCAGGGCGCGGAGCAAGCCGACGATATTGTCGATCTCGCTGCGCAGCCACAGGCGGATGTCGGTGGCGACCTGGTCGTTGCGCGAGCGGCCGGTGTGCAGGCGCTTGCCGGCGTCGCCCGCCAGCGCGGTCAGGCGCGCCTCGATGTTCAGGTGCACGTCTTCCAGGTCCAGCTTCCACTCGAACGCGCCGGATTCGATCTCCTGGCGGATCTGCGCCATGCCGCGCTCGATGGCGGCGCGGTCGGCCTCGGCGATGATGCCCTGCTTGGCGAGCATGGCCGCGTGCGCGAGCGAGCCCTGGATGTCGAACAGCGCGAGGCGCTTGTCGAAGAACACCGAGGCGGTATAGCGCTTGACGAGGTCGGACATCGGCTCGTTAAAGCGGGCGGACCACGCTTCGGCCTTCTTGGCGAGTTGGGAGGTCATGGCGGACAGCGGAGGAGGGCAGCCGGGCGGGATGGGCCGGCCGCGGATTCAGGAAACCGCGATTATATCGTCCGCCGGCCCATGGCCAGCCCGGCGCTCCACGGCCCGGCTACAGCGCGCTGTCGATCAGCGCGCCCTTGAAGATCACCGGCCCGGTCGGCCCGTTCGGGTCGGGCGAGCCGCCGCGCGGCTCCACGCTCACCGCGAGCGCCGGCACCCGCGCCAGCGGCTGGGCGGGCATCAGCCGCATCGCGCGCTGGTGCCCGATCACGCCGAGCGATCGCGGGCGCCCGTCGGACGGCAGCGCCCACAATTGCAGTGCTTGTTGGCTGGTCAGCGGCGTGGCGTCGAGCCGCTTGAGCGACAGCGTGCCGGTGCGCGCGTCCCAGGTGACCAGCACGGCGGCCTGGGCCTGTGCGTCCTGCAGCACGGCCACCGCGCTGGCGACGGGGGCTTCGCGCAGTTGCCGCGCCAGCCGCAGGTTCAGGCCGATCGCCACCACGGCCACGATGGCCGTCGCCGCCACAGCCACGCGCCAGAAGCCGGTCCCGTGCCAGAGCTGCTGCCAGCGCGTGCGCCGCCGCGGTTCCGGCCGGCGCCAGCCGAGCTGCACCTCGACGCGGCAGAGAATCTCAGGCAGCGGCGCGGAGGCGGGCTGCAGCGCGGGCAGATCGGCCAGGTAGCGCTGCCAGCGCTCGACCGTCGTGCGCACGTCGGTATCGTGGCGGATCAGCTGCTCAAAGCGCCGGCGGGCGCCCGCGCGCAGCGTGCCGACCGCGTATTCGGCGGCGAGCCGGTCGATCAGGTCGGGTTGGCGTCGCGGGTCCATCAAGGCGTCCCCAGGCATTCGCGCAGGCGGTCCAGGCCGCGCCGCATCCACGATTTCACCGTGCCTAGCGGCACGGACAGCACCTGCGCCAGTTCGCTGTGCGACAGGTCGCGCAGATAGGCCAGCGAGACCACTTCGCGCTGCCGCGGGTCGAGGCGCTTCAGGCATTCGGCCAGGGCGCGTGCCTGTTGCCCGGCCAGCGCCAGGTCGGCGGGGCCGGGGGCGTGGTCGGCCAGCGCGTCCGCGTGGGCGTCGTCGAGCGGCACCGATTCCGCCACGCGCTCGGCGCGCTGCCGGCGCAGGCAGTCGAGGGCGCGATTGCGCACGATGGTGGCCATCCACGTCATCGGCGCGGCCAGCTGCGGCCGGTAGTCGGCGGCGTGGCGCCAGATGTTGACGAAGCTTTCCTGCAAGACATCCTCGGCCCAGTCCCGTCTGACCAAGATACGCAGCGCAAGCCCGAACAGTTTCGCTGCGCAGCGCGCGTACAGGGCGCGCAGGGCCTCGCGCTCGCCCAGGCCGATGCGCTGGAGCAGGGCCGCGAGCTCGTCCGCTTCCGCGCCCGGGGCGCGGGCGGCGATGGGCGGCCGGCTGGCGTCCTGCCCTGCATGGTCTGCGGCGGTGCGTTCGAGGCTGGGCACGGGCGGGTCGTCGTGAGGATGCTGTGGCCATTGTAGGAAGAAACCATCACCCCCGTGGGTGGGCATTCCCCGGGGCTGCGCCGTGGTCCGCATCCGTTTCGGCGCGCCCTTCGTATAAGCGGACAGGCGCTCGGCAAACGCCGGCGTGCGCCACCTTCCCATGAACGCAAGGAGTGCAACGATGGATACGACGAAAGACGTAGACGCAGCGCAGCTCGATGCCGACCTCCCCCGCATCGATGTGCGCCGCCGCGTGCTGCTGCGGACACCCGGCCTGCTGGCGCTCGGCTCGCTGGCGGCGGTGTCGCTCGGGCGATCGATGCCGGCCTGGGCACAGACGCAGTCGGGCAGCGTGAAGGACGACATCAATATCCTGAATACGGCGCTGGGGCTGGAGTACCAGGCCATCGCCGCGTACCAGGTGGGGGCGGAAAGCGGGCTGCTGCAGAAACCGGTACTGGCCACGGCAGTGAAGTTCCAGGGGCACCACAAGGCGCATGCGCAGGTGCTGTCGGGCACGGTCTCCAAGCTGGGCGGCACGCCGGTGATGGAAAAGAAGGTGGCGGAATACAACTTCCCGGTCAGCCAGCTCAAGACGCAGGCCGACGTGCTGCGCTTTGCCGCCGGGCTGGAGAAGGGGGCCACTTCGGCCTATCTGGGCGTGTTGCCTAATTTCTATACGCGGGATCTGACCAAGGCCGCCGCCAGCATCCTGGGCGATGAGGCCATGCACTGGGCGATCCTGCTGTCGGTGCTGGGTGAAGACCCGGTGCCGGTGGCTTTCGTTGGTTAGGGCGCTGCCCGAACCCGGTCTTGCGTTGCCCCGCCGCGCCGATGTGCGGTGGGGCGTTTGCCGTGCCTCCCGATGCGTGACCGAACTTCGGGCGGCGAACCGATCATTCGTCACGGTGTCCGGCGCGGAACGCGTGCGAGGCATAGCATCCGTTGTCCCTGCGCGTTGCGCGAGGTTCGCGCGGGGTGCGTCCATCGGTTCTCCGCGAGGGACGGCATCTGATCCCCCCGAGCAGGGAAGGAACGACACACCATGCGCCCTACCGCCCCTCGAATTGGTCCGCCTTCGGCAACCGTGTCTGGTGAACCGGCTGCTGATGCCGTGCCACAGCATGCCGAGCCTGGACGGACAGGCCGCCCACCGCGTGCCAGAGGACTGCCGTTGGAACAGCGGCGCACCGGGCCGGCGGCGAGGAATCCCCGGGGCGCGGTAACGCAGGGCGATGCCGGGGCGTCAGATGCATTGCACGGGCAGGCGCTGTCGGCCGAAGCGCCGAGGCGCCCCAATGTTGCCGGCCCGCCGGCAGATCGGGCGGAAAGCGTGCCCTCCCGTGTTCGAGGTGGCACGCAGCCCCAGGCATCCAAGGAACTGCGTGCGCGTCGGCAACTTCCGGCGGAGGTGGTCCGCCAGCTGTCCGAAACGGTACACATGCAGGTTCTGCTTGCGAACGGCTTCGCTTGGGACAGCAGTCTGGCGGACGATCTGGATGATGTCAGGCTGGATTCAGCGCGCCAACTGTCCGCCATCGCCCACCGTGATGTCATGCCGCCGGAGTCGGCCAATCTGGTCTTCGCCAAGCTGGTCAAGGGGCGGGCCCTGATCCTGAACAGTGCGCAAGATCAAGGCGGGTGCAGATCACCGGCCCTTGCAGGGCTGCTGTTTCTCGGCGAACACCACAATCGCTGGAAGGCGCACAACGGCATGCCGTCGCACACGCTGCCTGCGCTCATCTATGGCCCCGGCCAGGATAGCGATGGATTCGCCGCAGCAATCAGCGGGAGCGGTGGATTTGGGACGAGCCACCTGCATGTGAGAGGCAAGGCCGTCAATAACGCGAGCGTCATCGCGCATGAAAGTGTCCATGAGGCGCAGTACAACAAACGATTGGGCTTGTTCAATGCCCTGATGTTGCGCGCGCCGACCACCCACGTCGACACCGCCGCCCACGCGCGGGCCGGCTTTCTGGAAGCGGCAAGAACGTTGCCCGTCCTGCCGCCGACGGATGTGAGCGCCGAGACCGCGAAGATCTGCTACGTGAGCGACCCCACCGAGGCGCAAGCCTATCTGGAGGAAGCGCAATTGCGTTCGCTCCTTCCGAGCGATCAGGGCATGGGGGCATATGTGCCCAGGCAGGATGCACGGCTGCACGAACTTGCCGATCTGCTTGCCGAGGTTGCGGACGCGCTCAACGTGGCGGGGCCGCAGGAGCAGGCGGCGCGCGGCATCCTCGCGGAATTCGACCCCGCGCGTTATCCGGAGGCAGGCGAGGCACTTGAGCGGATTCTGCTGTCCGCCGCTTCGCTGCACGAGATGGCCGAATCGACAGCGTGGGACGCCGACGCCGCAGACGCTTGGAAAGGCACGCTGGAGATATTGAGGCAAAGATGCGATGCCATCAGGACCGAACCGCCCCTGGGCAGCGGACTGCTCGGACTGGCGGACGCGCTGGAGCGTTTCCTGGTCGATACTGCGAAGCAGCGCAGCGCTCAGGCATTGGCGTTGATTGCGGACACGCTGGAGGTCTTTCTGGAACGCGTAGCCCAAACACATGGCCATGCTGTCCATGCGCTGAAGGCGCGGCCGGTCACTCCCGAGGCATTCGACGCAGCAAAGCAGGACCCCATCGGCGTTCTGGGGCAGTTGCTTGAGCGCTGCGGGTTTGCGCATGCGCAAGGGCTGCCCGCCGCGATTTCCGCAGCCCGGTCGGCGTCCGGTTTCTCGTCCGCAGTCGCAGACCTGAAAACGCGGCTCGGCAAAGAGGAGCCTGTTGCCGCCGATGACCTGCGCGAGGTGGTGGTGCTGCTGGCCAGCCGGCTACTGGGCTTGGCACCCTCGCAGCTGCCGGCGGCATTGGTTCCGGCGGTCAACCTCTACGCTTCCTCTGTCGTGGTGTTGCCCAATGTGGCGGGTCTGAATGGTGTGTCGCACCAGAAGCGCAAGGCGGCTTTCGACGTCGCGACGTGGCAACTGCATATTCCGCGCAACGTCTTTGATGCACCCGAGCGGCTTGAGTCTCGCCTTGCCGGGCTTGCCGCCGACGTTGCTTATGCAGCGGTTTCCCTGCGCGAAGACAAGCAGTTCGAAACCAACCACCCCCTATTCGCGCTGTGGTACGGCCCCTTGAGCAAGCGCTTCACGAATGCGCTTGCGGCGGCGGAGGTCGTAGCGTCTTCGCGCGATTTTCTGGCGCGCCATCCCGACAGCGCTGCGGCCGCGCTGCATGCGATCGTGCAAGCGGTCCGGGTCGACGACGGCATCGAGGCGAGGGCCTGGCACCTGGGGCCGCGAGCGGAGGTCAAGCGTGCGTCGCATGCTGGCACGGAGCTGCCAGATCGCGCTTGGCCGGGAGAGGATGAAGCGCGGCCTGATGCGGGCGCTGCCCGGTATGCCTATCAATCGCGCACGTTTGAGCGCTGGCACGTGTATTCGGTCGCATTTCGCCGAGCCATCGCGCACCTGTAACCGGATGCTTCCTCAGCGAGGTGCAATTCAGCCTCCGCCCAGGGGCGGAGGCGTTCCTCGGCGGAGGCGCCGCCGTCAGCCGCTATTGCGCAGCCCCGCCGCGATCCCGTTGATCGACAGGTGGATGCCGCGCCGCACGCGCGCATCGTTGCTGCCGGCCTTGCCCGAACGGAACCGCTTGAGCAGCTCCACCTGCAGGTGGTTGAGCGGATCGAGGTAGGGGAAGCGGTTCTTGATCGAGCGCGCCAGCAGCGGGTTGTCCGCCAGCCGCTCCGACTGGCCGGTGATGGCCCCCAGCACCTGCTCGGTGAGCGTGAACTCGGCCGAGATGCGCGAGAACACCGCGTTGCGCAGCTTGCGGTCTTCGCACAGCTGGGCATAGCGCGAGGCCACGTTCAGGTCGGCCTTGGACAGCACCATGTCCATGTTGGAGAGCAGGTTGGCAAAGAACGGCCATTGCTTGTGCATGCGCTTGAGCGTCGCCAGGCGCGCCGCCTTCGCCTTGGCGCTGCCGGCCTCGTCCAGCCAGCGCTGCACCGCGCTGCCGAAGCCGAACCAGCCCGGCAGCAGCAGCCGGCACTGGCCCCACGAAAAGCCCCACGGAATCGCGCGCAGGTCTTCGATGCGGCGCTGCTTCCTGTCCATCAGCTTGCGCGAGGCCGGCCGCGAGCCGAGGTTCAGGTCGGCGATCTCGGTGATGGGCGTGGTGGCGAAGAAGTAGTCCTTGAAGCCCGGGGTCTCGTAGACGAGGTGGCGGTAGGCAGAGAACGCGTGGTCCGACAGCGCCTGCATCGCGGCCTCGAATTCCTCCAGCCCCTTGGGCCGGTTGCGCGTGGGCAGCAGCGTGGCTTCGAGCGTGGCGGCCACGATGGTCTCGAGGTTGCGCCGCCCGATCTCGGGGTTGGCGAACTTGCTGGAGATGATCTCGCCCTGCTCGGTCAGGCGGATCTGCCCGTTCACCGTGCCCGGCGGCTGCGACAGGATGGCCTGGTAGGTCGGGCCGCCGCCGCGGCCCACCGTGCCGCCGCGGCCGTGGAACAGGCGCAGGCGCACGCCTTTGCGCTCGAACAGCTCCACCAGCGCCAGCTCGGCTTTGTACAGTTCCCAGTTGGAGGTCAGGAAGCCGCCGTCCTTGTTGGAATCCGAATAGCCGAGCATCACTTCCTGCTCGTTGCCCTGCGCGGCCAGCACGGCATCGAAGCCGGGCAGGGCGAGCAGCTCGCCCATGATCTGCGGGGCGTTGCGCAAGTCTTCGATGGTCTCGAACAGCGGGATCACCATCACATCCAGGCCCGCGCCGCCGCTGCCGTTGGTGCCGTGGCGGAACATGCCCGCCTCCTTCTGCAGCAGCATCACTTCCAGCAGGTCCGACAGCGTTTCGGTGTGCGAGATGATGTAGTTGCGCACGATGCGGCTGCCGTAGCGCGCGCGCACCTCGCGCGCGGCACGGAAGATGTCGAGCTCTGACGCGGTCGTCTCGCTGTAGGTGTGGAAGGGCAGCGCCAGCAGGCGCGGCTGTTGCAGCTCGCGCAGCAGCAGCGTGCGCTTGTCGGCTTCCGACAGCGCCGCATAGGCGCCTTCCACGCCGGCCACCCGGAGCAGCTCGGCCACGGTGGCCTCGTGCACGTCCGACACCTGGCGCAGATCGATCGACGCGAGGTGGAAGCCGAACACGTCGATCGCCCGCGCCAGCGAGGCCAGCCGCGCATCGGCCAGCGCCTCGCCGTGGTGCGCCGCGAGGGAATCGATGACGATCTGGAGATCGGCGCGCAGCTCCTCCGCGCACGTGTAGGCGGGGGCCGGGCCGACCGCGTGGCGGCCGGCATCCTCGCCGGTCAGCTCGCGGCAGGTGGCCGCCAGGCGCGCATACACGCCGATCAGCGCGCGCCGGTAAGGCTCATCCGCGCGGTGCTCGGAGTGATCGGGCGAGCGTTCGGCCAGGGCCAGCAGGTCGGCGCTCACGTCGACGAGCAAGGTGGACATCGACAGCTCCGCGCCCAGCGCGTGGATCTCGTCGAGGTACCACGTGAGGATCACGCTGGCCTGCCGTTGCGCGGCATGGCGCAGCGTCTGCGCGGTGACGAACGGGTTGCCGTCGCGGTCGCCGCCGATCCATGAGCCCATCTGGAAGAAGGCGGGCAGCGGGGCCGGCTCGCCGCGCGCGCCCCGGCGCGGGAACACCGTGGCGACGTCCTCTTCCAGCTCGCGGTACAGCGCGGGAATCTCGCGCAGGAAGGTGGTCTGGTAGTACGACAGCGCGTTCTCGATCTCGTCGGCCACCATCAGGCGCGTGGTGCGCAGCATGCGCGTCTGCCACAGCTTGGTGACGTGGGCGCGCAGCAGGGTGACGTTGCGCTCGCGCTCGCGCACGGTCAGCGGCGCATCGCGCTCGGCCAGCAGGCGGGCGATCTCGTGCTGCGCGTCGAGAATGCTCTTGCGCTGCACTTCGGTCGGGTGGGCCGTCAGCACCGGCACGATCAGCGCGGCGTCGAAGAAGCGCCGCAGCGCATCGCCCGAGAGGCCCTCGTCGGCCGCCGACAGCAGCGCGCGCAGCAGGCTGCCCGGCTGCGGCGACGAGCCGGCCAGCGCGTGCACGCGGCGGCGGCGGTTATGGTGCTGGTCTTCGGCGATGTTGGCCAGGTGCGAGAAGTAGCTGAAGGCGCGCACCACCGAGGTGGTCTGGTCGCGCGACAGCGTCTTGAGCAGCCGGTCGAGCTCCTGCTCGGCCTGGCGGTCGCCGTCGCGGCGGAAGCGCACCGCGGTCTGGCGGATGGTCTCGACGGTCTCGAAGGCGGCGGCGCCTTCCTGCTCGCGCAGCACGTCGCCCAGCAGGCGCCCGAGGAAGCGGATGTCCTCCTTGAGCGGCTGGTCCTTGGCCGCCGCGCTGCCGGAGGACCGGCGCGAGGTCGGGCCCAGGGCGGTGCCGGCCGTGCCGCCGGGCGAGGGCGCCGGGGTCTGGCTGGCGGGGGCGGGTGGCGTCTTGCGCGCGGGGGTCGCGCGCGAGGATGCGCGGCGCGCGGCGGACTGCGTCATGCGTGTCTCCTGGTTGGATGGGTCAAGTGCCGGATCGGTCTTCTTTTCTGCATCACTTCCACGGGATGGCCGCCCTGTGGCGAAAAAGCTGCGTGCTACCATTGCCGCATGTCTTCAAACGCCCGTCCGACCTCCGTCGAATCCCCTCTGGCAGCCCAGGCGCCGACCAAGCTGGTCATCGCCTCGCGCGAAAGCCGGCTCGCCATGTGGCAGGCCGAATACGTGCGTGCTGCGTTGCAAAAATACTATCCCGCGTGCGACGTGTCCATCCTGGGCATGACTACGCGCGGTGACCAGATTCTCGACCGCTCGCTCGCCAAGGTGGGCGGCAAGGGCCTGTTCGTGAAGGAGCTCGAGGTCGCGCTCGCCGAGGGCCGCGCCGACCTCGCCGTCCACTCGCTCAAGGACGTGCCGATGGAGCTGCCGCCGGGCTTCGTGCTGTCGGCCATCCTCGAGCGCGAGGATCCGCGTGATGCCTTTGTCTCCAATGATTACGCCGATCTCGCCGCGCTGCCCGCGGGCGCGGTGGTGGGCACCTCCAGCCTGCGCCGCGAGGCGTCGCTGCGGGCGCGCTTTCCGCACCTGGTGATCCAGCCGCTGCGCGGCAATCTCGACACGCGCCTGTCCAAGCTCGACCGCGGCGATTACGCGGCCATCATCCTCGCGGCCGCCGGGCTCAAGCGGCTGGGGCTGTCCGAGCGCATCCGCGCCGTCATCGCGCCCGAAACGTCCCTGCCGGCGGCGGGGCAGGGCGCGCTCGGCATCGAGAGCCGCGTCGATCGCCACGACGTGCAGGCCTGGCTCGCGCCGCTGCATCACGCGCCCACGGCGCTGGCCGTGACCGCCGAGCGCGCGGTGTCGCGCCAGCTGGGCGGCTCGTGCCAGGTGCCGCTGGCCGCGTTCGCGCAATGGACCGATGCCGGCGCGCTGCGCCTGCGCGCCTTCGTCGCTTCGCCGGACGGCCGCCGCAAGCTTGCCGCCGAAGCCGAGGCCACGCCCGCCACACCGGCCGAGGCCGAGGCCCTGGGCGCCCGCGTCGCGCAGCAGATGCTGGACGGCGGCGCACACGACATCCTCGCCACGCTGGGCGCCGACGCGCCGCCCGCCACCTGACCTCCCGGCCCGCCATGGACGACCGCTCGCCTTCTCCATCCAGCGTGCCGCCCGACGCTCTCCCGCATCCTTCCGCGCCCGTCGTCATCGTCACGCGGCCGCGCGCGCAGGCGCCCATGCTGGTTGCCGCGCTGGAGCGCCACGGGCTGCGCACGCTGCAGTTTCCGCTGCTCGACATCGCGCCGACGCCCAACCTGGACGACCTGCGTGCCGCGCTGGCCGATCCGTCGCGCTATGCGCTGGTGGTGTTCGTCAGCCCCAATGCCGTGCAGCAGGCGTTTGCGGCCATGCCCGAAGGCTTCCGCTGGCCGCAGGATGTGCCGGCCGCGGTGGTCGGCCCCGCCAGCGCCCAGGCCCTGGCCGCGCACGGCGTCGCGGCGCCCACGTACCGCGTGATCCGGCCCGACTCCCATGCCGACGACGCGCGGCAGGATTCCGAGGCGCTGTATGCGCGCCTGGACGTGGCCACGCTGAGCGGCCGCGAAGTGCTGATCGTGCGCGGCAACGGCGGCCGCGAATGGCTGGCCGACCGGCTGCGCGAAGCGGGCGTTGCCGTGCGCACGGTGGAGGCGTATCGGCGCAGTGTCCCGGTGCCCGACGCCGCGGCCTGGGCCGCGCTGCGCGAGGTGCTGGCCGGCCGCCACGCCTGGACGCTGACCAGCTCCGAGGCGGCGCGCAATCTCGACAGCCTTGCGCGCGCCAGCCTGAGCGCCGCCGAGGTCGAGGCGCTGTACGCGGCGCCCTGCTTCGCGCCCCATGCCCGCATTGTCGAGCAGGCACAGTCGCTGGGCTTTCGCGACGTGACGCTGACCGGCGCCGGCGACGACCGCCTGCTGGCCGGCGTGCTCGCGTGGGCCGGCCCCGTCGCGCTCGCCGCCGAGACCACGCCGTCGCCCGCCCCCGTGGCGGCGCCGGCCGAATCGAACCCTTCCTCACCTGCTCCGACCGTGTCGCAGACTCCCGTTCCCACGTCCGTTCCCACACCGGGCCCGGCCGCCGCCTCGCCGGGGCCGGCTCCCGCGCCTGCCGCTCCGACCATGACCGCCGGCGCCGGACCCGGCCGCGGCGGCTGGCTGCTCTGGGCCGCGCTGATCCTGGCGCTCGTGGTGGTGGCCGGCCTGCAGATCCGCAATGAGCGGCTGGCGCGCGAGGTCCGGCAGCGCGCGCAGCAGAACGAGACGCTGGCGCAGGAGATGCGCGTGCTGTCGCGCAACAATCAGGACGCCTTTGCCCAGCTGCAGCAGAAATTCGGCGCGCTGGACGCCCGCACCGCCGAAACGCGCGACCGCCAGGGTGCGCTCGAGCAGGCCAGCCAGGACCTGCTGCGCAACCGCGACGATTGGCAGCGGGCCGAGATCGAGCGCTCGCTCGAAGTCGCTTCCGAACAATTGCAGCTCACCGGCAACGTGAGCGGCGCGCTGGCCACGCTGCAGACCATCGACGCTCGCCTGGCCACCGTCGACAAGCCGCAGTTCCGCGCCATGCGACGCGCTGTCGCCCGCGACATCGCCAAGCTCAAGGCCATGCCCGCCGTCGACCTGTCGGGCGCCGCGATCCGGCTGGACGATGCGATCAACGGCATCGATGCGCTGCCGCTGGTGTCGTCCGCCGTGCCGCTGGAGTCGGGGCAGGCCGCACCGGCCTCGCGAGGCCGTCCCGCCAGGCCGGGCAAGGGCGCGGTGCCGGCTTCGGCGTCCGCGGCGTCGCCGGCGGCGGAGTCCGGCTGGTCGGCCGGCGTGCGCGCCTGGTGGAGCCGCCTTTGGCACGACGTGCGCAGCGAGCTGGGCCAGATCGTGCAGGTACGCCGCGTCGACCAGACCGATGCGCTGCTGCTGTCGTCCGATCAGGCGTGGTTCCTGCGCGAGAACCTCAAGCTGTGGCTGATGAACGCGCGGCTGGCGCTGCTGTCGCGCAACGAGGCCGTGTTCCGCGCCGACCTCGGCCGCGCCGATACGCTGCTCGCGCGCTACTTCGACACGCAGTCGCCGCGCGTGGTGGCCGAGCAGACCCTGCTGCAGCAGGCGCGCGCGAGCGTCGGCGCGCTGGAGGTGCCGACCCTGGCCGACAGCCTCGCCGCCGCCCGCGGCCAGGGCAAGGAGTAACCATGCGCTGGGTATTCTGGGTTGCGTTGCTGTTTGCCGCCGCCGTCGGCCTGGCGCTGTTCACCGAGCTCAACCTGAGCAACGTCGTGCTGCTTTACCCGCCGTACCGGGTGGACGTGTCGCTGAACTTCGTGCTGGCGTCGCTGGTGCTGGTGTTTGTTGTACTGCATCTGCTGTTGCGGCTGTTTCACCACGTGACCGGCATGCCGGCGCGCGCGGCGGCGTACCGCGAGCGCACGCGCATCCTGCGTGCCTCGGCGGCGCTGCGCGATGCGATGGAAAGCCTGTTCGCCGGCCGCTTCGGCCGCGCCGAGCGCCTGGCGCGCGAAGCCCAGGCATGGGAGCCGCAACGCGAGACCGCCGCCCTGATCGGCGCCCGCGCGGCCCACCGCATGCAGGAGACCGACCGCCGCGACGCCTGGATGGCCGAGGTGACCTCACCCGACCGCGAGCAGGCCAAGCTGGTGTCGATGGCCGAACTGCTGGTCGACGCCCGCGATGCCGATGGCGCGCTGGAGAAGATCGCGCAGCTGCAGGCGCAGGGCGCGCGGCAGATCCAGGCGCAGCGCATCGCCCTGCGCGCGCACCAGCACCTGAAGAACTGGAACGAGGTGCTGCGCCTGACGCGCGCGCTGGAAAAGCGCAACGCGATCCACTCGGTGCTGGCCGCGCGCCTCAAGCAGATGGCCTGCGAGACGCTGCTGCAGGAGCGCCGCCACGACACCGACGCCCTCAACGACTTCTGGCGCGAGTTGACCACGGAAGAGCGCCGCTCGCCGCGCATCGCTTCGCAGGCCGCGCTGTACTTCGCACAGCTCGGCCGCACGGACGAGGCCAAGCGCATCGTCGAAGACGCCCTGAGGGCGCACTGGGATGGCCGCCTGATCCGCCGCTATGCCGATTGCGCCGTGCCCGGCAAGGCGCTGCCGCTGATCCAGCAGGCCGAGAAATGGCTGGCCCAGCATCCGGTCGATGCGGACCTGTTCTACACGCTGGGCATGCTGTGCTTCAAGGAGCAGCTGTGGGGCAAGGCGCAGTCGAGCCTGGAATCCGCGCTCAAGTATGCCGATGCCGATCACCACGGCAATCTGCGCGCTCATGCGCACCTGGCGCTGGCGCAGCTCTATGAGCAGACCGACCGCCAGGAAGAGGCGCAGCGCCACTTCCGGCAGAGCGCGCTGCTGGCGGTCAAGTAAGCAGGGTGCATCCGGAGGGCAGGGGAGGCGCGCCGCGTCCGTCAGTCGCGGCGCTTCCTGCCGGTGAGCATCGCGCGGATGAGGTTTTCCCTGTGGAGCACGCTCATCGCAATGGCCGCCGCCACGTGGATCACGATCAGCACGGCCAGCGCATCGGCCAGCAGGCCATGCAGGTCCGTGGGCCAGTCTTCGCCCCAGAAGGCGTCCAGCCGGGACAGCCATCCCGTTGCGCCCAGCGCGAGGATGAGCGTCCACATGGCGAACATCACCACGGCGCCGGCCGGGTTGTGGCTGAGATGGCGCGGCGCCCTGCCGGTGCAGAGCGCCTTGACATACCGGACCACCTCGGCCGGGCGGGGCGCCCAGGTCCGGAACCGTGCCGCCTCGCTGCCGATCCAGCCCCACGCCAGGCGCACCGCCACCAGTGCCACCGCCGCATAGCCGAGGCCGCGGTGCAGCGGACCGCCGGAATCCTCGTACAGTTCCCACAGCACCAGGGCCGCCACGCCCCAGTGCGTGAGGCGGACGACCTTGTCCCACACCGGGACGGACGCTTCGGACGATGTCATGGCGGCAGTGCAGGCAAGGCGGGAGCGATTTACTTCTCGATCTCGGACTTCACGACATCCAGCGTCTTGGTGTCGTAGTAGATCTCGACCTTCTTGCCGTCCTGGTTGGTGCCGTAGATTTCGTAGCAGTGGCCGTCCACCTTGAACTTCTTGATGGTGTAGCCCTGGGCCTTGATCTTGGCCTGGGCCTCGGCTTCGGGCATCCATTCGTTCTTGGGATGGGCGGTGCAGTTGGCGCTGGCGAAGGCGCTGGCGGAGCACGCGGTGGCCAGGACGGCCAGGGTTAGCTTCAGCATGGGAGTCTCCTCCTGTTCAGGGAAGAGGCAGCGTACTGTGGCTGAGAATGGTTCGCAATACGGCGCGGGCCATGGCGCGGCCCGCTCAAAGGCCATCGCAAGAATCGCCGTGCGGCGGGCCCGCGCGGCGAGGTTCGCGATGCGGCTACCGGTTGACCGTCCGCGCGGGCACCGACAGGGTCAGCAGCGCGCCCAGCACCATCGACGCCGCCAGCAGGTACATGCCCGAGTCGGTGCTCCGGGTGGTGTCCTTCAGCCAGCCCACGGCGTAGGGGCTCAGGAAGCCGGCCAGGTTGCCCAGCGAATTGATCAGCGCGATGCCGGCGGCGGCGCCGGTGCCGGCCAGGAAGGCGGTCGGCAGGCTCCAGAACAGCGGCAGCGTGGTCAGGATGCCCATGGTGCCGAGCGTCAGCGCCGCCATGGCCAGCGTGGTGTTGGCGTGCCAGACCGCCGAGAGCACCAGCCCGATCGCGCCCGCGAGGGCCGGGATGGCAATGTGCCAGCGGCGCTCGCGCGTGCGGTCGGCGCTGCGGGCGACCAGCACCATGGCGATCACCGCCGCGCCGTACGGGATCGCCGTCAGCAGGCCCACCGACAGCGGATCGGCCACGCCGGTCTGCTTGATCAGCGTCGGCAGCCAGAAGCTCACCCCGTACAGGCCCATCACGAAGCTGAAGTAGATCAGGCTCATCAGCCAGACGCGCGGGCTGGCCATGATGGCGGCGATGGGCGCGTCTTCCTTCTGCGCCTCCTCGGCCGCGATGTTGCGGGTGAGCAGGGCCTTTTCCTCGTCGGTCAGCCACCTGGCGTGGCTGATGCGATTGTCCAGGTAGGCCAGCACGCACAGCCCGATGACGACCGACGGGATGCCCTCGATGAGGAACATCCACTGCCAGCCGGCCAGGCCGTAGACGCCCCCGAACGTCTTGAGCGCCCAGCCCGAGATGGGGCCGCCGATCACGCCCGACAGCGCCACGGCCGTCATGAAGAACGTGGTGGTGCGCCCGCGCCGCTCGGCCGGATACCAGTACGTGAGGTACAGGATGATGCCCGGGAAGAAGCCCGCCTCGGCCAGGCCGAGCAGGAAGCGCATCACGTAGAACATGGCCGGCGTGGTCACGAACATCATGGCCGCGGAGATGAGGCCCCACGAGATCATGATCCGCGCGATCCACATCCGCGCGCCGACCCGATGCAGGATCACATTGCTGGGCACCTCGAAGAGGAAGTAGCCGATGAAGAAGATGCCCGCGCCCAGCCCGTACACGGTCTCGCTGAACTTGAGATCGTTCAGCATCTGCAGCTTGGCGAAGCCGACGTTGACCCGGTCCAGGTAGGCGACCACGTAGCACAGCAGCAGAAAGGGGATCAGGCGCCAGCTGACCTTGCGGTACGTGGCTTCCTCGAAGCCGCTGGCGGACTGGGGCGGCAGCGCGCCGGCGCTCGGGCCGAGAGGCGGGGTGGTGGTGGCCATCGGGTCTCCTGTCTTGTTTTGTATGCGGGCCGGTTGCGGCTCTGCCCCTCCAGCGCGCCCGCGCCGCAGGCTTCCGGCCGACCCGATCGAACCGCCACCGCATTCTGCGCCTCCCGTGCGGCGGCGCCAAGCCGCCTGCCGGCAGGGCTCACACGCAGCGCCCGCCGTCAACCTCCAGGCAGGCGCCGGTGATGAACTCGGCCTCGTCCGACGCCAGGTACAGGCAGGCATTGGCGACGTCCTGCGGCGTGGATAGCCGCCCCATCGGGATGCTCGCCAGGAAGCGCGCGCGGTTCTCGGGCGTATCGGGCATTCCCATGAATTGCTCCAGCAGGCCCGTCGCGCCCATCACCGGGTTGACGCAGTTCACGCGGATGCGGTCGGGCCCGAGCTCCGCCGCCATCGCCTTGCTGGCGGTGATGACGGCCCCCTTGCTCGCGTTGTACCAGACCAGCCCCGGCCGCGGCCGGACGCCCGCCGTCGACGCCACGTTGACGAACACGCCGCCGCCGCGCGCGCGGAAGTGCGGCACCATGTGGCGCGCCGTCCAGTACAGGCTCTTCACGTTGACGGCAAAGACGCGGTCGAATTCGTGCTCCGTGATCTCCAGCACCGGCTTGTTCCGGTGCGTGGTGCCGGCATTGTTGACGACGATGTCGAGATCGCCGTAGCGCTCGAGCGTGGCGGCGAGCAGGCTGGCCACGGCCTCGCCGTCCGACACGTCGGCGTGGACGAAATGGGCATCCCCGCCGGCCACGCGGATCGCGCTGGCCACGCGCTCGCCCGCCTCGACGTTGAGATCGTTGACGATGATGCGCGCGCCCTCGCGGGCAAAGGTGGTGGCGATGCCCTCGCCGAAGCCCGAACCCGCCCCGGTGACGATGGCGATTTTGCCGGCAAGCCGCATGGTGTCTCCTCCTTTGTCGTCGGTGGGATGGTCTCAGCCGTGGCGGATGGCGATGGTCTTCACGGTGGTGAAGCCGTACAGCGCCTCGAAGCCTTTCTCGCGGCCGTGGCCCGACTGGCCCGTGCCGCCGAAGGGCAGCTCTACGCCGCCGCCCGCGCCGTAGTTGTTGATGAAGACCTGGCCCGCCTTCAGCGCGCGGGCCAGCCGCAGCTGGCGTGCGCCGTCGCGCGTCCAGACGGCGGCCACCAGCCCGTACGGCGTGCCGTTGGCCAGCGCCAGCGCCTCGGCCTCGCCGTCGAACGGCATGGCGGCCAGCAGCGGGCCGAACACCTCTTGCTGCGCCAGACGGTGGGTGGGCGGCACGTCGCGCAGCAGCATTGGCGCCTGGTAGTAGCCGGTCTCGGGCGCTTCGGGCACCACCAGCCCCTGCGCCATCACCGGGATGTTGGCATGCTGCGCGTCCGATACGAAGTCCCACACGCGCTGCTGCTGCCTGGGGTTGATCAGCGGGCCGCAGTCCAGGTCCAGCGTCGACGGGCCCACCTTGATGGCTTCGAACACGCTGGCCAGGCGGTCGAGCACGGTCTCGTACAGGCCGCGCTCGATCAGCACGCGGCTGCCCGCCGAGCACGTCTGTCCCGCGTTCTGGACGATGCCGCTCACCACCGCCGGAATCGCCGCATCCAGGTCGGCATCGGCAAACAGGATCTGCGGCGATTTCCCGCCGAGCTCCAGCGTCACGGGCACATGGTTTTCCGCCGCCGCGCGCACGATCAGCTTGCCGGTTTCCGGCGATCCCGTGAACGACACGTGGTTGATGCCCGGATGCGCCGCCAGCGCCGCGCCGGCCTCGTGCCCGTAGCCGGTGACGACGTTCAGCGCGCCGTCCGGCAGGCCCGCCTCGGCCGCCAGTTCGGCCACGCGCAGGATGGACAGGCACGCGTCTTCGGCCGGCTTGACCACGCAGGCATTGCCCACCGCCAGCGCTGCGCCCACGCTGCGCCCGAAGATCTGCATCGGGTAGTTCCACGGGATGATGTGCGCCGTCACGCCGTGCGGCTCGCGCACGGTCAGCACCGTGGTGTCGGGCTGGTACGGGATGGTCTGGCCGTGCAGCTTGTCGGCGGCGCCGGCATAGAACTCGAAGTAGCGGGCGATGGCGCGGGCGTCCGCGCGGGCCTGGCGCATCGGCTTGCCCGTATCGCGCGCTTCCAGCCGGGCGAGTTCCTCTTCGTGGTCGGCCAGGCGCAGCGCCACGCGCATCAGCAGGCGTCCGCGCTCGGCCGGCGCCAGCCGGCCCCAGATCCCGTCGAAGGCACGGCGCGCGGCGTGCACGGCCACGCTGATATCGGTGGCGTTGCCGCGCGCGATCTCCGCAAAGGGCTGGCCGTCGGACGGGTCGAATACCTTGATGCGCAGGCCGGAGTCCGCGGCCATCAGGCGGTTGGCGATGAAGTGCTGGGCGTGCATCGGAGGGTCCAGGGGGGATCGGGAGCGTTCGATTCTCGCACGGCCGGCCGGGTGCCACCGGCTATAATGCCGGCCGCGAAAAGTTTTCACGCATTCGTTTTTTCAATCCGCTGATTTCACGCATTCCGGAGCACTTTCCATGAGCTTCAACAACGTCTCGCCGGGCAAGGACATCCCTAACGACTTCAACGTCATCATCGAGATCCCGGCGCAGAGCGACCCGGTCAAGTACGAAGCCGACAAGGAAACCGGCCTGCTGCACGTGGACCGCTTCGTCGGCACCGGCATGCGCTATCCGGCCAACTACGGCTTCATCCCGCAGACGCTGGCCGGCGACGGCGACCCGGTGGACGTGCTGGTCGTCACGCCGTTCCCGCTGGTCCACGGCTGCGTGGTGCGTTGCCGCACCCTGGGCATGCTGAAGATGACCGACGAGTCGGGCCAGGACGCCAAGCTGGTCGCCGTGCCGGTCAACAAGCTGTCGCCGGCCACCGCGCACATGACGGACCTGTCCGACATCGGCCAGAACCTGCTTGACCAGATCAAGCATTTCTTCGAGCAGTACAAGGCGCTGGAGCCCGGCAAGTGGGTCAAGGTGGAAGGCTGGGGCGGCATCGAGGAAGCGCATAAAGAAATCGTCGATGGCGTAGCCAACTATAAGAAGTAAGCGATTCTCGTTTTTTGTCGTACGGTGTCATCTCGATCATCCCGGCATTCCTTTCGGATTGCCGGGATGTTTTGTTTGAATACCAATGGCGCAGCGTGACAAAACGCTCCGCAGACCCGCATGGCAGCTGGCTTTGTGGGCAGCAGGACGCGAATTATGTAATTCGCATCCTGTTTGAGGAAAAACGCATCATCAAGAAAAGCAAGCAGGCTACACAGAGAGTTAAGTAAAGCTCAATTGCTCGCTGCGAAGGGTCGCTCTAGACTGCCCATCAAGCTTGACTCCAACCCGTGGTAATGCGATGTTGAACAAGACTGTGGTTGTCCCCGTTCTTTCCGCTGCGGCGATGGCTGCGTTCACGGTCTGGGCGCTGCTGGTGGGGCCGCCGGATGCTGCCCACGCAGGCGAACGCGAGGCGGTCTCTCACGCCGACACCGTGTCGACGTACTGCGCCACACCGCC
Organism: Ralstonia nicotianae; assembly: GCF_018243235.1. Classification (NCBI taxonomy): domain Bacteria; kingdom Pseudomonadati; phylum Pseudomonadota; class Betaproteobacteria; order Burkholderiales; family Burkholderiaceae; genus Ralstonia; species Ralstonia nicotianae. The sequence continues at coordinate 1,111,765 of NZ_CP046674.1, forward strand.
GAAGACCGCAACGCGATAGTGGCTGCCGGCCGTGCCCGCCCCGGGTGCGGTCGTGGTTCCCGCCGCCCCGGCCGGTCGCTGCCAGGGCAGATTCCCCCAAGCACCTCTCATTCTCCCGATCGTTGCCGGAACGGTGAACGGTCTGTCAGTTCATCCAGATACGCTTCCATGCCGGCCGTTTCATGGTCAAGAAAACGGCCGACCGCATCCGCGAATGCCGGATGGGCCAGCCAGTGCGCCGACTGCGTGGCCACCGGCTCGAAACCGCGGGCCATCTTGTGTTCGCCCTGGGCACCGCCTTCGAAGGTGCGGATGCCGTGCTCGATGCAGTACGACAGCGGCTGGTAGTACGCCGTCTCGAAGTGCAGGCATGGGTGATGTTCGATCGCGCCCCAGTAGCGGCCGTACATCACCGAGGCCTCGGGGCGCGGATCGATCACCAGCAACGCGGTGGCGATGTCGCGGCCCTCGCGCATGGCGACCACCAGCAGCAGGTTCTCGGGCATCGCCTGGCCGATCCGCAGGAAGAAGTCGAGGTTCAGGTAGGGCGACGAATGGTGTTCGCGGTAGGTGGCCCGATAGCAGCGGTGGAAGAAGCGCCAGTCGGCCTCGGTGGCCGCGGCGCCGGGCACGTGGCGGAAGGTGATGCCCGCGCTGTGCACGCGGCGGCGTTCGGCGCGGATGTTCTTGCGCTTCTTCTGCTCCAGCGCGGCCAGGAAGCCATCGAAGCTGGCGAAGCCGCTGTTGCACCAGTGGAACTGCACGCCTTGCCGCAGCAGCATGCCGGCATCGCGCATCAGCCCGGCTTCGTCGGGGCCGGGAAACAGCACATGCAGCGACGATAGCCCGCTCTGCCGCGCCATGGCCAGCGCGGTCTCGAGCAGCGCGGCGCGGGCCGTCGCATCGCGCGCCAGCAGCCGCGCACCCTGCACCGGCGTGAACGGCACGGCGGACAGCCACTTCGGGTAATACGCCAGCCCATGCTGCGCATACGCATTGGCCCACGCCCAGTCGAACACGTATTCGCCGTACGAATGGCTCTTCACATAGAGCGGCATGGCCGCGGCCAGGACGTCACCTCCGCAGCCGTCCGGGGCGCTTTCCCACAGGGTCAGGTACTGCGGCGACCAGCCGGTCTCGGCGCAGGCGCTGCCGCTGGCATGCAGCGCGTGCAGGAAATCGAAGCGCAGGAAGGGCGTGGCATCGGGTTGCCGTGCGAGCAGATCGTCCCACGCGGCGCGTCCGATCTCGGGCAGATCGGCCACCAGCCGCGTGCGATAATGCCGCGATCCGGCGCGGGTTTCGGGCTCGGGAACGAGAGGGCGGGAGGTCATGCCGCCGATTCTAATTCCTGCCCGGGACGCCGTGCCCGCTCCGACATCGCCTTCCATGACCGTTCTCGTCGCTCTTGCCCAGATCAACTGCACCGTTGGCGATCTTGCCGGCAACGCCGCCCGCATCGTCGCGGCGGCCCGCGAGGCGCACCAGGCTGGTGCGCGCATTCTTGTCACGCCCGAACTGTCGCTGACCGGCTATCCGCCCGAAGACCTGCTGCTGCGTCCGGCCTTCCTGGATGCCGCGTCACGCGCGCTGGATGCGCTGGTGGCCGAGCTGGCCGCTTTCGCGGGCCTGCATGTGCTGATCGGCCATCCGCAGCTGTTGTTCGAGGCGCCGGCGCCGGGCAGCGCGCTGCCCAAGCCGACCAACACCGCCACCGTGGCGGTCGACGGCCGTGTGCTCGGCCAATATCACAAGCTCGAGCTGCCCAACAACGAGGTCTTCGACGAGAAGCGCTACTTCCAGGTCGGCGGCGAACCCTTCGTGTTCGACGTGGAGGGCACGCGCTTCGGCGTGATCCTCTGCGAGGACGCGTGGTATCCCAAGGCCACGGCCTGGGCCAAGGCGGCGGGCGCGCAGGTGGTGCTGATCCCCAACGCGTCGCCGTATCACCTGGACAAGGAAGACCTGCGCGAGCAGATCATCGGCGCGCGGGTGCAGGAGTCGGGCCTGCCGCATGTCTATGTGAACCTCGTCGGCGGACAGGACGAGCTGGTGTTCGACGGCGGCTCCTTCGTGCTGGATGCCCACGGCAAGCCGGCGGCGCGGATGGCGCAGTTCGTCGAGGGCGTGGGCTACGTGCGCTTCGACGGCGCCAGGCCCCTGCCCGGCGAGATCGCCCCGGAGGCGACGCTGGAGGCGCAGGTGTACGCGGCGCTCAAGCTGGGCGTGCGCGACTACATCGGCAAGAACGGCTTCCCTGGGGCGATCATCGGGCTGTCGGGCGGCGTCGACTCGGCGCTGGTGTTGGCGATCGCCGTCGATGCACTGGGCGCCGACCGCGTGCGTGCGGTGATGATGCCGTCGCGCTACACGGCCGACATCTCGTGGCTCGACGCGCGCGACATGGCCGCGCGCCTGGGCGTGCGGTACGACGAGCTCCCGATCATGCCGATGTTCGACGCGTTCAGGGGCGCGCTGGCGGAAGAGTTTCGCGACCTGCCCGAAGACGCCACCGAAGAGAACATCCAGGCGCGCATCCGCGGCACGCTGCTGATGGCGCTGTCCAACAAGTCCGGGCGCATCGTGCTGACCACCGGCAACAAGAGCGAGATGGCGGTTGGCTACTGCACGCTGTACGGCGACATGGCGGGCGGCTTCGCGGTCATCAAGGACATCTTCAAGACGCTGGTCTACCGGCTGTGCCGCTATCGCAATGCGCTGTCGGAGGTGATTCCCGAGCGCATCCTCACGCGCGCGCCGTCGGCCGAACTGCGCGAGAACCAGACCGACCAGGACAGCCTGCCCGAATACGACGCGCTCGATGCCATCGTGCAGCGCTACATGGAGCAGAACCAGCCGGTGGCCGAGATCATCGCCGCGGGGTTTGCCGAGGCCGATGTGCAGAAGATCGTGCGGCTCATCAAGATCAACGAATACAAGCGCCGCCAGGCGCCGGTGGGCATCCGCGTGACGCAGCGGGCATTCGGCCGGGACTGGCGGTATCCGATCACCTCACGCTTCAAAGAGTAGGCCGGCCACGCGATGCTCGACTACTACGCCAAGCGCGCTCCCGAATACGAGCGCATCTACGCAAAGCCGGAACGGCAGGCGGACTTGGCGTGGCTGAGGGCGCGCGTGCGCGAGTTCACGCGCGGCGCGCAGGTGCTGGACCTTCCCTGCGGCACCGGCTACTGGACGGCGGCGATGGCGCAGGCGCGCAACATCGTCGGCGCCGACGTCAACGACACCGTGGTGCGCATTGCGCGCGCCAAGGGGATCGCCGGGGCGTCGTTCGTGCTTGCGGACAACGATGCGCTGCCCTTCGCGCCGGGCCGGTTCGACGCGATGACGGCCGGCGGCTGGTGGTCGCACGTGCCGCGGCAGGGCCTGCGCGCGCATCTGGGGCGGCTGCATGGCGTGCTTGGGCCCGGCGTGCGCGTGCTGTGGTTCGACAACCGGTACGTGCCCGGCTCCAGCACGCCGATCGCGTATGCGGACGACCACGGCAACACCTGGCAGCGCCGGCCGCTCGACGACGGCAGCCTGCACGACGTTCTGAAGAATTTCCCCGACGATCGGGCCCTGTTGGAGGCGGTCGACGGCATCGCCACGGATGTACGCATCACCCGTCTCCAGTATTATTGGACGCTCGAGTACCTTACACACTAGCCAGCGAGACCCGCCATGAAACAGATCACCGCCATCATCAAGCCCTTCAAACTGGACGAAGTGCGCGAGTCGCTCGCCGACGTGGGGGTGACCGGCCTGACCGTCACCGAGGTCAAGGGCTTCGGCCGCCAGAAGGGCCACACCGAGCTGTATCGCGGCGCCGAATACGTGGTCGACTTCCTGCCGAAGATCAAGATCGAGGTGGTGGTGGCCGACAGCCAGGTCGACCAGGTGCTCGACACCATCGTCAAGGCGGCCAAGACCGGCAAGATCGGCGACGGCAAGATCTTCGTGACGGCGGTGGAGCAGGTCATCCGCATCCGCACCGGCGAGACCAACGAAGCCGCGGTCTGAGCGGGCGCGCCCTCGCGGCCGGCGCGCCCGCACCGGTCAGCGCGGCAGGGTGATGTTCCAGCGCAGCGTCGCCAGCCGGCCCGCCACGATCGCCAGCGTGGCGACCACCACGGCCACGCTCGGCTGCAGGCTGGTGTGGGTCAGCCCCACGTAGAGCCAGCATCCGAGGAAGGCGCAGGTCGCGTACGGGCGGTTGTCCCGCAGCAGCATCGGGATTTCGTTGCACACCACGTCGCGCAGCAGGCCGCCGAACGCGGCCGTGATCACGCCCATCATCACCGACACGAACACCGGCACGCCGGCATCCAGCGCCAGCTGCGTGCCGAGCACCCCGAACAGCCCCAGGCCGACCGCATCGGCCACGATCAGCACGCGGTCCGACACCAGCTGGCTGACCAGCCGGATCACCCGGTTGGCGAACAGGCTCATCACGAACAGCGCCAGCAGATACTGCTCGTGCTCGACCCAGTAGAAGGGCCGGCGGTCGAGCAGCAGGTCGCGCAGCGTGCCGCCGCCGAATGCCGTGAGGAATGCGACGATGAAGGCGCCCACGGCATCGAGCCGGCGCCGCCGCGCCTCGGCCAGGCCCGAGACGGCGAACGAGAAGACCGCGAGGATCTCCGTCCAGTGCATCACCAGCAGCAGGCGGCTTTCGTGCATCGTTGCGGGATTGGGGCGGTGCGGAAGATGAAGGCGGCGTGTCAGGACCCGTGCGGCTGGCGCAGCAGCACCAGCACGGCGCCCGCGCCGCCGGCGGTGTTGCGCGGCTCGACGAAGGCGATCACTTCCTCTTTCTGCACCAGCCACGAGCGCACCTTGCCCTTGAGCACGGGCGCCTTGTCGGGCGAGCCCAGGCCCTTGCCGTGGACCACGCGCACGCAGCGGATGCCGCGCTGCACGGCGCGGCGCAGGAAGGCGGCCAGCGCCTCGCGGGCTTCGTCGCGGCGCAGGCCGTGCAGGTCGATCTGGTCTTGCGTGGCCCATTCGCCGCGGCGCAGTTTCTTGAGCACATCCTCGCCGATGCCGGGGCGACGGTAGGAGAGGGTGTCGTCGGTGTCGAGCAGGTTGTCGACGTCGAATTCGTCCGACAGCGAGGCACGCAGTACGCGCTGTTCCTCGGCGCGGGAGTGCACGGGCTGCGGCGCGGGCGGCGTGCGCGGGTGCTCGACCCGCTTGCCCTGGCGCAGCGCGCTTACTTCGCCGATGCTGGCGCGGAACAGGTCGGCTTCCGCTTCGGCCTGGCGCGCGGCGGCTTCGGCGCGCTGGCGTTCGGCCTCGCGCTGCTCGGTCTCGTGCTTGAGCTGGTCGCGCAGGGCGGCCAGGTCGGTCAGGTCGAGCCTGGAGGCGGGAGGGTGGGCGCGTTTCATGGCGGCAGGACGGATCGGGTGGAGCGTATGTCGATTATACGAATGCCCGCGCACCGGGCCGCCATGACAAAACAAAACGGCCGATGGGTTTTCCATCGGCCGTTGCGCGTGGCGCAGGCGCCTGTCGCTTATTCCTGGTTTTCCAGGTAGCGCTGGGCGTCCAGCGCGGCCATGCAGCCCGTGCCGGCGCTGGTGATGGCCTGGCGGTAGATGTGGTCCTGCACGTCGCCGGCGGCGAACACGCCCGGGATGTTGGTGGCCGTGGCGTTGCCGACCAGGCCGCTCTGCGTGCGGAGATAGCCGGTTTCGTTCATGTCCAGCTGGCCCTTGAACAGGTCGGTGTTCGGCTTGTGGCCGATGGCGATGAAGACGCCGGCCAGCCTGACCTCTTCCGCGCCGGTCGCGTTGCCGTTCACGCCACGCAGGCGCACGCCGGTCACGCCGGAGTCGTCGCCGAGCACTTCGTCGAGCACGGTGTTGTACTTGATCTCGATCTTGCCCTTCTTCTGCTGCTCGAGCAGGCGGTCGACCAGGATGGGCTCGGCGCGGAACTTGTCGCGGCGGTGGATCAGCGTCACCTTGGAGGCGATGTTGGCGAGGTACAGCGCTTCTTCCACGGCGGTGTTGCCGCCGCCCACCACGGCCACTTCCTGCCCCTTGTAGAAGAAGCCGTCGCAGGTGGCGCAGGCGGACACGCCGCGGCCCGAGAAGGTCTCTTCCGACGGCAGCCCCAGGTACTGGGCCGAGGCGCCGGTGGAGATGATCAGCGCGTCGCAGGTGTACTCGCCGGAATCCCCCACCAGACGGATGGGCTTTTCGGTCAGGTGCGCGGTGTGGATATGGTCGAACACCACGTCGGTGCTGAAGCGCTCGGCGTGCTCCAGGAAGCGCTGCATCAGCTCGGGACCCTGCAGGCCTTCCCTGTCGGCGGGCCAGTTTTCCACCTCGGTGGTGGTCATCAGCTGGCCGCCCTGCGCCAGGCCGGTGATCAGCATCGGGTTCAGGTTGGCCCGGGCGGCGTAGATGGCGGCCGTGTAGCCGGCGGGGCCGGAGCCGAGGATCAGCACTTTTGCGTGTTTTGCCATGATGCGTTCGATGTGCGCGGCGGGTGAGTGGGTTGGATGGCCGCCGTGCCGAGTAGGTGAGGGTGAGGGCGCCATTATAAAGTGGCCCCCGGAATCCGGCCCGTTGCAATTTCCAATCGCGGCAATAGCGCCACGGTGGCGCGTTACAATCGGTCCGTTGTCTTTGCGCAGTCCCAAGCCGAGCGGCGTCCGTGCCGTGCGGCGCACCCGTTTCCCGCATGGCCCGAGCTTCCACCACTCCGACGACCCGTACCGATCCCGCTGCGCTGCCGTCCCGCATCGGCCGGCTGCTGGGCGAGGTCCGCTGGTTCCTGTTGCTGGCGGTGACCATCGCCTTCCTGACCATCCTGCTGTCGTACAACAAGGCCGACCCCGGCTGGTCCCATGCCAGCCAGGTCGACGACGTGCGCAACCTGGGCGGTCGCGTCGGCGCCTGGTTCGCCGACGTGCTGCTGTTCGTGTTCGGCGCCTCGGCCTACTGGTGGGCGCTGCTGCTGTTGCGCCGCGTCTGGCGCGGCTGGCGCGAGCTGATGTCCGACGAGCGCGTGCCGCGCGCCGCCACGCCGCGCGTGGACGCCGGCGTCACCTGGTTCGGCTTCGCGCTGATCCTGTCGGCCAGCATGGGCCTGGAAGCCATCCGCATGCATACGCTGCACATGAAGCTGCCGCGCGCGCCGGGCGGCGTGCTGGGCGACCTGATCGGCGGATCGCTGCAGCATGCGCTGGGCTTCACCGGTGGCACGCTGCTGCTGCTGCTGATGTTCACGGTGGGCCTGTCGCTGTTCTTCCATTTCTCCTGGCTGAACCTGGCCGAGCAGATCGGCGCGGGCGTCGAGACGCTGTTCGTCGGCTTCAAGACCCGCCGCGAGAACAAGCAGGACCGTGCCATCGGCGAAGCGGCCAAGGTCGAGCGCGAGGAGGTGGTCGAAACCCGCCGCGTGCGCATCGAGGAGGCGCCGCCGGTGCAGATCGTGCGCCCGGCCGCCGTGGTCAAGAGCGAGCGCGTGGAGCGCGAGAAGCAGCAGCCGCTGTTCGTCGACATCCAGGATTCCGACCTGCCGGCGCTGGCGCTGCTGGACGCGGTGCCGCCCGCGCAGGAAACCGTCAGCGCCGAGACGCTGGAATTCACCTCGCGCCTGATCGAGAAGAAGCTCAAGGACTTCGGCGTCGAGGTCACGGTGGTGGCGGCCTATCCGGGCCCGGTCATCACCCGCTACGAGATCGAGCCGGCCACCGGCGTGAAGGGCAGCCAGATCGTCAACCTGGCCAAGGATCTGGCGCGCTCGCTGTCGCTGGTGTCGGTCCGCGTGGTGGAGACCATTCCCGGCAAGAACTGCATGGGCCTGGAGCTGCCGAACCCGAAGCGGCAGGCAGTGCGCCTGGCGGAGATTCTCGGCTCGCAGGTCTACAACGAAAGCGCTTCGCAGCTGACGATGGCGCTGGGCAAGGACATCGCCGGCAAGCCGGTGGTGGCGGACCTGGCCAAGATGCCGCACTGCATGGTGGCCGGTACCACGGGCTCGGGCAAGTCGGTCGGGATCAACGCGATGATCCTGTCGCTGCTGTACAAGGCCCGCGCGGATGCGGTGCGCCTGATCCTGATCGACCCGAAGATGCTGGAGCTGAGCATCTACGAAGGCATCCCGCACCTGCTGTGCCCGGTGGTGACCGACATGCGCCAGGCCGGCCACGCCCTGAACTGGGCGGTGGGCGAGATGGAGCGCCGCTACAAGCTGATGAGCAAGATGGGCGTGCGCAACCTGGCGGGCTTCAACAAGAAGATCGAAGAGGCCGCCGCGCGCGAGGAGAAGATTCCCAACCCGTTCAGCCTGACGCCCGACGCGCCCGAGCCGCTCGACAAGCTGCCGATGATCGTCATCGTCATCGACGAGCTGGCCGACCTGATGATGGTGGTCGGCAAGAAGGTCGAAGAGCTGATCGCGCGGATCGCGCAGAAGGCGCGCGCGGCCGGCATCCACCTGGTGCTGGCGACGCAGCGCCCGTCCGTGGACGTGATCACCGGCCTGATCAAGGCCAACGTGCCGACGCGGATCGCCTTCCAGGTGAGCAGCAAGATCGACTCGCGCACGATTCTCGACCAGCAGGGCGCGGAAGCGCTGCTGGGCATGGGCGACATGCTGTACCTGGCGCCGGGCACCGGGTTGCCGGTGCGCGTGCATGGGGCCTTCGTGTCGGACGATGAGGTGCACCGCGTGGTGGAGAACCTCAAGTCGCAGGGCGAGCCGAACTACATCGAGGGCCTCCTCGAGGGCGGCACGGCCGATGGCGAAGGCGGCGGCGATGGCTTCGGCGGTGGCGCGGGGCTCGCGGGCGGCGGTGCCGGCGAGGCCGATCCGCTGTACGACCAGGCCGTCGACGTGGTGCTGAAGAACCGGCGCGCGTCGATCTCGCTGGTGCAGCGCCACCTGCGCATCGGCTACAACCGTGCGGCGCGCCTGCTTGAAGACATGGAGAAGGCCGGACTGGTGTCGGCCATGTCGGGCAACGGCAACCGCGAAATCCTGGCGCCCAACCGCAACGGCAACGTCGTCGAAGAGGAATGACGCCGCGGTTACATCGCGTTACCGCATCCCTGGAATGTTCAGGCGCGGCCGGCCACTAACAACAAGATCAACTGAAACCGGGATTCCTATGTTTGTGTTGAAAGCACGTCACCTGATGGCCGCCGGACTGGTGTCGCTGGCAGCGTGGTCGGCCGGCGCCCAGGCCGGCGCGATCGAGCAGCTCAATGCCTTCGTCAGCAACGTCACCACCGCGCGCGGCGAGTTCGTCCAGCGGCAGGTGAAGGGCGGCGCCAATGGCAGCCCGCTGCGCGTGGCCGGCACCTCAAGCGGTGACTTCACCTTCTCGCGCCCGGGCCGCTTCATCTGGCGCTACCTGAAGCCTTACGAGCAGCAACTGTCGGCCGATGGCCAGATGCTCTACATCTACGACAAGGACCTGAGCCAGGTCACGGAGCGCAAGCTCGATGCCTCGCTCGGCTCCAGCCCGGCCGCGATCCTGTTCGGCAGCAACGATCTGGCGAAGAACTTCGTGCTCAAGGAAGGCGGCACCAAGGACGGCATCGACTGGGTCGAGCTGACGCCCAAGGCGAAAGACACCCAGTTCGAGCGCGTCGCCATCGGCTTCCGCGCGGGCGAGCTGGAGGGCATGGAGTTGCGCGATGCTTTCGGCAACACCACGCTGCTGACGTTCTCGCATATCCAGAAGAATCCGCAACTGCCGGCCAGCGCGTTCCGCTTCGTGCCGCCCAAGGGGGCCGACGTCATCAAGCAGTAACGCGACGGGGCCGGTTTTCGACAAGGAGACCGACCATGCGTTTTTCGACTTTCACACCGCTGCGCCGCGCCGTTGCCGTTGCCGCGACGGTGGCGGCGCTCGCCGGATGCGCCTCGACGGGCGCGTCCCGCTTCGATGTCGACTCGTTCCTGACCGCGCCCGATACGGTGCTGGCCGAGGCGCTGGTCAACAAGGACTTTCTGGGCGCCACCCAGCTGCCGGCCGCGGAGTGCAACGCACTGGTGAAGGGGCATGCCAACCAGGTGGTGCCGATCCCGGCGCCGGCCGATCCGCGCCTGCCGGAGGCTTCCGCCCGCCAGCCGTTCGTGATCCAGCCGCCGGCCAGCGAAAGCGTCTGGCTGCTGCTGCGTTCGGCCGACGGCAAGCCGTCGTGCCACGGGCCGCTGCCGGCCAGGGAATTCATGGGCCTGGTGCAGCGCGCAGCGAACTGACGTCTGCCGGCGCGACCGGCCCGGCCGGTACGGTAGCGGGCCGTGTCGCGGTTTCTGCGACAATCCTCGCATGAACGCTTCTCTTTTCCCGGACGCGCCGCCCGCCCACATGCCGTTGGCGGAGCGCCTGCGCCCGCATTCCGTTGACGAGGTCATCGGCCAGCAGCACCTGCTCGGGCCGAGCAAGCCGCTGCGCGTGGCGTTCGCCTCGGGCGAGCCGCATTCGATGATCCTGTGGGGGCCGCCGGGGGTGGGCAAGACCACACTGGCGCGGCTGATGGCCGATGCCTTCGACGCGGAGTTCATCGCGCTGTCCGCGGTGCTGTCGGGCGTCAAGGACATCCGCGACGCGGTGGAGCGGGCCGAGCAGTTTCGCGCGCACGGCCGTCGCACGCTGGTGTTCGTCGACGAGGTGCACCGCTTCAACAAGAGCCAGCAGGACGCTTTCCTGCCGCACGTGGAGAGCGGCCTGTTTACCTTCATCGGCGCGACCACCGAGAACCCGTCGTTCGAGGTGAACGGTGCGCTGCTGTCGCGGGCCGCGGTCTATGTGCTCAAGAGCCTGTCGGACGACGAGCTCAAGCAGCTGGCCGAGCGCGCGCGGCAGGAGCTGGGCGGCCTGGAGTGGGCGCCCGCCGCGCTCGATGCCGTGGTCGCCTCCGCCGATGGCGACGGCCGCAAGCTGCTGAACAACATCGAGATCGTCACCCGCGCCGCGCGCGCGCAGGCCGGGAGCGAGACCGTGCCGGCCATCGACGAGGCGCTGCTGGCCTCCGCGCTGTCGGAGAACCTGCGCCGCTTCGACAAGGGCGGCGATGCCTTCTACGACCAGATCAGCGCGCTGCACAAGTCGGTGCGCGGCTCCGATCCGGACGCGGCGCTGTACTGGTTCTGCCGCATGCTCGACGGCGGCGCCGACCCGCGCTACCTGGCGCGCCGCATCGTCCGCATGGCCTGGGAAGACATCGGCCTGGCTGATCCGCGCGCCGCGCGCATCACGCTGGATGCCGCCGAGACCTACGAGCGCCTGGGCTCGCCCGAAGGCGAACTGGCGCTGGCGCAGGCGCTGATCTACCTGGCCATCGCGCCCAAGTCCAACGCCGGCTACAACGCCTACAACGCGGCGCGCGCCTTCGTCGGCCATGACAAGTCGCGGGCGGTGCCGGTCCACCTGCGCAACGCGCCGACCCGGCTGATGAAAGAGCTCGGCTACGGCCACGCCTACCGCTACGCCCACGACGAGCCCGAAGCCTACGCAGCCGGCGAGACCTACTTCCCGGACGACCTGTCGCCCCAAGGCTGGTATGTGCCGACGCCGCGCGGGCTGGAAGGCAAGATCGGCGACAAGCTGCGGCACCTGCGCGAGCTGGACGCGCAATGGCTGGCGCAGCAGAAGAACAAATCCTCCCGCGACGACTGAGGCCGGGGCCGGTGCGATAAAATCGGCCCTTTCGATCGTTCGCCATCCTCGGTTTTCCTCCTCACCATGCTCGACATCCAACTGCTCCGCAAAGACATCGACGCCGTCGCCGCGCGCCTGAACGACCGCGGCTACGAACTCGACGTGGCCGGCTTCGCCGCGCTCGAAGCGGAACGCAAGGCCATCCAGACCCGTACCGAAGAACTGCAGGCGCGCCGCAACAGCCTGTCCAAGCAGATCGGCATGCTCAAGGGCAAGGGCGAGGACGCCTCGGCGGTGATGACGGAAGTCGCCGGCATCGGCGACGAGCTCAAGGCGTCGGCCGCGCAGCTCGACGTGGTGCAGGGCAGGCTGCAGGACCTGCTGCTGTCGATCCCGAACGTGCCGCACGAGAGCGTGCCGGCCGGCAAGAGCGAGGCCGAGAACGTCGAGGTGCGTCGCGAAGGCACGCCGCGCGCGTTCGACTTCCCGGTCAAGGACCATGTCGATCTGGGCGCCGGGCTGGGGCTGGATTTCGACGTGGCCGCCAAGCTGAGCGGTTCGCGCTTCGCGGTGCTCAAGGGCCCGGTGGCGCGCCTGCATCGTGCGCTCGCGCAGTTCATGCTCGACACCCACACGCAGGAGCACGGCTACACCGAGGCCTACGTACCCTACATCGTCAATGCCGCGTCGATGCGCGGCACCGGCCAGTTGCCGAAGTTCGAGGAAGACCTGTTCCGTGTGCCCCGCAAGATGGGACAGGCCACCGAAGCCGAGGCCGGCGAGCACGTCGAGAACTTCTACCTGATCCCGACCGCCGAGGTGCCGCTGACCAACCTCGTGCGCGATGAGATCGTCGCGGGCGATGCGCTGCCGATGAAGTTCGCCGCGCATTCGCCGTGCTTCCGCTCGGAGGCCGGCTCGTACGGCAAGGACACGCGCGGCATGATCCGCCAGCACCAGTTCGACAAGGTCGAGATGGTGCAGATCGTGCAGCCGGAGACGTCGTTCGAGGCGCTGGACGCCATGACGCACCATGCGGAGAACATCCTGCGCAAGCTGGAGTTGCCGTTCCGCACCGTCGTGCTGTGCACCGGCGACATGGGCTTCGGCAGCACCAAGACGTACGACATCGAGGTGTGGATCCCCGCGCAGAACACCTATCGCGAGATCAGCTCGTGCTCCAACATGGGCGATTTCCAGGCGCGCCGCATGCAGGCCCGCTTCCGCAATGCGCAGGGCAAGCCGGAGCTGCTGCACACGCTCAACGGCTCCGGCCTCGCAGTGGGCCGCACGCTGGTGGCCGTGCTGGAGAACTACCAGAACGCCGACGGTTCGGTGACGGTGCCGGCGGCGCTGCGCCCGTACCTGGGCGGCCAAGCGGTGCTGAAACCGGCGGCCTGACAAAGATTGCGCGTGCCTCTTGAAACGGGGCGCGAAAGTCTGTTATAGTTGCGGTTTCGCGATACAGCGACCCAGTTACCAGGAGAGGTGGCAGAGTGGTCGAATGTACCTGACTCGAAATCAGGCGTACCGGCAACGGTACCGTGGGTTCGAATCCCACCCTCTCCGCCAAGATGTAATCCGAAGAGATGCAAATCGGTTCGGAAGAAAAGCAGAAAGCCCGTGAAATCAACGTTTCACGGGCTTTTTTGCATCCGAAGGGTCCTAGGTGGTCCGTTGCAATCCGGAGTGGCCAGGGGTATTTTTGGGGCATGTCTACCGACCCTCAACACTAGATACCCCTGCACGGCGCTGACTCACCTGCAAGTCCAGAAGGAAAAGCTTTCCGACAAGCCCCGCAAGCTTGCCGACGGCGGGGGTCTCTACTTGCTGGTCAATCAAGCCGGCAAGCACTGGCGCTGGAAGTATCGCTTCGAGGGCAAGGAGAAGGTCATGGCCTTGGGCGTGTACCCGGATGTGTCCTTGGCCGAAGCGCGCGAAGCCCATCAAGCCGCACGGAAACTGCTGGCGTCTGGCACCGACCCGATGGCAGAGCGCAAACAGCAGACCTTGGCTCCGGCAGGTGCGGCCTTTATGCAGGTCGCTTGTCAATGGTGGGGTCACTGGTCGTCGTCGCGTAGCGCTCGGTACGCTGACTACGTGCTGCGCCGCATGGAAACCGATATCTTCCCGGTGCTCGGGCAGCGTCCGATCAGCGAGATCCAGGCTCCTGAACTGGTCCGCATGACCAAGACGATTGAGGAGCGTGGCGCGCTGGATATTGCTAAGCGTTCCCTGCAGACCTGTAGTCAGATCTTTCGCTACGCGATCGCTCACGGTTTGGCTACTCGCAACCCGGCAACCGAAATCCGGCCAAGTGACATTCTCGTTTCGCGCAGGAAGCAGAACTACGCACGTGTGGATGCCAAGGAGTTGCCTGCGCTGCTGCGGCATATCGAGGTCTACCAGGGTAGTAGCGTGACCCGTATGGCGATGAAGCTCATGGCGATGACCTTCGTGCGAACCAGTGAGTTGATTGGTGCACGCTGGGACGAGTTTGATCTGGACAATGCCCGTTGGGACATTCCGGCCGAGCGGATGAAGATGAAGTCGCCGCATATCGTGTTGCTGTCACGTCAGGCCGTGACGTTGCTGCAGATGCTGCATACCTTGACCGGCCATCGTGACTTGCTATTTCCCGGCGAGCGCGATTTCAAAAAGCCGATGTCGAACAACACCATCCTCAAGGCGCTGGAACGCATGGGCTACAAGGGGCGCATGACCGGACACGGGTTCGGGGGCATCGCTTCGACGATCCTCCGTGAACAAGGCTGGCCGCACGAGCACATCGAGCTTCAACTGGCGCACCAGGAACGCAACGATGTCAGCGCAGCGTACAACCATGCGCTTTACTTGGAGCCGCGAGCCAAGATGATGCAGGGGTGGCTGGACTATCTGGATCGATGTGTCACCGGAGTGTCGGTAACGCAATTACGCAGCGCGTGATTAACCATTGGACGTCGAGATCACGATGTGTTGCTTCGCAAGAAAATTTGTGGTCTGAATCGCCCCGGTTTTCCTAGGCACCTATGAGCCGTTGGGAATGGTGTTGTTCGAACTCTACCGGTGATAGTCCGTTGGCGCTCGAATGGCGCCGTGTTGGGTTGACCACTACAGAACATCTCGATGTAGTTGAAGACATCGGACTTGGCCTCCTGTCGGGTGGCATAGATTTGCCGACGCACTCGCTCGCGCTTGAGCAACTGGAAGAAGCTCTCAGCCACGGCGTTGTCGTGGCAGTTGCCGCGCCGGCTCATGCTGCATAGCAGGTTGTGCTCGCGCAGGAAGCTTTGCCGGGTGTGGCCGGTGAACTGGCACCCCTGATCCGAGTGAATCAGAACCTGCCGGTGCGGGCGGCGTCGCCGTAGCGCCATCAGCAAGGCATCCAGCGCCAGCTGAGTATCGATGCGCTGCCCCATGGACCAACCCACGACCATGCGTGACCACAGATCGATGAGCACGCTCAGGTACAGCCAGCCTTCGTGCGTGCGTATATAGGTGATGTCGGTCACCCAGGACGGGTTCGGGCCGTTGACTGTGAACTGCCGCTGCAGGTGATTGGGCGCGACCGCCGCCGGCTTGCCGGCACGCCCCGCAGAATGTCGACGGTAGCCCGATTGCGAGCGCAGTCCCTCGGCCTTGAGCAACCTAGCCACGCGGTGCTTGCCGCAGCGCTCGCCCAAATCGCGCATGTCCAGGGTGAGCTTGCGATAGCCATAGACGCCACCACTCTCCAGCCAAGCCTGCTTGAGCCAGCTCAGCAGGCGTTGATCGTCCTTCGCACGTGGGCTTAAGGGGCGTGCATGCCATGCGTAGTAACCACTGGGATGCACCAACATCGCCTTACACAGACGGCGCACGCTGTATTGACCCGCGTGCGCCTTGATGAAGGCGTACCTCACCCGGACTGCTTGGCAAAGTACGCTGCGGCCTTTTTTAGGATGTCACGCTCCTCGGTCACCCGCTTGAGCTCGGCCTTGAACCTGCGTACCTCGTCGGATTGCGAGACCTGCCCTTGGGGCTCTGCCACGGGTTGGCGTCGTTGCTTGATCCATTGGTACAGGCTGTGTTGGCTCACGTCCAGCCGCTGCGCGACGTCGGCCACGCTGTGGCCTCTGTCTAGGACCTGATTGACCGCCTCGACCTTGAATTTCTCGGTGTATCTCTGCGCGCTCATCGCACCTCCTGTCTAACCTCTAGTTTGAGGCTCACAGGTGTCTACTGAGGCCGGGGCGATTCAGACGGAGTTTCGAAATCAATTGGACGTCAACTCACCGGCCATATCGGCGGCAGAGTGGAGTTGCCCCTGTAACTCAGGACACGCGAACACCGTTAGGTTGATGACGCGGCAGCACGCCTGAACTCGCGAGGCGAGCGGTATTTCAGGGCTTTGTGCGGGTGACGCTCGTTGTAATGCTCAAACGCAACAGCCAGACGCGAGAGCGCCGTTGGCGCATCGGGCTTGTCCATATAGGCGACGTAATTGTGCTTCATGGTCTTCACGAATGATTCGGCCATGCCATTGCTCTGCGGCGAACGCACGGGCGTGGTCAGTGGCTCCAGGCCCAGCTCGCGCGCAAAGCGGCGCGTGCGGTGGTCGATGTAGGCCGAGCCATTGTCCGTCAGCCATTCGATGGGCTGAGTAGCCTGCGTGGTGCCGAAACGCTGTTCCACCGCAGCCAGCATCACGTCACGCACTACGTCACCGCTATGTCCGCCTGTGGTTGCCGCCCAGCTAATCGCTTCTCGGTCGCAGCAGTCCAACGCGAACGTTACGCGCAGCGGCGTGCCATCGTCGCAACGGAATTCGAAGCCATCCGAGCACCAACGAGCATTGCTCCGGTCCACGGCTACCCGACCGTCGTGTCGCCGCTTGTCTCGACGCACGCCAGGACGGCTCAGCAGCAACTGATGCTCGCGCATGACCCGATAGACGCGCTTGTGGTTGATGCACGGCGCGCCGACTATCTCACGACTGCGTCGCAGCAGCGCCCAGATGCGCCGGTAGCCGTAGGTCGGCAAGTGCGCCACATGGGCCAGGATTTCCTCGACCAGTTCCGTGTCGTCGGTCAGCTTGGCACGGCGACCATCTTGCCAACCGGACGAGCGAACCTGCTTCACCGCCACGCCAGAGCGCGCCACGCCGAGAACTTCGCAGACCGTTTTCAATGGTCGTCCCCCGGCAACAAGGGCGAGCGCGCAATCAGGTTTTTTGACCGACCCCACTCGACGGCTTCTTTCAGGATTTCGACTTCCATCGTTTTCTTTCCGAGTAGCCGCTGCAGTTCCTTGATTTCCTTGATGGCTGCGGCCAGCTCCGATGCAGGCACAACGGTTTCGCCCGCTTGCACTGCCGCCAGGCTGCCTTCCTGGTATTGCTTGCGCCAGCCGAACACCTGGTTCGGGTTCACGCCGTGCCGCCGCGCAACGGCAGACACCGATGCGCCCGGTGCCAGCGTTTCCTGCACGATGGCGATTTTTTCCTGTGCCGTGCGCCGACGACGGCGCTCCGGCTCGGTCAGAACTTCGATGGATTCCACGTAATGACTAGGCTTACTGATAGGCACAAGACTATCCCTTATTTTAAGAGTGTCCTTGTGTCCTCAGATACGTGGGGCCGCTCCACAGAGCAAATGACCCTCTTGGCGTGATGAATCAGCCAACGAGGCGTGCTGAGACCTTCTTCTTCGCACCCCTCTTGAGCAATGCATTCTCGGCGTAGGGTGATGGCGGACTAGTTGTCCTCCTCTCGCTGTCCCTCGATCAACTTCGCCAGCAACTTCGCCAACTGCCGCTGCTCCACTTCCGTTAGCACCGACAACACGGCACGCTGGTTCTCGACATGCGCGCTGACGGCTTCGTCAATCAGCGCAAAACCCGCATTGGTCAGGGCGACCAAGGTGCCGCGTCCATCTTCAGGATTGGGGCGGCGCTCCACCCAGCCGGCCTGTTGCAGACGGTCGATGCGGTTGGTCATGCCACCCGAGGACATCATCGCCGCGTCGTACAGCGCGGTGGGCGTGAGCGCGTACGGTGCGCCGCAGCGGCGCAGGGTAGCGAGCACGTCGAACTCGCCAGGCTGCAGGCCGTACTCCGCAAACAGCGGGTTCAGGCGTTCACGTGCAATGACAAGCGCTGCTTCCCCCAGACGCCCGAGCAGCAGCATTGAGCTGACATCTAGGTCCGGGCGCTCGCGGTTCCATTGTTCGACAGCCTGTGCGGCGCGGTCCATTCTCCCTTCCTCCAGTAGCAGTTATCTTGACGTCGAGACAAATGATTTTTATCTTTACGCCGAGATAATGCGATACCGAGCGGTACGACGCAAGCGAGCTGCCACAGGTCTGTGAACTCCCGCGTCTATTGGGTATCCCCCCCATTCCCTTGCCGGAGCCCAAGATGAGTTCAACCTCGATCACCGCAGACGACGCCTCCTGGCTCGATCTGTTTCGCGGTGCCAACGCGCTGCGCGTGCTGGTGCTGGCCGCAGGCGTGGCACTGCATGCCATCAACCTCTACCTGACCACGACGATCCTGCCGAGCGTGGTCGACGACATTGGCGGCGTGGCGTTCTATGCGTGGAACACGACACTGTTCATCGTCGCGTCGATCACCGGGGCGGCCGTGGCGGCGCAGGTGATCCAGCATCTCGGGCCGCGCGGCGCCTACCTGCTGGGCGCCATGGTGTTCGGCGGCGGCTCGGCGCTGTGCGCGCTGACGCCCACCATGCCGGTGCTGCTGGTCGGCCGTGTGCTACAGGGGTTGGGCGGTGGCGTACTGCTGTCGGCGCCGTATGTGCTGATGCGCAGCGTGCTGCCCGAACCCCTGTGGCCGCGTGCGCTGGCGCTGCTCTCGGGCATGTGGGGCATTGCGACACTGCTCGGGCCGGCGGTGGGCGGCATCTTTGCGCAGTACGCGACGTGGCGGCTGGCGTTCTGGTCGCTGGTCGTGCTGATTGCGCTGGCGGCGGCTGCAGCCGTGGTCGTGCTGAAACCGGCAGCCCCCCAGGCAGAACGTCCGACGCCGGTGCCGACGCGCCAGCTCGTGCTTCTCGCGGTTGCCGTGGTGGCAGCGTCGTGGGCCAGCGTCAGCGACTCGCCGTGGCTGGGCGCACTCGGCTTGATCGCGGCCGCTCTCACACTGCTGGCAATCCGTCGTGTGGAGATGCGCTCATCACGCCGCATCCTGCCCGCCGATGCGTACACGGGCCGCACGGCGCTCGCCGCGCTGTATGGCGTGTCTGCGCTGCTGGCCGTTACGGTCACGTGCACGGAGATTTTCGTGCCGCTGTTCCTGCAACGGCTGCATGGGCAGAGCCCGCTGATTGCCGGCTACATCGCGGCCACGGCGTCGGCCGGCTGGACGCTCGGCGCCATCCTGAGCGCTGCGCTGCGCGCGGCGTCGGTCACACGCGCGATCCGCTTGGCACCGTGGGCGTGCGCGCTGGGCTTGCTGGTACTGGCGATGCTGGTGCCGATAGGCGCGGGCAGCGCGTGGATGACCACGCTGATCATCGTCGCGCTCACGCTGGTGGGACTGGGCGTGGGCGTTGTGTGGCCGCACCTGGGCAACCGCATCATGACGGCGGCGCCGGCGGAAGACCATGACCGTGCATCGGCGTCGATCGTGACGGTGCAATTGGTGGCGACGGCGTTGGGGGCAGCGCTGGGCGGGGTGGTGCTCAACACGCTGGGGGCGGCAGGCTCGGCGCCTGATCTGGGCGCCGCGTCGCGCTGGCTGTTCCTGCTGTTTGCGGTGGCGCCGGTGGGGGCGCTGGTGATTGCGCACACGGGGCTCCGCACCCGGCTCACCTCTTCGACACGCTAGACGGGCGTTGAGCCCAGCAGTCTGCCACCGCACAGAGAACAACGCTGCACGAACGCTCCTCAGCATGCCGCCGAAGACGCGGCGCTGCCAGCGGGCAGCCAGACACCCTTCTCAACATCCCCGAGTGAAACAACCATGCAGGCGCATGACATCGAGCAGCCAACCCGGCCGCAGACAGACCATCCCTTTGCCGCGCGCAACACCGTGGCGCTACTGGCCGTATGCTTGGCCGCCCTGATGTTCGGGTTGGAGATTTCCAGCGTGCCGGTGATTCTCCCCACGCTGGAAGTGGCGCTGCATGGCGATTTCAGCGGCATCCAGTGGATCATGAATGCCTACACCATCGCCTGCACTGCGGTATTGATGGCGACGGGAACGCTGGCGGACCGCTATGGCCGCAAACGCGTATTCCTCTACACGATCGCATTGTTTGGCGTCGCCTCGCTGCTGTGCGGCCTGGCGTGGAATACGCCCATCCTGATCGCCAGCCGCTTCTTGCAGGGCGCGAGCGGTGGCGCGATGCTCATTTGCCTCGTGGCAGTGCTCTCGCACCAGTTCCCCGAAGGCGCCGAACGCGGCAAGGCGTTCGGCATCTGGGGGATCGTCTTCGGCATCGGGCTCGGCTTCGGACCGCTGATCGGTGGCCTGATCGTCGCCATGTCCGGTTGGAAGTGGGTCTTCTGGGTGCATGTTTTCATCGCGGCCCTGACATTCGGCCTTGCCATCGTCGGCGTGCGCGAATCACGCGATCCGCATGCAAGGAGATTGGACCTGGCTGGCATCGTCACCCTATCCCTCACGGTGCTGGGGCTTGCCTACTTCGTGACGCAGGGCGCCGACACAGGTTTCGGCAGCGCTTCCGCCCTGAGGGTGATTGCAGCGACTGCGGTCAGTTTTGCGCTATTCCTTATCGTGGAAATGCGCGCCGCGCACCCGATGTTCGACTTCTCGGTATTCCGGGTGCGCAATTTCTCGGGCGCGTTGCTTGGCTCAGTGGGCATGAACTTCAGCTTCTGGCCGTTCATCATCTACCTGCCCATTTACTTCCAGAGTGCGCTGGGGCAAGGTGCGGCGGCAGCAGGCGTGTCGCTGCTGGCCTATACCCTGCCTACGCTGGTGTTCCCACCCATCGGCGAGCGGCTGGCGTTGCGGTACCGGCCGGGCATCGTCATTCCCGTCGGCTTATTCATCATTGGGCTGGGGTTCTTCCTGATGCTCATTGGCAGCAGCATCGATCAGGCGAGTTGGCTGACCGTACTGCCAGGCTGCCTGCTGGCTGGCGCGGGCTTGGGCATCACCAATACGCCTGTGACCAACACCACCACGGGCTCGGTGTCGCCCGCACGCGCCGGTATGGCGTCCGGCATCGACATGAGCGCCCGCATGATCTCCCTGGCCATCAACATTGCTTTGATGGGATTTCTGCTGATGCAAAGGGTGCTGCAATATCTGCAAATCGCGCTGGTCAAATCGGCCGACGAAGCATCCTGGCGCGCGCTGGCCAGCCGTATTGCGTCCGGGAATTTGCATGCCGCTGACGCTACCGCGTGGGCGCCCATGTCCCCAGAGACGCTGGAGACAATCGGCCGCGCGGCGCTAGTGCACGGCTTCGGCGGGGTCATGCTCTACAGCGGCATCGCTGTCTGGGTGCTCGCTGCTGCCAGCTTCCTGATCTTCTCCGGCAGAAAGGCGCAGCGATGACCGGTCGCCACGCGGCGTCCTGCGTGGATCGCCGTGCTTGCCATCCTCGGCACCTTCGGGCGAGTCGTCTCTGACTGCGATGTGCCGGCAGTGCACACAATGACGTCTACGGCTCGATGTCGGAGCCCGCACTCATCGCTGGTATCCCTTCCAACATCGCGGGTCGACGATGCGTGCTCTTGAGCAGGGCCCTGCCTTGTCGCGTGCACCAACAGCGCCGCATCACGCGACTTGTCCTTCGACGCAATCACCGCCGACTTTGGTCAACGCATTCAGCAGCCCCGCGCGCAGCATGGTCAGCGCATGGCTCTTTTCATCGAGTTCTGCAAGCTTTGCTTGCAGACACGCGACCTTTTGCGCAACAGCGAACGTCGGACTATCCCAGACATGAATGACGTCGTTAATTTCCGCGAGCGTGAAGCCCAGCGCTTTCGCGTGGATGATCAGCCGTATCCGCTGTAACGAGAGTTCGGAGTAGCGCTTGTACGTATTTGTGGCGTGAGGTTGTGTTGCCTTGTCCAGCAGCCCCATGCGCTCGTAGTAGCGCACGGTATCGCGCGAAACGCCCGCTCGCTTGCATAGTTCGCCGATGCGCATGTTGCCTGTACCCAATGTTGTGGATCGTCATTAGGGCTTGACCGTTGCCTTTAGTCAACGGTTTACAGTCCGATCCACCTTCCACTCCATCAGCAGGCCATGAAAAATTGTTTCGATTTTCGCGGAAAAACAGCACTCATCACGGGTGCATCGTCGGGTATCGGGCGCGAGTTCGCCTATGCGTTAGCCAAACGTGGCGCGAAACTTCTGCTGGTTGCACGCTCTCGCGACAAGCTGCACGAGCTGACCGCTGAATTGCGACGCGACTACGCCTGCGACGCAGATTTCCTGACGGTTGACCTGAGCGCACCTGACGCCGTCCCTACGCTGGCGCATCTTCTCAAGGCGACCGGCACGGTCGTCGATGTCCTCATCAACAACGCGGGCTTTGCGACTTACGGACGCTTCGAAACGATTCCGTGGACGCGCCAACGCGATGAAGTGCTGGTGAACTGCATGGCAGCGATCGAGTTGACGCATCTTCTGCTGCCGGGGATGCAGGCACGATCCGATGGCGCAGTCATTAACGTCGCGTCAACAGCCGCATTCCAGCCCGATCCTTATATGGCGATCTACGGCGCCACCAAGGCCTTTCTTTTGTCATTTTCAGAAGCCGTCTGGGCTGAGAACCGGCATCGCGGCATTCGGGTTCTCGCGCTATGTCCCGGCGCGACGCAAACCGGTTTTTTTGATGTCGTTGGCGCAAAGGAAGCGGCTGTCGGCACGCCGATGCCTGTCGCGAGCGTGGTGCAGGACGCACTGTGGGCGCTGGATCGCAATCGGAGCTATCGGATTGTTGGGACACAGAATCGGCTGCTTGCCAATTTGCAAAGGCTGTTGAGCCGCGAGATGTCGGCACGCCTGGTTGAGAAAATCCTTCGACCGAGAGGCGCTCAGGAACTGGAGACAGGAGATACCAGCGCGTAGGGTACGGCCAGGTAGCCGGTCAAGGTTGAGAGCCACGGATCGTTTTCGGTGGATAGCTCGCCAGCACGACCGAGGTCGTGACCGGACCGAATCTGGCCAGCGCATCGATTGCCATTTCGAGTTGTGTCATCTCTGCGACCACCATGCGGACCATGAAGCAGTCTTCGCCGGTGATCCGGTGCGCCTCGACGATTTCAGGCATCGCATCGAAGGCGCTGAGGCACTGCTTGATCTGAGCGTGGGTGGTGCGGATTCGCACGATCGCTGAGATGCCACGCCCCACGAAACCCGGATTGATCCGCGCCCCGTACCCCTCGATGACGCCTTGCTCTTCCAGTCTTTTGATGCGCGCAGCGACAGCTGGTTGCGGCAGTCCGATCTGCCCGCTGCCTAAACTCGGCCCAACGGACGTCCGCGTCGTGCGGCCACCGACAATGTAGCCCACAGGGCAGTGACCCCGGCCGCCAGCATTGCTATTTCACCTGCAGGCAGAACACCCAAATCGAACTGGCAGTCCAAATGCGTTGCCGGAACGTCGGTGTCGCGCGTGAGAGTCCAAAAACCTCAACTGGATCGCCTAGACCGCGCCCATAGTAGCGGTTGGCAAACGAACGCCCCGAAATGCCTCTCCAAGCTGAAGTGCCGCGCTTCGTCAGTCCCCCGTGTCGACCAGCATGTCAAGAATCCGTAGAAACTTTTGTGCCAAAGCCAACTTCATCTGAGCATCGCGGCGCGCGAAGCCCTGCACCAATTCGGCGATGCACAGGGTTCATGAGCGCGATCCGTTGCTGGCAATCTCCCCTAGAAACCGGAGCGAAGCTTGTTCCAATTGCGTGATGCCCGGCTCTTCAGTCGGAAAGTGACTGCAGTTTTCCAGCATCACCAATCTTTTTTCGCCCTTGATGCGATCGAAGAACTGTCGGCTCGATTCGAAGCCCGTCCAGCGGTCGTCCCCCGGGTGCGCCAGCAGAACCGGACAGTGATCGAAGTCTTCGGGCTCGACATCCGGCCGAACGGTGAAAATCGACTGCATGAAATTGACCGGCACACGTACGCCGCCACCATAGGGGTCCTCGGCAACAAGCCGGTTTAGCGCTGGATCGCTCGACATCGCGCCCATTTTGGTAAACCACTTCACGGGAAGTCTCAGCCTGCCGAACACCGGCGCACAGAAGGGCAACAGCGGCATCGCGGCGTGTAACACCAGTGCGTTGCGGGCGAACTGGCGCCTCACCAGCGGTGAGCGCGGATCCGCAAGGGTTGTGGCGATCACGCCGGCAATCGGGCCGGCGCCCATTCGCGCCGCGCACAGGTACGCCAGGTAGCCACCAAGGCTTCCACCGCACAAGACGACGCGTCGCCCCGTGTTTTGGTACTCGGTGGACGCCAGATCGCATAGCAAGTCGGTCCACGCCTGATAGGTCACCAGTGAAGGAGGCGCTTGACTCAAGCCATATCCCGGCAGATCCGGGGTGACCACCTCATAGCCGGCCGCGTGCAGTAGCTTGCCAATCGGCACGAACAGCCGGCCGTATCCTCCACCTCCATGCACTACGATCACCGTCAACGGCGATGCCGCACAGGGAAATCGATCGAGATGGATCGATGCGCCCTTCCAAGGGAACCACTCTTCATTTGGGCCGCTGGCGGCGGTAACTCGCGCGTGTGCGGGGAAAAAAGATTGGTACTGTTCCCAGTAGGTTTCCGTCTTGTAGCTTGCTTCGGGCATCGGCAGATTGTGTTCGCAATGGGCGATTCATTTGTCGAGATCGGACCTGCTGATTCGCTGGACGTATCGCTCTCGTCCCTGTTGGTCTGCGGATTGCTCAGGATCGACTACCTGATTTCGCCAATCGCCTTGGGCGGATAGCTTGCCAATACGATCGAGGTCGTCACAGGTCCAAATCTGGCCAGCGCGTCGACGACGGTTTCGAGCTGCTTCATTCTTTGGACTACCGCACGCACAATGAAGCAATCGTCGCCCGTGATCCGGTGTGCCTCGATGATCTCAGGCATCGTCGCGAAGGCCTTCAGGCACTTCGTGATCTGCGCGTGAGTCGTTTGTATACGGATTAGCGCGGAGATGTCACGACCGGCCAGCTCGGGGTTGATTCTTGCCGAGTAGCCTTCGATCACGCCTTGCTCCTCTAGTCGCCTGATCCGCGCGCTGACAGCCGGCTGCGACAATCCAATCTGCTTGCCCAGCTCGGTATTCGTCACGCGCGCATGCGTTTGTAGCACCTCGAGAATGCGCCAGTCGAGTCGATCCAGCTCCACCGCCTTAGGTTTCATTCGTTTAAGCCCTTCAATTCCGTGTATTCGAAGCCAGTTGGCATTGATTTCAATGGCTCAGCCATTCTGACAGAGCGCATCGGCTTTTACACTGGATGCTCATTCAGGGAGGCTAAATTCAACATGAGTCAACGAGTTCTGATCGTGCCCGGTTACGGCAATTCAGGGGCAACACACTGGCAAACCATCTGGGAGGCTGCGAAGCCGGGACACTGGCGTCGCATGAAGATCGAAGACTGGGATCACGCCGTCTGCGATGAATGGGTAGCGGCAATCGATCGCGAAGTGACGGCTCTCGGTGCCGATACGATCATCGTCGCGCATAGTCTCGGGTGCCTCGCGGTTGTGCATTGGGCTATGCGTCACGCGGTCACCATTCGAGGGGCACTGCTCGTAGCTGTTCCAGACCCATCGGCATCGGCCTTTCCCAGCGCCTTTTGCGACGGGTTCTCGCCCGTGCCGTCAGCAAGATTGCCTTTTCGCAGTATCGTGGTTGCAAGCAACGACGATCCCTATGGGGCTATCAGCTATGCAAAGTCCTGTGCCCGTACATGGGGCAGCGAATTTCTCGACGTCGGAGCACGTGGACATTTGAATGCCGCGAGCCGACTGGATGACTGGGCTGAGGGATACAAACTCCTACAGCATTTTGATGTGAACACACTGACTTGACAGGCAATCTCGCGAGCGAATCTCTGGTCTGATGTTCAACTCAAGACTCAATCCTGACGTTCTGCGTCTGGCCTCCTCACAAGCGCTGGCCGGTGCCAACTCGACGGTCATCTTTGCGACCGGCGCCATCATCGGCCACATGCTTGCGCCAAGTCCGGCCCTGGCCACCGTGCCGGTCTCCATCTTTGTCGTGGGGATGGCCGCCGCGACGCTTCCCGTTGGCGTGGTGACCCGGCGCTACGGCCGGAAAACCTCTGCCCTGTTCGGTAGCGTATGCGGCGTGACTGTCGGCCTGCTGGCGGCGCTGGCGCTTGTGATCCAGTCGTTCAGCCTGTTCTGCGTCGCCATGCTGTTTGGTGGTGCGTATGCGGCGGTCGTGCTGACGTACCGCTTCGCGGCCGCCGAATGCGTGCCGGCAGAGCATCGCGCGCGGGCCATGTCCACCGTGCTGGCCGGGGGGGGGGGCGGCGAGCGTGCTCGGGCCGCAGTTGGTGACGGCCACCATGAATCTATGGTCGCCGCACGCGTATGCGGTCACCTACCTCGCCTCTGCTGGTACGGCCGTGCTCTCGGCCATCGTGCTGCAGGGCGTGCGGTTCGAGCACCAGCCGCCGGTCTCGGCCCACGCGCATGGGCGACCGAGTTCCGACATCATGCGGCAGCCACGCTTTGTTGTGGCAATGCTCTGCGGCGTCGTGAGCTACATGATGATGAACTTCATGATGACCTCCGCACCGCTGGCCATGGAGCTATGCAGCATCCCGCGTGTGCATGCCAACTACGGCATCGAAATCCACGTCATCGCCATGTATGCGCCGAGCTTTTTCACGGGGCGGTTGATCGCGCGCTTCGGTGCGCCACGCGTGAGCCTGGCGGGGCTGGCGTTGATCGCCTTAGCGGCCGCGACGGGCATGACCGGCGTGTCAGTGAATCACTTCTGGGTCGCGCTGCTGCTGCTCGGTTTGGGCTGGAATTTCGGCTTCCTGGGTGCCTCGGCCATGGTGCTGACGTGCCACACCCCGGCGGAAGGCCCTCGCGTGCAGTCCATCTACGACTTTGTCGTGTTTGGGGCCATGGTTGTCGGCTCGTTCGCATCGGGCGGCTTGCTGGCAACCTACGGATGGCCGCTGGTTTGTGGCCTGATCCTGCCTCCGGTGCTGGCGGCGGCGGTCAGCCTTTTCTGGCTGCGGCGAGCCCACGCGCCAACCGGCCCACTGGCACAGCGCGGTTAATAGCCGCTCCATCCGCTCTGACTACGTGCGTATCGCCCTGTCACCCTCTTCTGATGCGGTGTCGCGTAACCCCACTATCCGTTGTCGGTTGGAAATCGGACGCCGTCAGCGAGGTGTCGCCGGCCAGCGATCACTATCGACCGGGGCTATGTAAATACGCCCTGTTCACCCAGACTGGATCAACAGGTGCAGGTTAGGTGGCGAAGCCCCTAGGAAAAGATAAATGCGTATGCGACTTTCGGTCTGCTTGGGTTTTCCGACATCGCATCATCAGCAACAGTGGACTCTACTGCTCCCTGCCTCTATTCGTCCCAACGGACGTCCACGTCGTGCAGCAAATGACCGCCAAGAATGTAGTCCCCAAATGTTGCAGTCTTGGCTTCCAGCTTCTCCAGCTCGCCCGTGGGCAGCGCATCTAGATCGAACTGGCAATAGAGATTCCGCTGGCGGAATGTCAGCTTGGGGCGAGAGAGCCCAGCCACAAGCGCCTTCAATGATCGGACGGCGATGTTTTCCTGGCTGCGAAACTCCACGCGAATCCCGGCTTTCTGGCCCATGCGGCCCAGCTCGACGGCATCCTGCCAGCCGGTTTCGTAATCCAGCTCAACAACTGCAATTTCGCTCGTGTTTAGCAGTCGCAGCGCTTCTTCTCGCGTACCAGCGCGCGCTGTTGTCATCTCTTCCCCTATCCCCTTCGTGAACGCCCGGAAACCAGCCGTTGCGCTTGTCCTATTGTAGCGATGGGCCAGCCGTCCGGCACCAAAGGTTAGGCCTGCTACAACGCCAAGCTGAAGGGCTTTCGAGCAACAGGCGCCCATCGACGACGACATGATTTACGAATGGCGCGGCCAGTGTGGTCCGCCTCGCCTGAACCGGTTATCTAACTTGGCTGGAGCAGGGATGGTCAGGCAGTCGTAGGGTCGACAACATTGGCACGTCATCGGAGATGAATCGCCCCGGCCTCAGTAGTGTAGTGGTCTAATGAATCCGGACACTGACTTAGGCGAGAATGCTCGCAGGAGAGAGGTGCCTGATGGTCAAGCAACGACGTTCGTTTTCCCCCGAGTTCAAGCAGCAGGCTGCCTGCCTGGTTCTCGACCAGGGCTACAGCCATATCGAAGCGAGTCGCTCGGTCGGCGTCGCCGAGTCGGTGCTGCGTCGCTGGGTGCAGCAGCTTCAGATGGAACGCCAGGGCATCACGCCGCGAGGCTTGGCCATGACGCCGGATCAGCAGCGTATCCAGGAGCTTGAAGCGCGTATTGAGCGCCTTGAGCGCGAGAAGGCTATTTTAAAAAAGGCTACCGCGCTCTTGATGTCGGAAGGCATCGAACGTACGAGGTAATCGATCGGGTCTGCCAAACCGAATCAGTCGAACTGGTGTGCGGGGTCTGTGATGTGCTGCGCTCTTGTCTGTATGCCCATCGGGAGCGGGCTCGGCATGTCGATGTCGAGCGCATGGCGCTGCGCAGTCGCGTCCCCGAACTGTTCGTCGAGAGCCGAAGCTCGGCTGGCAGCAGAAGCATCATGGGCATGATGCGCGAGGAAGGCACGGTCATTGGCCGCGTCAAGGTCAGTCGGCTGATGGAGGAGTTGGGGCTGATCTGCAAGCAGCCGGGCTGCCACGCCTACCAACGGGCCACGGTCGAGCGAATCGACATTCCAAACCACCTCAACCGCCAGTTCGAGGTCGATGCGCCGAATCAGGTCTGGTGTGGTGACATCACCTACGTCTGGGCGCAGGGTCGCTGGCATTACCTGGCAGCGGTGCTTGATCTGTTCACGCGGCGCGTCGTCGGCTGGGCGTTCTCGACACGCCCCGACGCCGATCTGGTCGTGCAGGCGCTGGACATGGCTTATGAGCAGCGCGGCAGAGCGCAGGGACTGCTGTTTCACTCGGACCAGGGTGGCCAGTACGCCAGCCGGAAGTTCCGGCAGCGCCTGTGGCGCTATCGGATACAGCAGAGCATGAGCCGTCGTGGCAACTGTTGGGATAACTCCCCGATGGAGCGACTGTTCCGCAGCCTGAAAACCGAGTGGTTGCCGCCAGTGGGTTACATGACGGCGCATGAAGCACACCGGGACATCAGCCATTACCTGATGCACCGGTACAACTGGATACGGCCACATCAGTTCAATGACGGACTCGCGCCGGCTGTCGCGGAACAAAAACTTAACGCAGTGTCCGGGATGGGTTGACCACTACAGTGAGGCGGGGTTGAGAAAAACGGGACCGCGCGGTAGTTTCGAGTCGTCGGTCGACTTCCGGTCGGCCAACGTCGGCGGCTCAGCGGTAGGTGGGCATGTTCCCCCCGATCCGAGCGCTCTCATCGCAAGGGTTCGCCATCGCTGAAACCGGCCTGCTACTGCTTGCATGGCAGCGGGGATTGAACGTTTCCGCGCCGAGGCGCAATCCTTTGGCATGGAATGCGACCCGGCTTCACGGCGTGGCGGATGGGGATCACAAGAGGGAATGCCTCCCCACCTGTATTACGAATTGTTTCAGGATTCTCACAGCACGCTACAAGCGCATGCCGTGGGGGGCTATGGGTCGTTTACGCAGGCCCCATCAGGCTTTCGCCCTCCCGGCTGCCCCGCGTTTCGATGGGCGATGCGCGGGCGCCAAGGCGTTCAGCACAGCATGTTGTTACGTCCGTGAAACGCTTTGCCGCATGCTTGCCGCGCGGATGCATGGCGGCTTTCTCGCGCTTCTTGTGATGGACCGCATGGCGCATTCCTTGCTTAGTCTGTGTGAGCTTCGTCGCACGTTTTTTACTGGGGCGAACGGACCGAAGCATTCGAACTATGCGGCAGGAATTCCCGTGAGGTTTTGGGACAACGAACACAATTCAGGCGGCCGGTGCGCCCAAGCGGCCGAACTGAGGAGGAGTCGCCGTGAGCACCGTACATCGCCTGTTGATCGCGGAGGATCATCATTTGCTCAGGTGTGGTCTGCGATCCATGTTGTCCGCCTTGGGTGAATACGACGTGGTCGGGGAAGCAAAGGACGGAAGGGAGGCGTGCCAACTGGCCATCTCGCTGGCCCCGGACCTGGTGCTGACCGATCTGTCGATGCCCGGCATGAACGGCATCGATATGGTGGCGACGATCAAGCGCCGCCTGCCGCAGATCCGCGTGGTCGTGCTGACCGTCTACAAGTCGGAAGAGTATGTGAGGGAAGCGCTGCGCGTGGGGGTCGACGGCTATGTCCTGAAAGATGCGTCGTTCGAGGAACTGGTGGCTGCGCTGCGCGCGGTCATGCAGGGCAAGCGACATCTGAGCGCCGATGTCTATGGCAACGTGGTCAAGTCGTTTGTCAATGGTCATGAGGCACTGGCGCCCAAGAGCACCTGGGAAACGCTGACCGCGCGCGAGCGCAGCGTGCTGCAGCTCGTGGCCGAAGGCCGGACCAATCGCCAGGTCGGGCTCTACCTGAACCTCAGTCCCAAGACGATCGAGAAATACCGCGCGCACCTGATGGAAAAGCTCGGCGTCGGCAATGTGACCGGGCTGGTGCTTGCCGCGATCGGCCTGGGCTTGATCGCACCGCAGTCGGATCTGCAAAGCGACACCAATATCGAGCCCCCGGCGTATCGCCGTGAGGTGAGGTGAACGGGCGGCGGTGGCTTGACGGTATTGAGGTCACCGTGGGCGGCTGCCCGTGGTCATGCGCGCCATAGCGCGGAGACCAGCGTGCCGTCGCCCACGCTCGACTGGATGAAGAAGCTGCCGCCGTTGAGCTCGACCCGCTGTTGCATGCCGATCAGGCCGAGGCCGGATTGCGACACCGGGTCGGCAAACAGGGGCTGCGTGTCGAAGCCGATGCCGTTGTCTTGAATCGTCAGCAGGATGCCGCTCTCGATGCGGCGCAGGCTCAGGCGGATTTCGGTGGCCGCGCCATGCCTGATCGCGTTGTTCATGGCCTCCTGCGTGATCCGGAAGATGTCGGCCTTCAGGTTGTCGGGGACCTCCTCGTCTTCGACGCCGCTATCGAAGCGCACGGCAAGGTGCCCCGCTTCCTGTTCGACACGCTTGCACAGGGCGTCGAGCGAAGCGGCCAGGCCGAGGCGATCGAGCAGGGCGGGGCGCAGTTCGCTGCAGATGCGGCGCAGGTCGCCGATCGATTCGCGGATGCGCAGCACGGCGGTATTGAGCAGCTCGGCGGCCTCGGTGATGTTGTTGCGATGGATATGGATCAGGGCATCCTCGACCGTCAGCTTGACGAGCGTCAGCGCTTGGCCCAGCCCATCGTGCAGCTCAGCCGAGATCCGCTTGCGCTCCCTTTCCTGGCCGATCATCAGAAAGGCATATTGACGCTTGGCATCCGGTTCGGCCGATGGCGGGCTGGCGGCGGCGTCCGGCGCAGCGGGTTCGCTTGCGGACGGCTCTTCGAAGATGGTCAGCAATGCGCCGATGCAGCCATCGCTGTCGAAGATCGGATGCTGGTGCAGCAGCACCGAGGCGTGGCGGCCGCCGCGCATGGACAGCTGCGCACGAAACGAATGGAACGTCCCCGAAGCACAGCGCGACAGCCCATCGATGATGTCCTGCCGTCCGCCGTTCGCCGCCATGTCCACCAGGGAATGGCCGATCAGTTCGTTGCCCGAGTAGCCGAAGATGGCGCCGGTGCTGTCGTTCGCGGAAACGAAATGTCCGTCGGGAGACAGGATGCAAAACGCCGCGCCGCGGACATCGGACGCCGCGTCGAAGTTCTGTTCGTTGGGCTGAACGGTTGCGGTCAGCTTGCGGACAGCATCGATGACGTCACGCCACGTCAGGTGGAGGTGCCGGCCGTCGCGCTGCGAAGAGGTTTTCATCTGGCCTCCGAACGGGGGACCGGTTGATGCGGTGCGACATCAATACGCGCCGCTGCTGCACGCGCCGATTGCCGGCATGCGCAGTGTCTGCGCTCGGCCATCGCGACCTCGGGATTCTTGTGATCACATTTTAGGTTTCGCCGGGCCGCGCGCAACGGGGGGCTGTGCGCCTACCGACCATCGGGGCGTTACCCATACGAGGGGGAGGGGGTTCCTCACTTCTTCCACCGTGATGCACAGACAAGAATGAGATCAAGCCCAGTTGGGCCGGCTGTCCCGGAGGACGGAAAGGGAGGGGCGTCGTGGTGCTTGATACGCGAATGATCGGGGTCTTGCGTTGCCCACGGGATGACGGCGGCAGCGTCTTCGCACGTCGATGCGCGCGCCGGGAAGGGGGCTTTACGCTCCTGGAGCTCCTGGTCGTGATGGTCATCATCGGGTTGCTGGCGGGCCTGGTGGCGCCGCAGTATTTCGATCAGATCGGCAAGTCCAACCTCAAGATCGCGAAGGCGCAGATCGAGTCGCTCGGCAAGGCGCTCGATCAGTACCGCCTCGATGTCGGCGCGTATCCGAGCACGGAGGAAGGCCTGGACGCGCTCAACACGCGGCCGCAGAGCCAGCCGCGGTGGAGCGGCCCCTATCTGAAGAAGGCGGTTCCGCTCGACCCGTGGGATCGCCCGTACGTCTACCGGTCGCCCGGCGAGCACGGCGAATACGACCTGTACTCGCTGGGCAAGAGCGGGCAGCCCGGCGGCACCGGCGAGAACGTGGCGGTCACATCGTGGTGAAGGCGCGGACCGGCTGGCCGTGAAGCCTGCGGCCGGGCCGTTAGAGGGGGCTGAGGTGAAGTACTTGCTGCGAGTCTTCGATTCCGGTGGCCTGGTGCAGACGGTCTGCATCGAGGGCGACACGCCGGCCGGCGCGACCGCGGCAGCGCACGCACGGGGCTGGAAGGTGATCGCGGTCCGGGCCGGCGGCGCGCGCGGCCGGCACCGCATCCGCGGCACGGTGCTGGGAGGGACGGCATTCGACGTCGAACTGTTCGCGCGCGAGCTCGCGGCGCTGCTCGATGCGGGCGTGAGCGTCATCGATGCGCTGCGCACGCTCGGCAGCAACGAACGCCGGGAGGCATCGGCGGCGGTCTATCGCGATCTGCTGCGGCGCCTGGAGGAAGGCCACGCGCTGTCGGCGGCCCTGGAGCTGGCGGACAACGTCTTCCCGCCCGTGCTGGTGGCCTGCGTCAAGGCCAGCGAGCAGACGGGCGGTCTTGCCGCCAGCCTGAAGCGCTATTCGCAGAACAGCGCGACGCTGCAGGCCTTGCGTGCCCGCGTGGTGTCCGCGTCGATCTATCCCGCCGTGCTGCTTGCCGTGGGAGGCTCGGTTGCCGTGTTCCTGCTCGCGTTCGTGGTGCCCCGCTTCGCCGGGCTGCTGGAGCACAGCGGGCGCGAGCTGCCGATGCTGTCTCAATGGCTGATGGCCTGGGGCGCGATGGTGCATGCGCATGGCCAGGGCCTCGCCGTCGGGTTTGCCATCTGTGTGCTGGCCGGAATCGGCGCGTTGCGTCGCCAGGCGACGCGCAGCTGGGCCACCGATCGGCTGCTCTCCCTGCCGGGTGTCGGCGAGCATTTCCGTGTCTACCGGCAGGCACAGTTCTTCCGCACGTCGGCCATGCTGGTCGATGGCGGCATCCCGGCCGTGCAGGCGTTCGATCTGGCGTGCGGACTGGTCAGCCGCGCGGATCGCGCCGCGCTGGCGTCGGCCATGGAGCGCATTCGCAATGGCGGCAGGATGTCCGATGCGTTTCTCGGCAGCGGGCTGGCCGACCCGATCACCTACCGGCTGCTGACGGTCGCCGAGAAGACGGGTGGGCTGGGGCCGGTGCTCGACAAGATCGCCGCCTTTCAGGAGGCGCACGTCTCCCATGCGATCGACCTGGC
This sequence comes from Ralstonia nicotianae, assembly GCF_018243235.1. Classification (NCBI taxonomy): domain Bacteria; kingdom Pseudomonadati; phylum Pseudomonadota; class Betaproteobacteria; order Burkholderiales; family Burkholderiaceae; genus Ralstonia; species Ralstonia nicotianae. The sequence continues at coordinate 1,145,390 of NZ_CP046674.1, forward strand.
GTCACGGCTGGTCGAACCCGCCATGATGATGGTGATCGGCGTCGTGATCGGCGGCATCGTCGTGCTGATGTACCTGCCGATCTTTCAACTGGCGTCGAGCGTCCAGTAGGTGCGCCATGGACACGAACTGCGCAACCCCCGACTCGCGCGGCACCCTGTACCGCGATGCCTTGCGCGAACTCGGCGAGCGCTACGGCTCGGGCATCCGGGCGCTGGAGGCACTGCCGGCGCATGTCGATGCCGACGCCGATACGGTGCTGGCGCTGCTTGCGCAGGCGTTCCGGATGACGCCCATCGGCATCCGCGAGATGCATGGGCTCGAGCCGGATTTCAGCGTGATGCCGTTCGTCGAGGCCACCGCGCGGCTGTGCATGGGCTTCCGCGACGGGGCGGGCCTGCTGTTCGTGATCGCCGATCCGCTCGACGCCCGCATCCGCGGCTGCATCGACCAGCGCATGCGCGCGCGCCCCACCGTGCCGTACCGGTGGTCGCTCGCGAGCGTCGGCGATCTGAATGCCTATCTTGCCGCCCGCGAAAAGGATGTGCGGGCGATGGACACGCTCGCGATGGACGGCGCCGTGCGGGGCGCCAGCGAGACGGCCGCGCTGGCCCTGACGCTGCAAGGCATCAGCCATGACGACAGCCCGATCGTCCGGCTGCTCAATTCCACCATCTACGACGCGCTGAAACTGCAGGCGAGCGACATTCACCTGGAGTGCCGTGCCGGCGGGCTGACCATCAAGTACCGGATCGACGGCGTCCTGAATGTCGTCAGCCGGATGGAGGGGCGTGAGCTTGCCGACCAGGTGCTGTCACGGCTGAAGGTGATTTCCGAGCTCGACATCGCCGAGCGGCGGGTGCCGCAGGACGGGCGCTTCAAGGCGCAATACGCGGCGCGCGACATCGACTTTCGGGTGTCGATCATGCCCAACCAGTTCGGCGAGGATGCGGTCTTGCGGATCCTGGACCGGTACCAGCTCTCGCAGGCCGCCGGCGGGCTCACGCTCGAAGCGCTCGGGTTCCAGGCGGGCGACATGTCGTTCATGCGCACGGTCGCGGCCATGCCCTATGGGATGCTGCTGGTGACCGGCCCGACCGGCAGCGGCAAGACGACCACGCTGTACGCCATTCTCACCGAGATCAACGACGGCCTCGAGAAGATCGTCACGATCGAGGATCCGGTCGAGTACCAGCTGGGCGACATCCTGCAGATTCCCGTCAACGAAGCGAAGGGGCTGACGTTCGCGCGCGGCCTGCGGTCGATCCTGCGGCACGATCCCGACAAGATCATGGTCGGCGAGATCCGCGACAGCGAGACCGCGCAGATCGCGGTGCAGGCCGCGCTGACCGGCCACCAGGTCTTCACGACCGTGCACGCGAACAATGTGTTCGACGTGATCGGGCGTTTCACCAACATGGGGGTCGATTCGTACAGCTTTGTTTCGGCGCTGAACGGCGTGATCGCGCAGCGCCTGCTGCGCCGTTGCTGCCCGGATTGCGCGACGCAGGAGCGGTATGCGCCGGAGCTGCTCGCGCGCGCCGGCATCGAGCCCGATGCGGCGCAGGGTTTCCACTTTCGGCGCGGCATCGGCTGCGCGGCGTGCCGCGGCACCGGCTATCGCGGCCGCCGCGCCATCGCAGAGGCGCTGCGCATGAATGATGAACTGCGGCAACTGCTGTCCGAGCGCGCGCCGATCGGGCAGATCAAGCAGGCGGCGATGCGCAGCGGCATGACGACGCTGCGCACCGCGGCGGTCAAGCTGGTTGCCGCGGGCGAAACCACGCTTGAGGAGATCAACCGTGTCACGCTTGTCGACTGAGGCCTTGGCGATCGGACTCGGTGCCAGCGCGCTGGCGCTGGGCCGGCGTCGAAGCGTGCTGTCGCGGTTGCACGCGGCGTTTGGCGCGTGGGGCGCGCTGCGTTCGGGGCGATCCGCGGACGCGCAGGCGGACACCACGGCCGAATCCGCGTCCGACGATGTCGACGCCCCCGACCTGATGGTGGAGATCGATGCGGCGCTGCGCTACACGGAACAGGGTGCGCTGGACGCGCTGCGCCGCGCGCTGACGGGCGACACGCCGGCGACGGCCGGGCCGGCAGGCGCCGGCGCCCGCGCAACGCGGCGCGCGGCGATCGTGCTGGACGATTTCTGGGGGCAGCACGCGATTCTGCGCGGTGATTTTCGCTCGATGTCCGCGCACGACCTCGATGAGGTTGCGTGTGCGTACGTTGCCGACGTGTTCGGCGCCGAGACGTCCACCGTGTCGACGCGCTGGCAGTTGCGCGACGACGGGCGCGCGCTTTTTGCAAGCGCGCTGTCACGTTCGCTGCTGGATGGCATTGGCGAGGCCTGCGCCGCCGCCCGGGTCGAGGTCGGGAGCATCACGCTGGGGCTGCCGCAGCGGCTGAACCGCGTGCGCCGGGCATTGGCGGGGCGCGATGGGTTGCTGCTGGTCGTCGATGAAACGATGCTGCACGCCGTGACGCTCGATGGCGGCCGCTGGCTCGCCTACGACGCGCAGCGTGTCTTTGCCGATGCGGGCGGTGTTGCGGCGCCGATCGCCGAGGTTGCCCGCCATGTCTTTGAGCGGTCCCTGGTGCGGCAGCATGATGACTGCGAGGTCTATCTCTGCGGGCTGGCTGTCGACCCCCGGCAGTTCGACCCGTGCTTCGAGCGTGTCCATCCGCTGACGGGCCACATCAGCGGCCACGCTCCCGCACGATGCCTGATGAGGTTCGCGCAATGATGTCGCCTCTCAACATCGACTTCGCGCGGCGCCGGACCGGCCCGACCACGGCCGGGGTTGCGCTGATGATCGCAGCCGCCTTGCTGCTGCTGTTCGCGGGCGATGCGCTGTGGCGTGCCTACCGCAACAACGACCGCGCCCGCGCCGAACTCGCCGCGGTGGCGGCGAGCGCGCCGGTCAAGACGCGCGCCGCAAAGCTGGAGCCGACCGCGCTCGAGAAACGGACGGCCAAGGACAGCCGTGCCGTGCTGTCCGAACTGACCGTGCCATGGCAGGACCTGCTGGCCATCGTGGAAGGGTATCGCGGGCACGACGTGGCGCTGATCGGCATCGACCAGATGCCCGCGCAAGGCCAGATCCGCATCACGGCGGAAGCGAAGGATTTCGAGGCCTTGATCGGCTATCTCAAGTATCTGCAGGAAAGCCGGCTGTTGCGCGAGGCGGCGCTGAACACGCACCTGATCGAAACGACGGTGCCGGGTGTGCCGGTGCGATTCCAGGTCACCGCGGTGTGGAGAAAACCATGAGCGCGACCGGGCTGCGCGATCCGCTGTTGGCCGTGCAATTCGCCTTGCGGCGCGGGTTCGGCTGGACGGGGCTGGCCGGTGCCGTGCTGCTGGCCGTGGCCGCCGCAGCCCGGCTGGCCACGCCCGCGCTCGAATCCGGCACGCGCGAGCTGCATCACCAGGCGCAACTGGCGCGCGCCGCGGCGGCGCAGGCGGCCGCGCATGCGGCGCGCGCCGACTCGGATGCACAGTTGCTGGACACATTGCCCGAACGGTTCCCGCTCTTCGCCCAGAGCAGCGACGACGTGGCGACGATCCTGGCGCAGGCGCGCGCGGTGAATCTCACCCTCGGCTCCGCGCAGTATCAGATCGGGGCCGATCGCTCCGGCGCGTACACGACCTACCAGGTGCTGCTGCCGGTCAAGGACCGCTATGTCGCGATCCGGCGTTTCGTGGCGCTGGTGCTAAACAGCCTGCCCAACGCCGCGCTGCAGGAGATTCACGTCGAGCGGCCCGCGGTCAGCGGCGATGTGCTGGACGCGCGCATCCGGTTTGATCTGATCTACCGGGCGAGCCGATCATGAGACCGACCCTCGTCATGCGCAGCCTGGCCGGCGTGGCGGTGATTGCCATCGCCGCGCTGTCCTATTGGATCGGCGTGCAGCGCCTGCACGCGTCGCGCGCGGAGGCGGCGGTGCCGCACAGCGGGCAGCAAGCGGTGGCGCAGTCGGGCTTGCCGGACGGGAAGGGCGCCGCCGATGCTCGCGCGGGACATCGATCCGACCGGACCGCGGCCAAGCCGGCCACGGCAGACGCCCAGGCGCAGCCCGCCACCGGCACGGACGGGCCGACGCCGCGCGCGCGCCTTGCCGCCTTGCGGCCGCCGCTTTCTCCGGAGTCGGAGAACGATCCGTTCACCGTGCTGTCATGGCTGCCGCCTCCGCCGCCCCCACCCGCGGCGGCAGCGCCCGCCCCCGAGCCGGCGCCGCCGCCGAGCGCGCCTGCGCTGCCGTTCGTGTACCTCGGCACGCTCAATCCAGAGGCGGCCAAGCCGCAGGTGTTCATCAGCAGCGGGGACCGGCTCCTGATCGTTTCGCCCGGGGATGTGATCGACGGGGTGTACCGATTCGAATCGATCGCGGCCACGGAAGCGCGCTTTACCTACCTGCCGCTCAACCAGCGGCAAGTGATGTCCGTTCAAGGCGAGGGGAACTAAATGAAACCGTCCTGCCGTCCGGGTGCGGCGCTTGAAGCGGACCGCTGCCCATCGTTCCCCGATCGAAGCGCCGCCACGCCGCACAACGGTCTGGCGTGGGCCATGGCTGTGGTCCTGATCGGCGGGTGCGCCACCACCAGGGACATCGAGCAGCTGCAGACCACCAGCCAGCGGGAGCCGACCAACGCGCAGCTCAAGCTCAAGTACATGGATGAGCGCGACCGCCAGGTCAAGGACTTGCTCGACGGGGCGGACCGGCTGCGCCTCATCCACGATTTCGACCGGGCCCAGGTCCTGCTCCTGCAAGCCCTGCGGCTGGATCCGGGCAACGAGCGCGGCAGGCGCATCGCCGCCGCCATCGACGTCGACCGGCGCAACGGCGCCGTGCTCCAGGAAGCGGAGCGGATGATGGCGCGCGGCTCGTATGATGGCGCGGCCGAGCGCGTCGAGCACGTGCTCGCGGAGAATCCGAATGATGCCGGCGCGTTGCGCCTCTACCGCGAGATCAGCGAGAAGCGGCGTCTGCAAAAGCAGGCCGCCGAAGAGAAGAACGCCGCGGCGTCGATCATGCGCAAGCCGGTGTCGCTGCAGTTCCGGGATGCCAACGTGCGCATGGTGTTCGAAGCGCTGTCGCGCACGACGGGCCTGAGCGTCATCTTCGATCGCGATGTGCGCGTCGATCTGAAGACCACGATCTTCGTCTCGAATGCCTCGCTCGAAGACACGGTCGACATGATCCTGCTGCAGAACCAGCTCGCGAAGAAGGTGCTCAACGCCAACACGGTGTTCATCTATCCGGCCACGCCGGCCAAGCAGCAGGAATACCAGGACCTCAAGGTGCGCACGTTCCAGCTGTCCAACACGGACGCCAAGCACATCGACACGCTGCTGAAGAATCTTCTGAAGATCAAGGAGATCGTCACCGACGAACGGGCCAATACCGTGTCGATCCGGGCGACGCCCGAGACCATCCGCGTGGCCGAGCGGATGATCGCCGCGCAGGATCTGCCCGAGCCGGAGGTGATGCTGGAAGTCGAGGTGCTGGAGGTGTCGCGCGACCGGCTCACCGATCTGGGCATCGACTGGCCGAACAGCTTCTCGCTCGGGACGCCGTCCTCGGCAAGCACGTGGGGCGCGCTGCATCACCTGACGGCCAATCAGCTCACGGCCAGCGGGCTGTCGGTGACGGCCAATCTCAAGCTGACCGATACCGACGCGAACCTGCTGGCGAGCCCGCGCATCCGCACGCGCAACAAGGAGAAGGCCAAGATCCTGATCGGCGACAAGGTGCCCGTGATCTCGAGCTCCAGCGTGCCGAGCACCAGCGGCCCGGTCTATTCGCAGTCGATCCAGTACCTGGATGTCGGCATCAAGCTGGAGGTCGAGCCCCAGGTGTACCGGGACAACGATGTCGGCATCAAGATGAGCCTCGAGGTCAGCAACATCACCCAGATCATTTCGAGCAGCAACGCGCAGACCGGCCTGAGCTCGCTCGCTTACCAGATCGGCACCCGCAATGCGTCGACGACGCTGCGGCTCAAGGACGGCGAGACCCAGATTCTCGGCGGCCTGATCCAGGATGAGGATCGGGACGCGGCTAACAAGGTTCCGGGGCTTGGGCAGTTGCCGGTGCTTGGGCGCCTGTTCTCGAACCACAACGGCGACCACAAGAAGACCGAGATCGTGCTGCAGATCACGCCGCATATCGTGCGGCCGCAGCTGGCGGCGGATGCGGATACGCGCGAGATCTGGTCCGGCACCGACAGCACTGTGCGCACCGAGCAATTGCGGCTCGATCCGCCGAGCGTGGCCGCGCCCGCCGCGCCTGCCACACCTGCTGCGCCTGCTGCGGCGCTTCCGGCGCCGGCCGCCGGGGTGGCGGTCGTCTCCCCGGGCGCCGTCGGCGGCGGCACCACGGGTGGCGAACAGACGCCCAAGGCTGCCGCGCCGGCCGCGGCCAGCGGCGTGGTTCCGCCCAACGGCGCGTTTGGGCAGCCGCCCGCCGCGCCGCGCACGACGCCGCCGCCGGCAATGTTCGGTGGCCGCTTCATGACCACGGTGCCGCCGCCCGAAGGGGTTGTGCCACCGGCGCCGCCGGCACCGGCACCGGCAGCTGCGCCTGCGGCGGTGGCAGCGCCGGCAGCGGCGGCACCAGCAGCAGCACCGGCGGCTGGCACGGCCGGGCCCGAGGCAGCGGCAGCGGTCAGCCCGACCGAGGCCGCACCGCCCGCACCCGCGCCGGCAGCGCCATACACGCCAGCGCCCGCCGCGCCCGCCGCCGCGCCGCCAGCGGCATCGCCGCCGCCGATCGTGCCGACGCCGCCGAGCGACATGCCGAGCGATAACCCGTTGCATCCGATCCCGACGGGGGCGTACTGAGCCATGGTCCGCCTGAAGGACCTCCACCTTGGCCGTGGCCGCGCGAACTGCCGCGGCCACGGCTTCACGCTGATCGAGCTCGTCATCACGCTTGCGCTGGTGGGCATCGTCGCCATGGCCATCGTGCCGCTTTCCGAGCTGGCCGTGCAGCGCCAGAAAGAGCAGGCGCTGCGGGTGGCGCTGCGCGAGATCCGCACCGCGATCGATGCGTACAAGGAAGCGAGCGACTCGGGTTCGGTCGAGCACGAGGCGGGCGCGTCCGGCTACCCGCCGTCGCTCGCGGTGCTGGTGGAGGGCGTCAAGGACGCCAAGGACCCGAAAGGCGGCCTGCTGATGTTCCTGCGAAGGGTGCCGCGCGATCCGTTCTTCACGGGCGAGGCCTCCACGCCTGCCGCCGATACCTGGAACCTGCGCGCATACGGCGTGCCGGTGGATGGCGGGACCGGCGGCGACGACGTGTTCGATGTCACATCGAAAGCCGGCGGCACGGGTCTGGACGGCATTCCGTACAAGGACTGGTGAGGCCACCATGACACAAGCACCGCACGCGCGCCGCCGCGGATTCACGCTGATCGAGCTGGTGGTGGTCATGGCCATCATCGGCTTGCTGCTGACGCTTGCGCTGCCACGCTACTTCCACAGCATCGAGCGCGGGCGGGCCCAGGTGCAGCAGCAGAATCTGGCCGTGATCCGGGACGCGATCGACAAGTACTACGGCGACAACGGCCAGTACCCGGACACGCTGGACGATCTGGTGGCGAAGCGCTATCTGCGCGGCATTCCGGTGGACCCGGTCAGCGGCGGTACCGCGTGGGCCGTCATTGCGCCGCCGGACACCTCGAAGACCGGCATCTACGACGTGGGCCCGGCGCGCGAGGCGGGCGTGCCGGCGGCCGCGTCCGAACCGGTGGCGGCAAAATGAGCGGCGCCCGGCATCGGTACCCGACGCGTCGGCCCTGGCGGCGGCAGCGCTCGCCTGGCCTGGTCATGCTCACGCTGCTGATCGCCCTGATGCTCGCGTCGATCGCGCTGCTCGCGGGGATGGACGTGTGGGCCCTGCAGCGGCGGCGCCAGCAGGAAGACGCGCTGCTGTTCGTGGGCAACCAGTACCGGCAGGCCATCGAACGCTACTACCTGGTGGGGCGCAGCCTGCCGATGTCCATCGATGACCTGATCGACGACAAACGCTTCCCCGTGCCCATGCATCATCTGCGCCGCGCGTACCCCGACCCGGTCACCGGGCGCAACGACTGGGAGCTGCTGCGCGACGGCACCGGCATCTACGGCATTCACAGCCGGTCGGACGGCGTGCCGATCAAGCACGCGAATTTTCCGGGCCGATACGCGTTTTTTTCCAACGCACAGACCTATGCCGACTGGGCGTTCATCTACCCGATGCCGGGCATGGGCCGGTCCGCCGCGGGCAGCCTGCCGGGCCTGCCGCCGAGACTGACCACCAAGCCGGGCCGCCCCGCGCGCTGACACTGGTTTGCCCTACCGCAACAGTAGGAGGTTGACCCATGTCGGAAGCCGCCCCGGCTTTCCAAAATAGACATGCGGGGAGACGGGAAATCAAGACGGCACGGTGGCTACCCGGGCAGGACAGGGCGCCCGACACGTAGCACCGCGCGCAATGACCAGGTGCAAGGAGGTCATATGTTCGCTATCCGTGCGGCACGCAGCGGGCTCGTGGCGCTGCTGTTGCCGCTGCTTGTTGCGCTGCCGGTTCATGCCCAGTCGTTCCGGGTGCAGTGTCCCACCTCGACGATCACGCACAACCCGAACAGCAATTTCCCCGGCGGGATCAAGTGTCAGCAGATTTCCGGCGGCGACGGCTATTCGACCATGGCCGACGGCGTGCAGACCTATATGTTTTCGTTCGGTCCGCTCTCCGGCCTTGCCGATATCCGCAACGGCCTGCCCGGCACCCAGCCGGCGTCGATCTTCAATACGCTCGGCAATCCGTACACCGACACGACGTTCAATGGCGCGGTGGGCCTGACGCCGGATCCGAACTCGGTGCCCCCCAACCAGATCGACGGCCACGTCGATCCGCGGCCGATCATGGACATCGGCGTGATGAACGGCAACATTCCCGCGCCGCTGATGGCCATCGACGAGGACGACGAGTTTTTCCTGACGCTCACCAACGTCGGCATGATCATGCGTCCGGACCTGTTCGAGCGGCACACGGTGCACTTCCACGGCTACCCGAATGCGTCGTCGTTCTATGACGGCGTGCCGGATGCCTCGGTCGCCATCAACATCGGCGGCAGCTTCACGTACTACTACCTGGCGCCGGACGCGGGCACCTATTTCTGGCACTGCCATATCACTCCGCCGGAACACCTGCAGATGGGCATGGTCGGCCAGATCTATGTGCGGCCGCGCCAGGACCGCGTGCCGGCCGGAGCGGCGCTGTATACGGCACTGGTCGGGCAGCAGGCCGATCTTCGCACCGCCTGCGGCGCGACCGACATCCTGTGCTCCACGCCGCTGCCGCCCACCAATGCCGTCAAGCGCCTCAACAACAAGAACGGCACGCCGACGCTGTACGCCTACAACGACGGCGACGGCTCCACCGCGTACGACGTGGAGTACCCGATCCAGATCCACGGCTTCGACCCCAACTTCCACTTCATCGGCATGACGTTCAACCCCGAGCCGTTCACCGACATGAAGGACAAGTATTTCATGCTGAACGGCCGCAGCTATCCGGACACGATCACGACGGGACCGATGACCACGCCTTCGTCCGACGGCGCGCTGCACTACTCGCAGCCGCTGCCGACCGTCATCAATATCCCGGCCGGCGGCAAGGCGCTGCTGCGCATCTCGAACCTGGACGTCACCGAATACCAGACGCTGGCGTCGCTCGGCATTCCAATGCACGTGATCGGCATCAATGCCCGCCTGCTGCGCGACATGGCCGGCGGCGACATGACGTACTACGCGAACTCGATCACGCTGGGCGGCGGCGAGTCGCTTGACGTCCTGCTGGATGCCAGCGACACGAGCAGCTATCCGCGAGGTTCCACGTTCTACCTGTACACGCCGAATCTCGACCATTTGTCGAACGATGCGGAGAACTTCGGCGGCTTGATGACCGAGGTGCACATCTGCGGCGCGGTGGACCCGGCAACCAAGCAATGCACCCCCTAGGAGAACAGCCGTGAGCCACATGACTTTCAACACGTGGAAGGCGGGGCTGTGGCGCCTTGCCGCGGCCGCCGTCCTCTCGCTGCTCCCGGTCGTCGCCCGTGCGGCGGTGCCGGGGATTACCGGCCCGACCTTCGATCTGACCGCCCAGCCGGGCCGCGCCAATCAGCCGGACGGCGCCAGCGTCTACTCCTGGGGCTATGGATGCAACCCGCGCACCGTGCCGGGCTTCCTGCCCAGCGTCAACCCGCTGTCCGGGCAGAACTGTCCGGGCATGCAGCTTCCCGGCCCCACGCTGATCGTCCATCAGGGCGACGTCGTGACCGTCACGCTCACCAACAACCTGCCGCCGGCCGCCGGCAACACCTCGATCCTGTTCCCGGGCTTCCAGGTGTGTGCCGGCACGCTGGATCCCAACACCGGCGCGTGCTCGGGCACGCCGACCGGCGTGCAGGGCCTGCTCACGCGCGAGGCACAGACGGGGAAGACGGTGACGTACACCTTCATCGCAACCACGCCCGGCACGCATGCGTACTACAGCGGCACGCAGGGCGACCTGCAGGTCGAGATGGGGCTGTATGGCGCGCTGATCGTGCTGCCGACCGCATCGGGCTCGGTGGCGGTGCCCGCGGGATGCCGCGCGGTGAGCGGCCTGCTGCCGGATGGCCAGCCCGACTACCGCAACGCCGCCGCCGCCTACAACCACAGCATGGCGTGCTACGACCGGGAATACCTGTTCCAGTTCTCGGAGATCGATCCGGCCATTCATGTGCAGGCCGAGCAGCAGGCCGGTCTGCCGTGCGCGCAGCCCGCCGGCTGCATGATCGTCCGGACCGAGCCGTATCACCCCGCGTATTTCATGGTCAACGGCCGCTCGATGCCGGATGACATGGACACCAACTACGCGCCGCAGTATCCGAGCCAGCCTTACAACGGCAACCCGCACATGCATCCGGGCGAGCTGGTGCTGCTGCGCATCATCGGAACCGGGCGCTGGCAGCATCCGTTCCATGAGCACGGCAACCACGTGCGCGTGCTGGCGCGCGACGGCAACCTGCTGCTCAGCCAAGGCGATCCGAGCAAGGTCGCGGGGCCGCTGCTGTTTACGACCACCACCACGCCTGGCCTGGCCATGGACGGGATCTTCTACTGGACAGGCAGGGGGCTGAACTGGGATGTGTACGGGCACAAGCCCGGCGACGGCAGCGTCTGCATTCCCGATGCAAACGGCTACTACACGCAGGATCCCACGGCGCCCAACTACTACGAATGGTGCGCCGACCATGACAAGCCGCTCGAGGCGCACCCCTTCGGCGATGTCAACAGCGGGGGGCCGGTCACGCTGCCCGATCCGAACATTTTTTCCAATGGGGCCTGGTATGGGGGCAGCCCGTACCTCGGGCCGGATGCCACGATTCGCGCCGTCGGTGCGACCGGTACGACGCCGCCGACCGGGACGATCGCGAATCCACCCACCACGGAAGCAGGTTTCGCCTTCATGTGGCATTCGCACAATGAGCGAGAAATTACGACGAACAACATCTTCCCCGGCGGAATGATGATGATGATGCTCGTCGATCCGCAGGCCTTCGTGATCAACGAGGCCAACTAGCAACACCAGGGAGCAAGGCGATGAGATCCGATTCGTTCAATGCGATGCTCTTCGGCCTAGTGAGCAAGGCTGGGCTGGTGGCATCGATCCTGGCGGCGGCGAGCGGCGTGTCGTTCGCGCAGACCGTCAGCCTGACGGCGGCGGCCGCGAACGCCGCATTGCCGGATGGCCAGGCGGTGCCGATGTGGCGCTACCAGTGCGGCGCCGTCACGGCGCCGGCCACCTGCGCGGCGTTGAATCCCAATGCCGGCGCGGGGTGGTCGCCGGTCGTGATCACGGTGCCCCCTGGTCCGCTGACGATCCAGCTGACCAACAACCTGCCCGGCACGGTGCCGACCTCGCTCGCGGTCATGAACCAGGTCGGTGGCGGTCTGGGCACCACCGCGACTTCGGTCGCGAGTCCCGTGCACGCGCCGCAGACGGCGACGACGTGGCCGATCGTTGTCGGCGCGAGCGGTGTCGCGGGCACCGGAGCTCCGCCGCCCGTGGTGTTCCAGCCTCCGCAGCAGTTGCCGCGTGTGCAGTCGTTCACTACCGAAGTGGCGCATGGCGCGAGCGCGACGCTGACATGGCAGAACCTGCGGCCCGGAACGTATCTGATCGAGTCCGGCACGCATCCGTCCATCCAGGGGCCGATGGGCCTGTATGGCGTGCTCGTTGTCCGCACGCCAGCCAACGGCGCCGTTCGCGCGCAGGCGTATCCAAACATCAGCTACGACGCCGACGTGCCGCTCGTGCTGGGCGAGATCGATCCCGCGCTCAACCGCGAGATCGCCCTCGACGTGGTGACGCCCAGCTTCAGCGAGACCAAGCCGTGGTCGGGCCAGCCCAACCAGTGCGGCAATCCCGCCTCGGCGACGTACCGCACCTGCTATCCGCCGGTGGTCAACTATGACCCGCGCTACTACCTGATCAACGGCGTTGCGTTCGACCGCAGCAATCCGGCCCGCTCGCAGTTTTCGGTCAGCAACGTCACGCCGTTGACGGGCCAGGTCCTGGTGCGTTTCGTCAATGCCGGCCTGCGCATGCACGTGCCGTCCATGGTGGGCCCGCAAGTGGTGCCGGCGGGCAGCAATGCGGCGGTTCCCGGCTTTGCCCTGATTGCGGAGGACGGCAACGTCCAGCCGGGCAACTGGAAGATTCAGAACGAAGTGTTCCTGCCCGCCGGCAAGGTGTACGACGTGATGATGAACGCTCCCGCGGCGGGGGCGCCCGCCATGCCGGTGTTCGACCGGCAATTGAGCCTGTCGACCGACAACCAGCGCGACGGCGGCATGCAGGCCTATCTCAGTGTCAATGGCGGCGTGCTGCCCACGCAGATGGGCGCGGTGAACGGGGTGGTCGCCCAATCCTCCCAATACTATTTCGTGCCGAACACGACGCTGACGGTTTCGGATCCGGCCAAAGGGGTGATGGCCAACGCGACGGGCATCTACGGCGTCTCGCTGCTGAGCGCCGCGAAGGGCGGCACCGTCACGCTCAATGCCGACGGCACGTTCACGTACGTGCCGAATGCCAACACGGTCTCGGACAGCTTCGTCTATGAAGCCAACGGCAATGCCGGCATCACGGGAACCGTGACGCTGACCGCGCTGGCCGCCTGCGCGCCGGGCGCGGCCGGTGCCGGGTGCCTGGGCGGTGCGCCCACGGCCGGCAACCAGGCTTACATGAGCAACGTCGCCTCCCAGCTGCGCGTGTCTTCGCCCGGGGTGTTGTCCTATGCCAAGGACCCCTCCGGCCTGCCGATGACGGCCGTGATGTCCGGTGCGGCACAGGGCGGCACCGTCGTGGTCAGCCCGGACGGCTCGTTCGTCGCCACGCCCGCCACGGCGCCGACCGGCGTATCCACCGCGACGGTGACCTTCCAGTACCAGGCCGTCAACGCGCAGCACACCTCGAGCACGCCGGCCACGGTGACCGTCACCTTCAAGGCGGGCAGCGGGCTTGCCGTTGCCGTGAAGGATGCGAACACCGGCACGCCGATCACCGACTACCGCTGGATCATCGAGGAGGATCGCACCTTCTATATCGACCCGGCGTGCCAGGTGAATTCGACCACCGGCCGCCCGGCCACCTGCCCGCCGCTGCCGGTGCCGAGCCTGGGGACGAATTTCCACACCAGCTATATGCCGGTGGTGGCATCGGGTTGCGTGGGGCAGTATGCGTGCGAACTCGGTCAGACGGTTTTCAACCCGGCCACCAATACGCATGTGCCCACCGTGTGCGACATCGGCAATGGGGTCTGCCGCACGAGCGCAGTGCAGCAGGTGCCGGTCGACCCGAGCCAGGTCGCACTCGACCCGAAGAAGCGCTACTACCTATCGATCCTGCCGGGCGACGCGGGCAACGCGTTCACGAACGGCGGGGGCGTGCCGCAGCCGATCGATCCGAACAACCCCGCCGCCGGGGCACGGCAATTCAGCATCGCGCAGGATTGTCCTTCCGGGCCGGGGGGCGCGGATTTCGCACCACCTAGCGGCAAGTGCGGTCATGCCATGGGCGGCGCGCCGATCGCCGCCGGACAGAAGACGGTCAGCGTCGTGCTGCAGCAGACGCCGTTGCAGACGGCGAAGGTCTCGGTGTTTGTGTTCGAAGATGATTCGCCGCTCAACGGTGAGGTTGACGTGCATGGCGGCACGGATGCCATGGGTAGCGCGCGCGAGCCCGGCCTCGGCGGCTTCGAGATCAAGCTGTTCGATGACGCGGGCGGCACCGGCGACGCCACGGGCCAGATGAGCTACGACATGTTCAACATGCCGCTGACCAATTCGCTGGCCGGCACGATCGACCCGGCTACCGGTCTCAATGCATGCCCGATCACGGCTGCAAAAGACGGCATCGTGGGCATGATCCCGACCTGCCCTCAGTTTGAATCGGATGGGCAGACCGTTTCGCCGCTGGTGGGGCAGGCGGTCATTGCCAACCTGATGCCGGGCCGCTACGGCGTGGTGGCGACGCCGGCCGCCGACCGCATCGCGCGCGGCGAGGAATGGCTGCAGACCAACACGCTGGATGGCCAGAAAGCGCATGACGCGTTCATCAAGGTCGGCGGCCCGGCCTACTTCCAGGAGTTCGGGCCGGCCGGATTCCACGTGTCGGTCGGCTTTGCCAATCCGAAGATCATCAACGACCGCCTGCCGCTTGTGTGCAATGGCGTCGCCTGTGCCAACGGCATCAAGGGTCGCATCACGAATCTGCACTACAGCCGCCCGCCCAACGAAAACCTGTACGGCAGCGGTTCGCGGCAGTCGCTCGGGTTCACGCAGTGCTACGTGAGCGTGGGCGATACCGACGGGGATGACATCGCCTTCACCAAGTGCAACGCGGACGGCACCTTCAGCTTCGCCGGCCTGCCGGACGGCACCTTCAGGATCACGGTGTTCGACCAGTGGAACGACCAGATCGTCGACGGGCTGGCGCGGGCGGTGGCGCTCAAAGGCGGCACGACGATGGATGTCGGCGACATTGCCGTGCTGCAGTGGCACACGAACCTGTATACGCGCACCTTCATCGATCTGGTGGGAGACGGTGTGTCGCGCGACAGTGATCCTGGCCTGGCGCTGGTGCCGACCAACGTGCGCTTCCGGGATGGCAGCATGTCCAACCTCAACAACACGGATCTGAACGGCTACGCGCCATTCAACGAAGTGTTCCCATTGTTCAACTGGTACGTGGTCGAGGCGGATACGACGCGCTACAAGCAAACCGGCGTGCATGTCGTGTACGACGCCGGCGGTCCGCCCGATGGAACGCCCGGTGGCGGAACCTCGACGATTGCCGCGAACCTGGCCAACACGCTTGAGTCACCCACCGCCCATCTGCCGGCCAACCTGCGGGTGCCGGGAGCGGTCTACTGCAATGACGCGGACTGCAAGGATCGCACGGGCACCAGCCCGTCGACCGGCCGTGTCGATCCGCCATGGGTGACGACGATGGGTTGGCAGGGCTTCTCGGGGCAGAATGCGTTCATCGAGTTCGGCAAGAAGGCATTCGCGCCCAATGAGAACGGCGGTATCCGCGGCGAAGTGGCCTACGCGTCGACGCGCGCATTCGACGACCCCGCGCTCACGGTGCACGTGAGGTGGATACCGAACATCCCCAATGTCACGGTCAACCTGTATCAGGAGACCGCCGCCGTGGACGGCACCTCGACGCTCAAGCTCGTGGATACCACCAAGACGACCAGTTGGGATGACTGGGCGCAAGGCTTCCGCACCGACGGCATCCCGAACATGAACTGCCCGGGGCAGGAAGCAACCGATCCGTTCTTCTTCACGCTGAAGAACACGACGCAATGGCTTGATCCGCAGCAGCGCGCATTGCCGAGCAACGCACAGTTCAAGTGCTACGACGGCATGCACGTGTTCAACCAGCTGCAGCCCGCGCCATACGATGGGATGTACCAGTTCCCGAGCGTGACCAGCCGCGACCCGCGCACCGGCAAGCCGACCGGCACGAACTGTGACCCTACGGTCTGCGCTCCCAATCCGACCGGCGACGGCACGATGATGCTGCCATCCGGAAAGTACGTGGTCGAAGTGGTCGTGCCGCCGGGCTACGAACTGATGAAGGAGGAAGACAAGAACATCCTGATCGGCGACAACTTCATCGCCCCCGTAACGCAGCAGTTTGCCGGTCTGAGCAACATTTACATCCTGCCGGACCAGGCCACGGTGAACGCGACCTACAACGCCAACAACCCGCAGAACCCCACGTCGCATCTCGGTTCCGTGACGTTCCCGCGCAGCGAGGGCGACACCGGCATGACCGAGACCTTCTGGCCGTGCGCGGGTAACCTGCGCATCGTGCCGGACTACCTGAGCCTGTTCCCGGGCGCGAAGGAAGTGGCGCCGTTTGCCGGGGCATCGCGCCGCCTGTGCGATCGCAAGGAGGTGCGGCTCGACAATCAGATGACGGTGCTGGCGAAGTTCTACCTGTTCAGCTCGACACACGTCGCTTCGCACTTCACCGGCTTCATGCTGGATGACTTCTCGTCGGAGTTCGACCCGTATTCGCCGCAGTTCGGCGAGAAATTCGCGGTGCCGAATGTGCCGATCTCGATGAAGGACTTTGCCGGCAACGAGGTCGCGCGGCTGTATTCGGACCAATGGGGCATCTTCAACGGCCTGAACTACTCGACCTGGGAGGTCAACCCGCCGAACCCGACCGGCTACGCGCCGACCATGATGGTCGCCTGCATGAACGATCCGGACATGCCCGACCCGGCGCATCCCGGCCAGACCATCCGCGATCCGCTGTACAACCCGGCCTACAGCCAGTTCTGCTACGAGATCCCGTTCATGCCCGGCCAGACGCAGTACATGGACACCCCGGTCGTGCCCGTGCAGGCGTTTGCGTCCGGATACAACCCGCCGGATTGCGCGTATCCCGATGCCACGCCGGCGATCTCCACCGTGCTGGGTGATGCCCTGGCGGGAGGCGGCAGCGGACCCTGGGTGAGCGCACCGCTGCACACCCTGACGATCAACGCGCTGGGAGACCAGGTCGTGCCGAACAGCGGCTATACCGGGCCGGCCGCGACGACGGCGCCGTTCAACCAGAAGTTCATCAAGCGCCACTACGGTTTCGGGGCGCGAGGCGGCACGAGCTCGGTCACGATCGGCGGCGTGAGGGCAATGGCCACCTCGTGGAGCGACACCCAGATCAAGGTGCTGGTCCCGTCCCTGAGCGCGGCGCAATCGAGCTGCCCGATCCAGCAGGCAGGGCAGCCGCAGACCTTCTGCGGCGAGCTGGTCGTGACCGCGGCCAACGGCAAGAAGTCGATCGATGCGGTCACCGTCACGGTCGGCGGCAAGCCGCCGACCTATGTGAACGGCGAAAACGCGGCGGGCAACGCGATCCAGACGGCGCTGGACGCCGCCATGCCGGGTGACATGATCGTCGTCGGGCCGGGCAGCTATAGAGAGATGCTGCTGATGTGGAAGCCCGTGCGGCTGCAGGGCGTGGGGGCGCCGTCGGTCGTCGTCAACGCCACCACGCATCCGTCCGGCAAGATGGACGCATGGCGTGCGCAGGCCGACTGCCTGTTCGGCGTGTCGCTCGATGGCGGCTTGATCACCTCGAACCATCCGTTCGATCCTAGCGGCAAGAGCCCGTACAGCTGCCCGGCGACGATGCAGCGCCAGGTCGATGCGATTCCGTTCGAGCCCACGGTTGGCTGGGATGCGAACCTCAACGGCAATCTGGCCGAGCTGCTGATGGAGCCGACGCTGATGGGGGCGTATGAGGGCGCGGCCATCACCGTGCTCGGGAAGGGCGTGCGCGACGTGGCGGGCGCGAATGGCCTGCAGGCCGATCCGAACTGCACGGCCAACGGCATCTGCACGCCGCTGACCAACAGCGCGGCGGACTGCAACACGTATTCGAGCAACTTCCTGTGCAATCCGTCGCGCATCGACGGCATCACGTTCTCGAACAGCTCGCAAGGCGGCGGCGGGATCTTCGTGCACGGCTGGAACCACTACATGGAGATTGCCAACAACCGCGTGTCGAGCAACGCCGGCACGCTGACAGGGGGCATTACCGTGGGGCAGGTGGAGACGCCCGACGGCACCATCGGCGGGGCGGATGGCGTGACGCAGTTGCCGTTCGCGTACAACACCCATGTGAACGTGCACAACAACGCCGTCACCAGCAACGCTTCGTACGGCGACGAGATCAACTCGACCACGCCGTCCGCGGCGGGCGGGGTGACGTTCTGCACGGGCGCGGACTACTACAAGTTCAACGACAACTGGGTGTGTGGCAACATCAGCAGCGGCGATGGCGGAGGGGTGGCGCATTTCGGCTTCAGCTACAACGGCCAGATTGCGCGCAACTGGGTGCTCTTCAATCAGAGCAACAACCCGACGCTGCCCACCTACGGCGGCGGCATCATCGCCCAGGGCGTGCCGCCGGATGGCACGTTCTGCGAGAACGCCACGGTCGATGTCGATTGCGCTCCGCAGTTGTCCGATGGTGCCGGCCCGGGCCTGGTGATCGACAGCAACCTGCTGATCGGCAACACCGCCGAGAGCGGCAAGGGCGGCGGGCTCAGGCTGCAGCAGGTCAACGGCACCGACGTGCAGCGCAGCCCCAGCGACCCGAGCAAGTGGTATGCCGTGCGGGTGATCAACAACATCATCGGCAACAACGTCGCCGGCTGGGCGGGTGGGGGCGTGTCGCTGCAGGATGCCGTGAACGTGAGCTTCATCAACAACACGGTCGTCTCGAACGACGCGACTGCATCGTCCGGCGTGCTGTTCAACACCGACGCCGCGGCGCAGGCCAACGTCGGCCCGCCGAACTGCACCACGGTGGGCGCGGAAACCACGTGCCAGCCCATCACGACGTCGACCAACCAGCCGGCCGGTCTGGAAACGGCGCCGCACACGGGCAACCTCAACACCGCGTTCACCGGGGCGAGCGGAGCCTGCCCGGCCGGGATGCCGAACTGCACGAAGATTTCCAACCCGCTGATGACAAACAACCTCTTCTGGCAGAACCGCACGTTCCACATCACGGTGGGCGGACTCGACACCGGCATCCAAGGGCTGCAAAACATCGTCACGCTGATCCCGACGCTGAACCAGGCTGGCCACCCGACGGGGTATTGCCCATCGGGCGCGGTCTACTGGGACATCGGTGTCGCGGGAGACACGGCCGCCAACAACCATGGTTCCGGCTACACGCTCAACCCGACGTACTCGATCCTGACCGATGCGACGGACTATCCGAACCAGAACAACCGGGCCGGCAATCCGCAGGTCATCAGCCAGTATTGCAACGGGGCGCGCGTGCCGCCGGAGGCGGGGGGCAATGGCATCCTGGTGCCCCCGGGCATCTCGGACACCGTGCTGCCGAATCCGCTGTTCAGCCTCACGCCGTCTGCCACGCCGGACGAGGGCAACAACTGGATCAACCTGCAGTACGGACCGCTGTCGCTGTTCAATGCCGCCCTGGTGCCCGGCAACGCAAGCTATGGCATGCCGCTTGGCAACTACGCCATCCAGCTGGGTTCGCCGGCGATCGGCGGCGGCACCGTGCAGGGCGCGCCGCCGCTCGATTTCTTCGGCGACCCGCGCGTGGGCCGGATCGACATCGGCGCCGTGGAGTGGTTGCCGATCGGTGGTCTTGCCGGGCAGGGCGGCAACCAGCAAGGTGGCAACCAGCAGGGGGGGCAACAAGGTGGCAACCAGCAGGGGGCGCTGCCGCTGAATCCACTCAGGGTGCTGCCGCTGAATTTGCAAGGAGCGCAGCGATGAACAGGCCGGCAGCACTCGCGGCGACCCTGGCGATGGCGGCGGCGCTCGCGGGCTGCGCGGGCGCGCCGCAGGCAGGGGGCGGCAAATCCGCCGCCTTTGCCAGGACGCCGCACAGGGCGTCGCCGTACTTGCCGATGCGGGTGCCCGACCATGCGGACTACTACTACGGAGCCTACGGCGGTGTCGACCAGTTGAGCGTGCGGCTGACCGCATCGGGCAATCTGATCCGCCTGAGCTATCGCGTGATCGACCCGGCGGTGGCCAAGGTGTTCGCAGACAAGAACATCACGCCGTATCTGTTCGGGCCGCGAGCGGGGGCGCTGCTGCAGGTGCCCGCGATGGATACCGTCGGGCAGTTGCGGCAGGTCGGGCAGCTGGAGCCGGGCCGATCCTATTGGATGGTGTTTTCCAACAAGGGCAACCTGATCAAGGTTGGCGATCGCGTCAGCGTATTGGCCGGCGCCATGCATATCGACGGGTTGGCGGTCGAGTGAGCGCGCCACCGGCTGTTGCCCATACACGAAGAGGAGGGGCGTCATGACACGATTCCATTTCCTGGCACTGGGCTTGACGTGCACGCTGGCCGCATCCGCGGCGGCGGCGGCCGGCGCCGCATCGGCAGGCCCGCTCAGCGCGGCGCAGATCGCGGAACGCAACGTCGCCGCGCGCGGCGGCCTGCAGGCGTGGCGCGCGGTCAATACGATGGAGATGTCGGGGCAGCTCGAAGCCGGGGGCAAGAAGAACGCCACGCTTGCATTCGTGATGACGATGAAGCGCCCGCACAAGAACCGTCTGGAGATCCGGTTCCAGGGACAGACGGCGCTCCAGGTCTATGACGGCGCCCAGGGCTGGAAAGTCAGGCCCTTCCTCGGGCGCGACGAAGTCGACCCGTACACGCCGGACGAATTGAAGTCCGCCGCGGCATCCTCCGAGCTCGATGGCCCGCTCGTGGACTACGCCGCCAAGGGCACGCAGATTGCCGTCCAGGGTGTCGAGACGGTTGAGGGGCACCGCGCCTACAAGCTGAAGCTGACCATGAAGGACGGCGCGATGCGGCACCTGTGGATCGACGCCTCGACCTTTCTGGAACTCAAGATCGATGGCGAGCCGCGCAGGCTCGACGGCAAGATGCATGATGTCGCGGTCTATTTCCGCGACTACCGGATCGAGCACGGCCTGAAGGTGCCGCACGTGCTTGAAACAGCGGTGCAGGGTGTCCGGCAGACGCACAAGATCACCATTGAGCGGGTGACGGTGAATGCGCCGGCAGACGACGGGCTCTTTGCGAAGCCCCAGCTGGCGAGCGCGCAAATGCTTCACCAGTAGGAAGTCCATCCGGGGGATTGCCATGATGAGACGGATCGCGGTGTGGGCGCTGGCTGCGTGCCTGTCGGCTTGCGCGGGGGAAACGGGGCCGGGCGCGGCGGGCATGCCTTCCGTGGCGCAGATCGTCGCGAAGAACGCCGCCGCGCGCGGGGGCGCGGAGGCCTGGCACCGGATCGATTCCATGGTCTGGATCGGGCACGTGGAAAGCAGCAACGCGCCCGCGCGCTTCGTGCTGGCGATGCGGCGCCCGAACAAGACGCGCTTCGAGGTTGTCGCGATGAACCGGATGGCCCTGCGCGTCTACGACGGCACGCAAGGCTGGAAGCTGCGTCCGATGCAGCGCGGCGAGGGGCCGAACGTGCAGCCGTACACGCCGGACGAGCTCAAGTTCGCGCATGACGAGCAGGTCATCGATGGCCTGCTGATCGATCATGCGGCGAAAGGCATCGAGATCGCGCTGGAGGGCACCGACGACATCGAGGGGCGCAAGGCGTATCGGCTCAATGTCCGGATGCCCTCGGGCGCAACGCGGCGCGTATGGATCGACGCCGGCACCTTCCTCGAAGTCAAATACGAGCGCGAGACCCGTGGCATGGCGGGGCAGCCGGTCAAGGTGGCGGTCTACTACCGCAACTACCAGGCCATCCACGACGTCACATTGCCGCTGGTCATTGAAAGCCACGCCGGGCCGGAGCAGGCCGCCGACAAGCTCGTGATCGACAAGGTGCAGTTCAACCCGACGCTGGACGACAACCTGTTCGCCCGGCCGGTGGTGGCGGCCGATCGCAGCCGCTCCGTGCAGGCGCACCCCGATGCCGGAGCGGCCATCACGATGCCGCACGGCATGGCGGCACCCTAGCCGCGGAGCGGGCCGTGACCACGCGGCAGGGGGCCCCTCGCAGGTGGAGGACGCTATCGCGCACGCTGGCTGCGGCGGGGGCCTTCATGTGGCTCGCCATGCCGGCGGGCCAGGCGGGCAGCGCGTCGGCGGCGGATCCGGGCGAGGCGATCTTCCGTGAGGGCGTGCTGCCCTCCGGTGCGCCGCTGGTCGCCACGCGCGACGGCGGCATGCGCATGGAGGGCGCGGCGGGAGCCTGTGTCAACTGCCACCGGCGCAGCGGGCTGGGCGCGAGATCCGGCCTGTCCAGCATTCCGCCGATCACCGGGCGGTACTTGTTCCATCCGCCTGCCAAAAGCGGCGAGGACCGCGGCATTCCCTACGTCGAGACCATGCGCGGCGACCGCGAGCCGTATACCGATGCGACGCTGGCGCGGGCGATCCGCGACGGGATCGATTCGCAGGGGCGGCCGATGCGCTACCTGATGCCGCATTTCACGCTGGGCGACGGCGACATGGCGGCCCTGATCGCCTATCTGAAGCGGCTCGACCCGCGCCGCGCACCCGGCGTGGGCAGCGGCGTGCTGCATTTCGCCACCATCATCACGCCCGACGCCGATCCCGTGAAGCGCCGCGGCATGCTCGATGTGCTGGAGCACTACGTGGCCGAGAAGAACGCCTTCCCGCTGGGCGCGACGCCGCCGCTGCGCGCGTCGCGCAAGATGATGTACATGGTCAACCGCCAATGGCAGCTGCACGTCTGGGAACTGAGCGGCCCCCCGCAGACATGGGAGGCGCAGCTCGAGCAGCATCTGGCCGCCGAACCGGTCTTTGCCGTGGTGTCGGGGCTGGGCGGCACGAACTGGGCACCGGTGAGCGCGTTCTGCGAGCGCGCGGCCGTGCCGTGCCTGTTCCCGAACGTCGAGGCACCGGACATCGGCCACGGCGATTTCTACGCGCTGTATTTCTCGCGCGGCGTGCGGCTCGAAGCCGGCTTGCTGGCCGCCGGCGTTGCCGACGCGATGCGCGGTGGCGCGCTCAAGGCGGTGCACCAGGTCTACCGGAGCGGCGACACCGGCGAAGCCGGCGCACAGGCATTGGCGCAGGCGCTGCGGAGCAAGGGCATCGATGTCTCGAGCCACGCGCTGGCGCCGGGCGAGCGCCTCGCCAAGGCATTCGTCGGCATGTCGAAGGACGATGCCCTGGTGCTCTGGCTGCGCCCGGCCGATCTCGCCGCCCTGGGCAAGACCGTGCCCACGCAGACCGTGTTCATGTCGGGGCTCATGGGCGGCCTCGAGCGCGCGCCGTTGCCGGCGCTCTGGCGTGACGTGACGCGCATTGCCTATCCGTTCGACCTGCCGGAGCGCCGGCGTGTGCGCGTCGACTACGCGCTCGGGTGGTTCGCCATCCGGCATATCCCGGTGGTCGATGAACAGGTGCAGGCCGACACCTTCCTGGCCTGCGGGCTGCTCGCCGAGACCCTAAGCCATATGGCCGATACGTTCGTGCGCGACTACCTCGTGGAGCGCATCGAGGACATGCTCGAGCGCCGCGTGATCACCGGCTACTACCCGCGCCTGACCCTCGCGCCGGGGCAGCGTTTCGCGTCGAAGGGCGGCTACCTGGTGCACTTTGCCGACGCCAGCGGAACCCGGATCGTGGCGGACGGCGACTGGATCGTGCCTTAGCGCACCGCATTCGCAGGGTAGCGCCAGGGCAGGATTTGCCTACGGCCCGGGTGGGGGGATCCCCATTTCGATCGGCCGCGGGGTTGCACACAATGAACGTACCAGGGATCCGGCCCGGAGGACGCTATGAAGACGGTTCTCGGATGCTCGGCGCGCTTCGCCGCGATCGCCGTCTCCGGCATGATCGCGGCGGCCGCGCCACCCGCGTCGGCGCACGAAGACGCCGATCCGCATGCGCACCATCACATGATGCGCGACATGAAGATGTCGTCGGTGGCCTACAGCCTGCCCGACGTGACGCTCGTGCGCGACGACGACCGGGCCGTATCGCTCAAGGATGCGCTGAACGACGGGCGCCCCGTGGTGCTGACCTTCATCTATACCACCTGCACGTCGATTTGCCCGGTGATCAGCCAGACGCTGTCGCAGCTGCAGGCCAAGCTCGGGCCGGACCGCGACAAGGTGCACCTGGTGTCGATCTCGATCGACCCGGAGAACGATACCCCCGCGCGCCTGCGCGCGTACGCGGCGAAATTCGGCGCGGGGCCGGAATGGCAGCACTACACCGGCACGCTTGCCGCAAGCGTTGCCGCGCAGAAAGCCTTCAATGTGTTCCGGGAGGACAAGATGGACCACAACCCGGTGGTGTTGCTGCGCGCCGCGCCGGGCCGGAACTGGCTTCGAATCGACGGATTCGCGACGGCGGATGAGCTGCTCGATTCGTATCACGGTCTCGTCGCGTCCCCCTGACGGGGCGGCCGGGCGCTGACATGCACGCGTCGTTCCCAGGTTCCGGGTTTGCCGCTGTGCTCATCGCGGGCATGGCGGGTGCGCCGTCGGTGAGCGCGCAGATTTTCGGTGCGGTGCAATCGGACGGCACGGTGGTCCTGACGAACCTGCAGAGCGGCCCGCACAGCCCGACGTTTCGCGTCATCGTCGCCGCGCGCCGCGGGCCGGCCCAGCCGCTTGCCGAGAACGCGCGCGCGGTGGTCGTCGCGGTCGACACCACGCGCTTCAGCGACATCATTGCCGAAGCCGGCCGCAAGTGGAATGTGCAACCCGAGCTGCTGCGGGCCATCATCGCGGTCGAATCGAAATTCAACCCCCGCGCCGTGTCGAAGCGCGGCGCGCGCGGTCTCATGCAACTGATGCCCGGGACTGCCCGACGCTTTACGGCGGGCGACCTGTTCGATCCGCGCGCGAACGTGCTGGCCGGCGCGCAGTATCTGCGCTTCCTGCTCGACCTGTTCGGCAACGATGTCGAGCTGGCGGTCGCGGCCTACAACGCGGGCGAGAACGCGGTGATCCGGGCCGGCTACCGGATCCCGGCGCTCGCGGAGACGCGGTCCTACGTGCCGGCCGTGATGGCGCATTACCGGCGCCTGTCGGCGTCCACCCTGTAGCGCATCGGCCGAGCCCGGCCCCTGCGCGCTGTGTACGGCGCCCGCGCTACCGGGGCGAAAACGCCATGCACCAGCCATTCGGGCTGACCGGCCCGCCGATGACCTTGCACGTGCCCGTGTCGGGCGCGGATTCGGCCCCCGGCTTGAACGCGGTGCAATCCGCGCACCGCTTGCCGTCCTTGGGGCTGTCCTGGTAGTGGAGCATGGCCCGGTTGCCACTGTCGGCGTCGGCGCACCGGGCGTGGAACACGATCGGGGCCAGCATGATGGAGCCCAGCGCACGGGCGCTGCGGCGGAGCATCCGCCGCCGCGAGAGGGTCTTGATGGTGTTCATGATTTCCGGCCCCACGTTCTGCCAATGACGACACGCGCCTTGCCCGCCTGGATACGCCGAACCGGCAAGGCGCCCCTGAAAACAAGCGACGGATGGCTCACCGCATGTCTAGAACATGAACCAGGCGTAGATGAACAAGGTGTTGTTGTCCCGGGCCCGCCGCAGCGTGCCGTCGAAATTCTCGGAACTGCCCATGAACTTCGTGTAGCCCGTGTACTGGATGCCGAACCGGACGTTCGTCTGCGGATCGAAGGGCGCCTTGAACTTCGGCCAGTAGTTGAGTTCGATGATGTAGCCGGTGGTATCGGGCGTGCCCGTGGTCGAGCCGAACCTGGCGAAGTCAGCATCGCCGGTCACCTTGAAGACGCCAGCGGTCACGCCGTAGGTGTGGTCGTACACGTAGGTTGCCTTTGCCCTGAAAGAGCGCAGCTTGGACGTGGGGTTGTCATTGCTTCCGTTGGGAAAGCCCGTTCGCCACTTCGTTCGTTCGTCGATGTAGGTCGCCTGGGCGCTGATGATGTGGCGATCGTCCGGGCTGAGATACTGGAATTGCGCGTCGAGTCCGAGGTCGCGGAATTGGTCTGCCGGGGTGTCGACGGTGGGGTCCTTGACGTCCGCAATGGCGCCGAAGTGCCCGATGGTCAGGCTCTGATGGTCGTCGCCGATGGTGTAGGCAATCCGCCAGTACGGATTCGCTCCGGTCAGCGTCACCCGCTGGTCATCCGGTGTGCCCGCTCGCAGTGGCGACAAGAAGCCTTTTGCCGTCTGATAGGACGTCGCCTCCAGGTAGAGCGAATCGAAGAGGTAGGCGTAGGCGCCGATGCCCGCCACGCGCGCACCCGTTTCAAGAAAGGTCGGGGTGCCGCGCCCGGGTGCGGCAACGCTCGGTGCCCAATACGGGAAGCTCCAGGCCGGTGCGGTGTTGTAGATGTCCTGCACGGTGGGATTGTTGTGCAGCGTCAGGCCGATGACGGTCGGTTTGTCTTCGGCGCCGAATTTTTTCACCACGCGCACATCGGTGTTGTCGAGCGCGCCGTGCCCGGTGAAAGTGAGGTTGTCCGTGGTGGTGAGATTGTTGTAAGTCCATTGGACAAACGCGCCGGCGTTGTCCGTGATCTTCCCGCCGGAGAAGAGGCTGATGGCATCCAGCACGAATTCCTTGTTCTTTGCAAAGAGCGGCGCGCCGGTCGACTTGTCCGTGTCGTTGCTGATGGCGTTCCTGGAAACGACCGTCATCAGTGCCAGCGGGATCTTCTCGCGCTCGCCCATGGTGTATCCGGTCAGCTTGAATTTGCGGCCGAACGGCGTGAGCTCCGGATAGATGGTGTGGCAGGACGCGCAATTCAGCCCCGTCTGGCGGGCGAAGATGGGATTGGCCCGCGCGCACGGCAAGGCCAGGCACGTCAGGACGAAGCACAGCGCGGCGCCGGCGCGTTTGATGCGGGTTGTCGCAGTCGTCATCATGCCTCCCCGGCGCAATGGGCCGCCTTGCCGTGGTCCCATGACTGCAATGTTAGGCGGCGGCCCGGCGGGCCAGGAATGGGGAGGGTTCCTACTTCTTTTCTGGGGCGACGTACTATGTCCTGATCGCGCGGCGTGCCCGGACCGCGGCGCCTGCTTGGATCGGGTGAGATCGGCGCCGGCATGCAGCGCGATGGAGCGCGATGGCGACAGCGGAAGCAACCGCGTCTACACTCGCGTTCACGTAGTACACATTTGTTGAGCCGTTCAGACCCGATGCGGCCGGTCCGGACGCATGCGTGCCGGACCGCGCGATCTTTCCGTTGTGGAGCATTGCGGGCCGCGCTCAGCCTCCTGGCTTGGGTGCGTGCCCGTGCAGGCAGGGTGGGGAATCCCGATGACGACACGACCGAATACCCTCAAGCGAGCGGCGCTGCTGGCCGGCGTCACCAGCCTGCTCGCGCCACTCGGGGCACATGCCTGCGCCACCTGCGGCTGTTCGCTCAGCACCGATGCCGCCATGGGCTACTCCGCCATCCCGGGCTGGCGCATCAGCCTGGACTACACCTACATCCCGCAGAACCAGCTGCGCCACGGCACGGGTTCGGTCGCGGCGGCGGAGGTGGCGGGCATCAACGCGGCCGGCGGCAACCAGGAGGTCGAGCGCCAGACCATCAACCGCTATGTCAACCTCGGCGTCCACTACAGCCCGAACAGCAGTTGGAACTTCAGCGTGATCGTGCCCTACGTGGATCGCGGGCACACTACCTATGGTTCGGCCACGCCCGATCAGCTCACCCCGGACAACGTCAGCGGCGCGACGGCCAGCGGCCTGGGCGACATCAAGCTGATCGCCAGCTACCAGGGTTTTCTGCCCACCCACAACCTGGGCGTGCAGTTGGGCGTCAAGCTGCCGACCGGCCGCTACGGCGGCCAGAACGTGCTGACCGGCGCCACGGTCGGGCGCAATCCGGTGCTCTTCTCCAGCGGCCCCAATGCCGCCGCGGGGCAGGCCCTGGATACCAGCCTGCAGCCCGGCACCGGCACCACCGACCTGATCCTGGGCGCCTACTACTACCAGCCCGTCAGCCAGGATTTCGATGCGTTCATCAATGGCCAGGTCCAGTCCGCCGTGCGGCAGAACCTGCGCGACGCGGGTGCCGACTTCCGCCCCGGCAATACCGCCACGGTGAGCTTCGGACTGCGCTACGAAGCGGATCCGCATATCGTGCCGCAGCTGCAGTTCAACGTGACGCGCAAGAACGCCGACAAGGGCGCGCTGGCCGATACCGCCAACACGGCCGGCACGGTGGTCTACCTGTCGCCGGGCGTGACGGTGAGCGTGATGCACAACCTTCAGGTCTATGCGTTCCTGCAGAAGGCGGTGTACAGCAATCTGCAGGGCTATCAACTTTTCCCGCGCTGGTCGGGTACCGTCGGAGCCAGCTATGCGTTCTGATCTCAGCGGGCTGGCATCGCCCTCCTGGTCGCGGCGCGCGTGGCTGCGGGCCGCGGGTTCGGCGGCCCTGGGCGCCGGGTTGGGCGGTATGCCGCCCGCGGCGCAAGCGGCCGGCCTGGAGGTGGGGCGTTCGGCACCGCCCCTGGTTCTGCACACCCTGGACGGCCACAGCATCGCGACCGACGACCTGCGCGGCCAGGTGGTGGTGCTGACCTTCTGGGCAACCTGGTGCGAGCCCTGCCGCAAGGAGCTGCCGCTGCTATCCGCCTATGCCGCACGCCATGCCGATCGCGGCCTGCGCGTGCTCGGCTTCTGCCTGGACGAGCCCGACGCACTGCCGGCGGTGCGCGAGGTGGCGGCCGGGCTGAGCTTTCCGGTGGGCCTGCTCGGCAGCCCCTACGCCGGAGGCTATGGCCGCATCTGGCGGCTGCCGGTGAACTTCACGATCGACCGCAAGGGCCTGCTGGCCGACAACGGCTGGGACGCGCGCGAACCGGCCTGGACCGCCGAGCGTCTGGACCGCGTCATCACGCCCTTGTTGCGCTGACGGCGCAGCTTGGCGGCTGTCGCGGCGCCGTTGCGGAGCCGGCCCGGATTGTGAGGGCATCGACTGGGTGACGTGGCTCGCGCCGTCTGCCGCAAAGGCGGGTGTCACGCGGACTACGCCGTGGTCGTCTGCAAGGCCCGCAGCGGATTGGCGGCCGGCAGAGGCCCCCGCGGACGCCGATCCCGGAACGAGAGGCCAGGCGCTGCCCGGTGCAGCCCGACCAGCGGGCAACCGGTTGCCCCGACCGCGCCGGCCCGGTCCTTCCGGCAACCGGGCAGCGACCGGCGCTTGCGCCGGCCGGGCGTGCTCAAACGCCCCCTGCGGCCATTCAACGGGGCCGCTGCGCGATCACGGTCGGGAACATGCGCGCCCGGTCGTCGATGAAGCGGATGTTGACGAAGCCCGCGCGCTGCAACTGCGCCGTCGTCTGCGCGTGCGTGCGGAAGGTCTGCCATTTCGCCTCGATGATCTTGACGAACAGCAGGGCTTGCAGCGACAGCGCCTTCGGGTCGGTCGCCTCCATGTTCCAGGGGGACGCGGGCGATAGCGCGGGCGGCGGGGTCAGGAAGCTGGTGACCAGGGTGCCGCCGGGGCGCAGGGCGTCGTGGTAGGCACAGTACAGCTCGGTCACGCGGCCGTCGTCGGGCTCATAGAGGTTCAGTCCGTTGCTGGCCAGGACGTCGACGCTGGCGCGCAGGTCGAGCGCCCAAGCGTCCTGGCGGTGCAGCGAGACGTGCTCGGTCAGGCCGCGCGTCGCGGCGAGCGCGCGGGCACTGTCCAGCGCGTCCTGGTCCAGGTCCACGCCGATCAGGGAGACGCCGGGCAGGCTGCTGTAGTCGAGCAGCAGCAGCTCGCCCATCAAGCCGCACGGCACCGAGGCGGCGGTGGCGCCCGGTTTCATCAGGGCCTGCAGCTGGCTGCGGAAGATGCCGAAGCGCTCTCGCGTGGCCAGCACGACGGGCAGCTTTTCGAACATCTGGTATTCGAGCGTCTCTGCGCTGCTGGCCGGCAAGGTGCCGGGCTGGTAGGTCACCAACTGGTGGGTCCAGTACGCATTCAGGCCCTGGTGGCGCAGCAGGAAGCGTCCGAGGCCGAAGCTCGCCAGCGCGTCGGCCAGCGACAGCATGTGCTGGACCGTCGCGCCCGGCACGTCACCCGCGGCCCGCAGCCGTGCGTGGACGCGCTCGAGCAGCGCGGCATCGGTCTCTTCGTGATCCGTGCCATGGGAGATCAGGCCGGGTTCGGTCGCGAGGCTTTCGATGGAATGTCCGGTCAGGCTCATGTCGTGAGGCGCGGGAACGGCATCGTGGTGTTGGAATGTCCGGCGGCCGCAGGCGCGCCCGCTTGCGGGCGAAGCGCCTGCCGGTGGTGCCGCCGACAGGATGCGCCGGTTCGGGCCGGACGCCGGGGTTGTGTGCCGGTCAGAACCGGGCGAACAGCTTCACGCCCTCGCCCAGCTTGCAGGTGTAGGACACCTGGCTCTGCAGCGTGTAGGCCGGCATGGCGAAGATGTACGACGAAAAGCGCGCCGTGCCGCTGGTGTCGATGGAGTAGCGCAGGAATTGCGTGATCGGCGTGCCGTCGCTGCGCACGGTGAAGTGCGTGTCGGAGAAGCTCAGGGTGTTGTCCGGCTGGATCCGGTACGGATTCACGGTCACGCCGCCGCGCGTCGTGCCTGCCGGGGTGGTGGCGGTGTCGCCGGTGCAACGGGTCAGGTCGATGGTGGCGGTCACCGGCTTGCCGAGGGACAGCGCATGCTCGGCGGCCAGGACGTCGGGCATCTGAACGGTCTGGGCATGCGCGAGCACCGGCAGGGCGGCGAAGGCGGCGAAGAGACATGCGATCGGTTTCATATTCGTCTGGGCCATGTGCGGTTCAAGGGAGGCTGAGGTCAACGAAAGGGACCCGCTGCCGAAGCCGGGCCCCCCGGGGATGGCGCGCGTTTTTGCGAAGCCGTGCGCGCCTGGGTGCATCTCGTAGAAAAGGGTAGTCGAGCCGCTAACCGAGGGCGCGGCCGGAATTTCAACTTTGCTCAGCGCGCCATGGGGCTGCGCGGGCGATCGCGCTGCCCGCGATCCGCTGAACGGGGATGGGAAGCGGGAGGCAGGACTAGCGGAAGCGGTACGTCACGGACGCCATCGCAGTGGTCTGCTGGCGGCGCTGGGTGATCGGGCTGTCGGCGGCATCGCCGCGCAGGCGGGCGAGGGTGACGGAGCCGCTCGCAGTCCAGCGGTCGTCCAGCTTGCAGGTGACGATGGCGTTGAGGTGGCGGTCGCGCACGCCGGCGCGCGCGGCGAAGGCGGGCAGGCCGGAGCGGGCGCTCTGGTCCGCATCGACGCCGAAGAAGGTGCCCATGTACTGGCGGTTGACCCAGCTCAGTCCGGCGCCGAGGCTGAACAGCCAGCGGCCCACCGGCGCGCTGGCGTAGACGTCGCCGTTGACGATCAGGCCCTGGCGGTTGCCGAGGATGTCCTGCTCGGCATCGGTGGACAGCGTCAGGAACGACACGGTGTACTGCGCGAATACCTTGGCGCGCACCGTGGCATTGACGTTGCCGAGGCCGGCCAGCCGCGCATCGTCGCTCGCGTGGCGCCAGGTCGGATCGAGCTGGAAGTTGCCGCCGACCTGCCAGGTGTCGTCGTTGACGAGATAGGCGCCTAGGAAGTCCGTGCCCTTCGAGAAGAACCGGTGCCGGTACTCGATCTCCTGGTCCACCCACGGGAAGACGAAGCTCGAACGTGCGCCGGGATACTTGGGCGTCACGTACACGGACGGGCCGATGGCGATGCTCCAGTCACTCGCGGTGTCGTCGTTGCCGGTGTTGGCGTGCGCCGCGGGCCCCGCGGTCAGTCCACAGGCGAGCAGGCAGACGAGCGGCAACGCGCGCAGGGTGGAGGAAGTGGGCACGGGCATGGTGTCTGCGGCGTCGGGGCGCATGAGAAGGACACGGCATTTTAGAGGAATCGCGGGCGGCGCCGCATGGCGGCCCGTCGCATTTGTCATGCATGTCGGCACGCGCCCGGCCTCCACGCTGGCGCGCCTCGTGCGCCAGGGCGCGGCGTACCGGAATGCCCGCGCGCCGTTTCCGTCCGATGCGTTCCCCGGCATGGTCGGCCAGATGACCGGCGAATCGTCCCGAACGATGCGTCGCTCACGATGACTGCGACGGCCACGAGCCGCAGGTGACGCATTGTCGAGTGGCGGTCAAATGCCCCCCTACAGGCGGCGTCGCGTCGGTCAAGAAAGGCGTGTTCGACGAGCAAGCCGACGCGACGGCGAGCGGCGCGGTTGAAGGCCCGGAAGGCGACCCCTGCCACATCGAAAGAAAACAGATTTCCCATGGAAATCTCCCGGAGGGTTGGGGGGCGCGATTCCTTAATTATCCGGTTATGCGGGAGGCTGAAAAAAGCCTTCTGTTTGGAATTTGCGATCAAATGAATTCGTTGCGTACATTTTTGTGCGTTCTTGTGGGGTTATTTAATATCAAATATAAAGTCGCTTGTATTTATTTCGAGACAATCGGAAAGGCATCGAACTGTTGTTGGTGATCCAAGTCAATGGCTCGGTAAAGTGATTGATGGCAGGACCGGGAATTTCCGCAAGATTGCATGAGATTCCCGCCGAGCCTGCAGTCATTCGCGGCTTCGACGCGAGGCTACGTCGTGACAGTGATTTCACGCATGCCATGGATGTGTCCACCGAGGCGGGGTGCATTTAGCGTTGATTTGCTGGGCAGTGCCGTGCATCGGAATCCCCCGCATCCACGGAGCCCGCTGAGTCGTCGAGCCGTATCGATGAGGGTGGCCATCACGGGCCACACACCGTGGTCAGCGCGAAGCGCGCAACCCTCATTCAGCCGTCACGCAAGGGCCATTGCGCTTCGGCATCCAACGGGCGCAGGCCCCGTTGCGGCCTTGTGCGGGCTGGTATTCCACAGAAATGCATCGACGCTCGAATTGGCATCGAAAAGCCCTTCGTGAAAGGCGTTCGATATGACCAACGATGGCATCGTCCATTGATGTGTGCCGCCAGCCGGATCATTTCGAGAAATGGGAAGCAAGAGCCGTGGTTCGAATGGACTCGTTGCTCATCAGTCTGGCTGGTTAAATCGTATATGCGGATCAATAGGAATCGGACCTTAGGGTCGCCTGAATTCGAGGCAAGGCTTTCCCCGCCAAGGCAAGCGGGTTCTTCGACGCAATTGCGTACTCGCGACAGTGCCTTGAGCGGTCTGGGGAGGCGGTTGCCAGCCGATGCCGCGGAAAATGCGCGTGGCCACCGGTCGCCGCTTTCGTCCGGCGCGAGGTTGCATGACCGTACGTCCGGGAGCGGTGTCCGCACGCCATTCCAGTCACGTGAACAATCGGGCGCTGACTTGCAAGGGGGGGCGCTCATCCAGGCATGGTCGGCCCATGGCATTCGACATGCGCATGCCCCGAGTCGCGAGCAACTGGTCGACTGCGAGCGAGCACTGGGTCACAACACCAAACTACGGCAGCAGCGGGGGCTTCACGTCGGGCGGCTGGCCGAATTGGAGGCCAATTCCCGGCGGCGCCAACAGGTGTCCGCTCAAGCGTGTCTTGATCTGGCTCGCAACAACGAGCTGGCCGAGCACAACGGTTACGGTCTGGCGCTGATCTTTCTGGAAGCAGGCGCCGCGCCCGAGGAGAACGTGCGGCGGCTGACCAACTACTTGTTTGCGTTGCAAGCCGCCTCATTCAGCGCCAGCCTGCCGGACCGGCACCAGTTGAGCCGCTGTGTCGATCTGGCTGCACACTATCTGTCCAAGACGCCGTGGTTTGAGCACGTGCCGTTATGGCAACTCGTCACACCGGGCAACCTGCTGAGCAAATATCCAGACCGGCCCGCCTGCCTGCAGGCCCTGTCGTGGATCGCCGGCCAGGTCTTGGCGCCCGAGAGGATGCCCGCTCTGAGGGAGAAGGACCTGACCCTGCTGGCCAACGCCTTGTCGAAAAACATCGGGTGCGGTCGAAGCGAACAGGCTGTGGCGCGGATCGGCCGGCACGTGCTGCGCATCGGTACGCGGGATTTCAAGGCGCAGGGTGTCAGCCTGATACTCAATGCCTGCAGCAAATGGGCCGGGAATCCCGATTGCAGGGATGTTGCCGAGGCCCTGGCCACGCGCTTGGCGGGCGATGCGGTCCTGCGGCGTGCCATGGATGCGCAGGCCGTGGCCAACGCGCTCAATGCGCTGGGCAAGTGGCCGGAGCAGGCGGGCTGCCGGGATGCCGCGGTGGCCATGGCTGTGCGCGTGGCAAATGATGCCGCCCTGCGGCAAGCCATGAACGCGCAACAAGTGGCCAACACGCTCAACGCGCTGAGCAAGTGGCCGGAGCGGGTTGAGTGCCGGAGCGCCGCCATGGCCCTGGGCGCGCGCGTGACGGACGAGACGGCTCTACGGCACCACCTGAAAGCCCAGGAGGTGGCCAACGCGCTCAATGCGCTGGGCAAGTGGCCGGAGCGGACCGAATGCCGGGATGCGGCGGTGTCCCTGGCCGCGCGCGTGGCGGGCGAGGCCGGCCTGCGGCGCGACATGGATGCGCAGGCCGTGGCCAACGTGCTGAGTGCGCTGAGCAAGTGGCCGGAGCGGGCCGAATGCCGGGATGCGGCGGTGTCCCTGGCCGCGCGCGTGACGGATGATGCGGGCCTGCGACACGCCATGCGCGCGCAGGCCGTGGCCAATGCGCTGAGTGCGCTGAGCAAGTGGCCGGAGCGGGTCGAGTGCCGGGACGCCGCTGTGTCCTTGGCCGCGTGCGTGGCGGGCGAGGCCGGCCTGCGGCACGACATGGATGCGCAGGCCGTGGCCACCGCGCTGAGTGCGCTGAGCAAGTGGCCGGAGTGGGCCGAATGCCGGGATGCCGCGGTGTCCCTGGCCGCGCGCGTGACGGATGATGCGGGCCTGCGGCACGCCATGAGCGCGCAGGCTGTGGCCAATGCGCTGAGCGCGCTGAGCAAATGGCCGGAGCGGGTCGAGTGCCGGGACGCCGCGGTGTCCCTGGCCGCGCGCATGGCGGGCGAGGCCGGCCTGCGGCGCGACATGGATGCGCAGGCCGTGGCCACCGCGCTGAGTGCGCTGAGCAAGTGGCCGGAGCGGGTCGAGTGCCGGAGCGCCGTCCTGTCCCTGGCTGTGCGCGTGGCGGGCGAGGCCACCCTGCGGTACGCCATGAGCGCGCAACAGGTAGCCAACGCACTCAATGGGCTGAGCAAGTGGCCGGAGCAGCCCGGCTGCCGGGACACCGCTGTGTCCCTGGCCGCGCGCGTGGTGGGCGATACCGCCTTGTTGCACGGCATGAATGCGCAACAAGTGGCCAACGCGCTCAATGCGCTGAGCAAGTGGCCGGAGCGGGCCGAGTGCCGGAATGCCGTCCTGTCCCTGTCCGCGCGCGTGACGAGCGAGGCTCTCCTGCGGCACAGCATGGATGCGCGGGCCGTGGCCACCGTGCTCAATGCGCTGAGCAAGTGGCCGGGCTGGGTCGAGTGCCGGGATGCAGCGTTGTCCTTGGCTGTGCGCGTGGCGGATGATGCCGACCTGCGGCACGGCATGGATGCGCAGGCCGTGGCCGTCGCGCTCAATGCGCTGGGCAAGTGGCCGGAGCAGGCGGGCTGCCGCAACGCAGCCCTATCCCTGGCTGAGCGCGTGGCGGGCGAGCCCGCTTTGCGGCACGGCATGAAATCTCAGGAAGTGGCCAGCGCGCTCAATGCGCTGAGCAAGTGGCCGGAGCGGACCGAGTGCCGGGATGCGGCGGCGCCCCTGGCTGCGCGCGTGGCGGGCGAGGCCGGCCTGCGGCGCGATATGGATGCGCAGGCCGTGGCCAACGTGCTCAGTGCGCTGAGCAAGTGGCCGGAGCAGGGCGAGTGCGAGGACGCTGCGGTGTCCCTGGCCACTCGCGTGGCGGGCGAGCGTGCCCTGCGGTACGCCATGGACGCACGGGCCGTAGGCAACGCGCTCAATGCGCTGGGCAGGTGGCCGGAGCGGGTCGAGTGCCAGGACGCCGTTGTGTCCTTGGCCGCGCGCGTGGCGGACGAAACCGCTCTGCGACGCAGCATGGACGTGCGGGCCGTGGCCAACGCGCTCAATGGGCTGAGCAAGTGGCCGAAGCAGGCAGGCTGCCGGGATGCGGTACTGCCCCTGGCTGCGCGCGTGGCGGACGACGCCGGCCTGCGGCGCGATATGAATTCGCGGCAAGTGGCCAACGCGCTCAATGCGTTGAGCAAGTGGCCGGAGCGGGGCGAGTGCCGGGCGGCCGCTGTGGCGCTGGCCGCGCGCGTGGCGAACGACGCCGCACTGCGACACGACATGGGCGCGCAGGCTGTGGCCAATGCGCTCAATGCGCTGAGCAAGTGGCCGGAGCAGGCGGGCTGCCGCAACGCTGCGGTGTCTCTGGCCATGCGCGCGGCGGATGAGGCCGCCCTGCGACGCGACATGGACGCGCAGGCTGTGGCCAACGCGCTCAATGGGCTGAGCAAGTGGCCGGAGTGGGCGGCGTGCGGGGATGCCGCGGTGTCCCTGGCCGTGCGCGTGGCGGGCGATGCCGGCCTGCGGCGCAGCATGAGCGCGCAGGCCGTGACGAACGCCCTCGGTGCGTTGAGCAAATGGCCGGAGCGGGTCGAGTGCCTGGATGCAGTGTTGTCCCTGGCCGCACGCGTGGCGGACGAGGCCGACCTGCGGCACGCCATGACCGCGCAGGCCGTGGGCAACGTGCTCAATGCGCTGAGCAAGTGGCCGGAGCAGGCGGGCTGCCGGAACGCTGCCGTGTCCCTGGCCACGCGCGTGGCGGGCGAGGCCGCGTTGCGACACGACATGGACGCGCAGGCCGTGGCGAATGCGCTGAATGCCCTGAGCAAGTGGCCGGAGCAGGCGGGGTGCCGGGATGCCGCCGTGTCCTTGGCCGCACGCGTGTCGGGTGAGGCCAGTCTGCGGCGCGGCATGATCGCGCAGGCCGTGGCCAACGTGCTCGGTGCATTGAGCAAGTGGCCGGGGCAGGTCGAGTGCGCGGATGCCGCTGTGTCCCTGGCTGTGCGTGTGATGGGCGATGCCGGCCTGCGGCACAGCATGGACGCGCAGGCCGTGGGCAACGCGCTCAACGGGCTGAGCAAGTGGCCGGAGCGGGCCGAGTGCGGGGATGCCGCTGTGTCCCTGGCCGTGCGCGTGGCGAGCGAGGCCGGCCTGCGACAGGCCATGAGCGCGCAACAGGTGGCCAATGCGCTCAATGCGCTGAGCAAGTGGCCGGAGCGGGCCGAGTGTGGGAATGCCGCCGTGTCGTTGGCAGCGCGCACGGTGAGCGAGGTCGGCCTGCAGCGTGGCATGGATGCGCAGGCTGTGGCCAACGCGCTGAATGCGCTGAGCAAGTGGCCGGGGCGGATCGAGTGCCGGGATGCCGCCGTATCCCTGTCCGCGCGCGTGGCGAGCGAGGTCGGCTTGCGACAGGCCATGAGCGCGCAACAGGTGGCCAACGCGCTCAATGCGCTGAGCAAGTGGCCGCAGCGTATCGAGTGCCGGGACGCCGCTGTATCCCTGGCTGCGCGCGTGGCGAGCGAGGTCGGCCTGCGGCACGACATGAACGCCCAACAGGTAACCAGCGCGCTCAACGCGCTGAGCAAATGGCCGGAGTGTATCGAGTGCCGGGATGCCGGTGCAGCCCTGGCCGTGCGCATGGCGGACGACACCGCCCTGCGGCACGGCATGGACGCGCGGGCCGTGGCCATGGCGCTCAACGGGCTGAGCAAGTGGCCGGAGCATGGCAAGTGTCGGGATGCCGCTGTGTCCCTGGCTGTGCGCGTGGCGAGCGAGGTCGGCCTGCCGCACAGCATGAACGCCCAACAGGTGGCCAATGTGCTGAACGCACTGAGCAAGTGGCCGGAGCGGGTCGAGTGCCGGGATGCCGTTCTGCCCCTGTCTGTGCGCGTGGCGGACGATGCCGTCCTGCGACACGACATGGACGCGCAGGCCGTGGCCAATGCGCTCAACGCACTGAGCAAGTGGCCGGAGCGGGTCGAGTGCCGGGATGCCGTCCTGCCCCTGTCTGTGCGCGTGGCGAACGATGCCGTTCTGCGACACGACATGGACGCGCAGGCCGTGGCCAATGCGCTCAACGCGCTGAGCAAGTGGCCAGAGCGGGCCGAGTGCCGGGGTGCCGCAGTGGCCCTGGCCGCGCGCGTGACGAGCGATGCCGGCCTGCGACACAACATGAGCGCGCAACAGGTAGCCAATGCGCTGAACGCGCTGAGCAAGTGGCCGGAGCGTGTCGAGTGCCGGGATGCGGCGCTGCCCCTGTCCGCGCGCGTGGCGAACGAGGCCGCCCTGCGGTACGGCATGGATGCCCAGGCTGTCGCCATGACGCTCAACGCGCTGAGCAAGTGGCCAGAGCGGGTCGCGTGCCGGAGTGCCGCTGTGGCCCTGTCCGTGCGCGTGACGGGCGATGCCGGCCTGCGATACGCCATGAGCGCGCAACAGGTGGCCAACGCGCTGAACGCGCAGAGCAAATGGCCGGAGCGTATCGAGTGCCGGGATGCGGTGCTGTCCCTGGCCGAGCGCGTGGCGAACGAGGCCGCCCTGCGGCACGTCATGAACGCGCAACAGATAGCCAACGCGCTGAACGCATTGAGCAAGTGGCCGGAGCGGGTCGAGTGTCGGGATACAGCCGCGGTCCTGTCCGCGCGCGTG
Source organism: Ralstonia nicotianae (assembly GCF_018243235.1). NCBI lineage: Bacteria > Pseudomonadati > Pseudomonadota > Betaproteobacteria > Burkholderiales > Burkholderiaceae > Ralstonia > Ralstonia nicotianae. The sequence goes on from NZ_CP046674.1 coordinate 1,184,015, forward strand.
GCAGACGATGCCGCCCTGCGGCACGGCATGGACACGCGGGCCATGGCCAGTGTGCTGAACGCGCTGAGCAAGTGGCCGGAGGCGCCCGCCTGCCGCCGGGCCACCGTGCTGCTGATGGCCTTGCCGGGCGAAGCCGGCCACCCATGGCGGCAATTCGATATGAGCGGCCTGGCCCAGGTCGCCAACGCATCGGCGCGCCTGTTCCTCTCGGCCCCCGACGAGGTCGAGGTCCAAGCGTTGGCGAGCGCAAAGCTCGGGGGGCTGGCCGCCCACCTCGACCTGCATCGGGAGCGTTTCGAGACAGCCTCGGCCAGAAGTATTGGCATCCTCTTCAAGGCGATGGCATCGCTGCAGTTGCAGGCGCAGATGCGGCCACTGGCCCGCGCCGCCCTGAGCCAGATCGAGAGCCTATGTCGCCAGACCGGCCTGCGCGACGAGAACCTTGAGGCGATCGGTACCCTGTGCCTGGGCCTGCTGCCGCTGGCGCGCAGCAGCGAGCTGGCCGCACATCGGCGGCAGGCACTGGGGGTGTTCGATGCGATGCAGCCGATTGCCGCGCGCAAGGTCGATGGCTTCCTGCAGGCGCAGCGGACCGGGGCGGATGCCGGCGTGCATGACGAGCGGTATGACACGCGCAGGCCGGCGCTGACGTTCTATCAGGTGCTCAAGGCGTACGCGGTGGTGAGCCGGCGGTGGAAGCCGCGCCACATCGAAGGTGCGCGCAAGGCGGTGCGCGAGCGCCGGGAGCAGCTCTCAGCCTGGGTCGAGAAGACGCTCGAGCGCACGCGCGAGGCGATCGAGTCGGATCTGGGCGCAATGAGCTGGAACCTCATCGCGCAGATCGAAGCGGGCGACGACGTACTGACCGCGCTGGACCTGCGCCTATTCAAGCAGGCCGATCAGATCACGCAGCTCCACCCGTCCCACCGCTTCGACCTCGCTGCCCAACACCATGCCATGCGCACGGAGCCTGGGCAACTCGTAGCGGCGGCCGGGGGCGCCACCCGGCACGTGGTGGTGGACATGCAGGGCCGCGAACTGAAGACCAACGACACCGAGGCGCACAAGCCGTACTCGCTGTATGCCCGCCTGACGGGACAGCCGCTGGTGGAGGTCAAGCTGCCCGGCGAGCTGTCGGCGTTCATGCTCGCGCGGACCTTCAACTATCAAGGCGAGCCATGGCGGTTCGACATGTTCGGCGGCAGCCGCCTGAGTCGAGGCGGCCAGCGCAGGCCGTCCGATATCCTGGCCGGCAGTGCCGCGGCCGCTTCGATGCTGCCGGCGATCCGCTACGCCGACAGCGCGCCGGGCAGCGCCCTGATGGACCTGACCACCAAGCTCGCGCCGCAACGCGAGGACTGGTCGCGGATGCAGCGGGCGTTGCTGGAGACGGTGCCGGGCGACCACGCGGTCGAGGGGACGCTGCGCATGGGCTTCTTCGACGACGTGCCGGGCGAGCAGCATCCCTTCAAGCTGTCCGGGCCCGACGGCCAACGCATCCAGCTGTGCCCCAACGACGGCTGCGGCTTCCTTAAGTTCGAGGTGGCCATGCGCATCCCGGTCTTCCGGGAGCACGTGCTTGCCTGGCAAGCCGTGCGGGAAGGCCTGGCCAGCAACGCGCAGCGCGCGCTGGTGGCCGCCGACGACGAGCCCAAGCGACTGGCGCCGCAGGCGCTGCAGCATTTCCCGCGCGACGCGGAGGCGCTCGAGGAGGCGCACCGGGTCATGCAGCGCCGGCTGCAAGGACTGGCGCAGCAACGCGCGCCGGCCGGCGGCGGGGCGCCGACGGTGAACGCGCTTACGCTCTACAACCTGACGGTGAGCGGCGGCTACGAGGGCCAGAAGGTACGCGCCGTGCCCTCGGCCGACGACAAGGTCCACCTGCCACGCGAATGCAGTATCGTCTTTGACCGCGAAGGCGGCGCGCTGCTGATCGGCAAGCCCCCGTACGACAAGGAGAACCTGCTGCCGGTGCCTGAAGACCGGGTGGCCACCGCGGCTCGCGGCGATGCGACGGCGGCGTTCCTATCAGAGAGCTTTGCCATCCAGTACAGCTATACCGGCTTCAACGATGACAATGAAGACCATGTCGACGGCGCCGAGATGCTGCACAGCAAGGGGATGCTCATCGTCCCGCCGCCGCAGTATTGGTCGCCTGCGCACGAGGGCCTGGACCTGGTGTGCTCCAAGGAGGACCTGAAAACCTTGTCACGCTGGAAGGCCGGGCGCGACCGCGCCGCCGTGCCGTCGCGGATGCTTGTGACCGGCAGCCTGCGGGTCAAGGAGACCGTGCTGCCGGGGCGGCTGGGGGCGCTGCCCATTGCCGAGTTGCGCAAGCGCAATATGGATACCGACGGCGACGATGCATTCATCTACGCGGGCTATCCGAAGCTGGCCGCGCTGATCGGTCGCGTGATGCGCGAACGTGATGCGCGGCGCGGGCGCCCAGTGTCGTTCAAGCCGCCAAAGACGGCCACGCCGGCCTTCGATGCCGGCAGCGGACGCTACCTGGCCGGGCGCGCGGCGGAGATTCTCGCCGAGCAGCGCGGGCGCCAGCTCATGGGCAGCGCCAGCAACCTGGCGGCACGCTTCCTGTCGCAACCCCACGAGGTGCGCGAAGCGATGGCGCGCGCCATGATGTTCGGCACCTACGACGGCATCGACCGTTCGTTGCGTACCGGCTTGCGCGCGTGGTTCGAGGCCGGGGCGTTCGATCCGCAGGCGCTGCGCCAGCTTGGAGTGCAGGCCGAGGAGGCCATCGGGCGAGCCCACCTGCCCGAGGCGCGCGAGGCGGCGGTGCTGCTGCATGAGCAGATCCGTCAGTTGCAACAGCCCGCGCTGTCCGCACCGTCCGCTATGCCGGCGGCATTGGCCGAGCACTTTCCGCAGTTGGCCGCGGCCTACGAGCGCGCGACCGACACCGCCGCCCGCATCCATGCCATCCTGGACAACTATCCGGTGTGCCGTCTGTCGCATGAGCAGTTCCCCAACGGGCAGCCCGGGTGGATCGAGGGCGAGCCGGAGCTGACGATGCGCAACCTGCTGACCCTGGCGATCAAGGTCGGCACCGATGCGTTGAAGTCCGACACCGGAACGCAGTTGTTTGCCAAGGTGGTAGAAGCCTGCGAGCGTACCGAACGCGCGCATGCCGACCGTGTCCGCAATGTGCCGCATGGCAAGGAAACCGCGCGGGCGATGCATGACGGACGTTTCGATCCGGAGCAGGCGAAGTCGGTGCTGCAGCGCATGCCGACCATGGCGGCCGGCGTCATGCAGGACGCGGTGCAGTCGTTGCAGCAGGCGGCATTGCTCGCGCCGCCCCCGCCGCCAACGGCACAACTGGCCGAGGTGCCGCCCTTAGAGATTGCGCAAGCCGCGCGGCAGCTGGGCGAGCGGGCCCGTCAGATGGATCGCCGGATCACCCCGATGCTGCGCAAGGTGGTGCAGGATGCCGGAGCGGCCCTGGCTGGGGAGCGGCTGAGGCTGAAGTCCGAGGACTCGCTGATCGAGAAGATCCGGCAGCGCGTGGCGCGCAAGCGCATGGCGCTGCGGCAGGTCTTGCCCAGCATCAACGATGCCTTGCGCTACAGCGTGGTGCTGCCGCCGGACCGGTTCGCCGAGGGCAGTCGGCGCATCCAGGCGGCCCTGGACGCGCAGGGGCACGTGCGCACGAAGCTGACCAACCACTTCACCAAGGCGCCCGAGCCCTTCAGCGCGGTCAACGTGACGCTGCGCAGTCCCGAGGGGCATCTGTGGGAGATCCAGTTCCACACGCGAGAGAGCTTTGCGTTGAAGGAGCGCTATCACGATCTGTACAAGGAGTTGCACCGATTGCGGCTGGAGGGTGCCCCGGCCGAGCGGTTGCGTGAGCTGACCCGCCCGGCTCGCGAGGCGTTCCGCGCCGTGCCGCTGCCGCCGGGGTGCGAGAACATCACCGACTGGGAGGCCGCATAGGCCGACTACGCGTTGCATGTAGCCGCAACGATGGAGAGGCCGGTGCACGATAAGGGGCGATCTACCCGGAAGCGATCCGTGGCACGCAGCCGCAGCACTCGACGCATCGCAACACCGCAGAAAACCCGGCACACCCACACGAGGCCAAGCCCCGGGTTCTGGTTCGTCAGGTTTGGATTGGCTCCCAAAGAAAAACGCCGGGGGCTTCCCGGCGTTTTCCCTCGCGCGCGCCGCCTTATTGCTTGGCGGGCTCGGCGGCCTTCGGCGCCGAGGCGGCGTCGGCCTTGGTGTCCGACGTCGCTGCGGCCTTCGCGGCCTTCTTGTGGTGGTGATGCTTCTTCGCGTGCTTGGCTTCGGCCTTCGGTGCCGAAGCGGCTTCCGTCATGGTCGCTGCGGCCGGCGCCGAAGCGGGGGCGGCAGCGGCCGGCGCGGAGGCGGTGCCAGCGGCGAACACGGGGGCTGCGAAGGCGCCAGCAACGATCAGGGCGGCCAGGGATTGAGCGACTTTCATGCGAGACTCCTTAACGGATATGAGTGGGACTCCAGATACATGGATCTCGTCCCATTTGCGATCCATGTCTGCAAAAACGCCCGGCATCGTGAACGCGTGGACCGCCGTTTGTAAGGGATTCGCCCACGGTGTAAGCGGGCGTAACACGGACCGCCACGGCGGGCGGCCGTTGCATGGCCCCAATGAAACCGGCCATGCCCGCCGGCCATTCCTGATGGACAACGGGGGCGGTCTGCACCACACTCCGGTGGCGTCCGGCCATCCCGCGGGTGGCGCCGGGCGTTGAATCGTTGCGGTGCATGGGCGCGGTGGGTCACGCCCGGCAATCGGCGCGCCGCATGTGACTTTCTGACAAGGACAATACGATGAAGAAACTCCTGGTTGCACTCGTCTCGACCGTCTTTGCCGCCGGCGCCTTCGCGCAGGCAACCGCGCCTGCCATGCCGGCCGCGCCGGCCCCGGCAGCGCCCGCCGCCGTGCCCGAACCGGCTGCCCCGGCGCCGGCCCCGCACGAGAAGAAGGCACACAAGAAGAAAAAGAAGCACCACGACCATCGCCCGAAGCAGCAGGACAAGAGCGCCTACGGCGCGGGGAACTGATCGGCGGATCGCCCCCGCTTCCGGGCACATCCGAGGCGCCGGCCCTTGCGAGGGGCCGGCGCCTTGTTTTTGGGGCCGGCCGCCGGCGCGGTAACGTGGCTTGACTTGGAGCGCGCTCCAACTTCTATGCTCCGGCCATGACCCTTTCCTGACCATTCCATTCGCCAGGCCGCCGGGGCCACCGGGCTGTCGACGCATACGCTGCGCTATTACGAGCGCATCGGCCTGCTGGACGGCGTCGAGCGCCCACGGCCACCGCGTGTTCCGCGCCACGGACATGACGTGGCTCGCCTTCCTGCTGCGCGAGCGTGAGGTCGCCACCATCGCCGCGCTGAGCGCGCTGGGCAACGCCGCCCCGCAGCTGGGGGTGCATATCGAGGCCGGACTGAACGTGGGGCTGACCCGCGAGGAGATCACCGAGGCCATCCTGCAGATGGCGCTCCATGCCGGCTTCCCCGCGGCGCTCAACGGCATGAGCGCCGCCAAGGCGGTGTTCGCCGCTCAGGATGCGGCCGGCGTGGCGGGTGTCGATGCGGCGGGCCCGTCGGTGCGCCGCGACACCAGCAACTGATCGATGCGGTGGCTGTCGATGTCGAGCACTTCGATGTGCAGCGGGCCGATGTCGACGCTCTCGCTCTTCTTGGGGATGCGCTTGAGCGCGTAGATGACCAGTCCGGCGATGGTTTCCACGTAGTGCTCGCCGGGCAGGTCGTCCAGGTCGAAGGCGCGCTTGACGTCTGCGATCGGGGTGATGCCGTCGACCAGGCAGGAGCCGTCGTCGCGGCGCACGATCTGTTCGTCCTCGCCCAGGTACAGGATGTCGCCCATCACCGCGCCGACGATGTCGTCGAGCGTCGCCACGCCCACCACCAGCCCGTATTCGTTGACCACCGCGCCGAAGCGCTCGTGCATCTCGCGAAAGCGCGCGAGCGCCTGCGACAGGTTGAGCGTGTCGGGCAGCACCAGCAGATTCTTGTTGTAGTGCTTGCCGACATTGCGGATCACGGCGGAAGACTCCTCCGACAGGATCTGCTGCAGGATGTCCTTGGAGGCGATGAAGCCGAGCACGGAGTCGATGTCGTCGCGGCAGACGAGGTATTCGGCGTGCGGTTGGCCGACGATCTTGCGCTTGATCGATTCCAGCGGCTCATCGAGGGTGAAGTAGACGATGTCGTCGCGCACGGTCATCACGGAGGTGACGGTGCGCGACTCCAGCTCGAACACGTTCTCGATCACCGCCAGCTCATACTTGCGCAGCACGCCGGCCTCGGCGCCGGCGCCCACCATGGCGGCGATGTCCTCGGTGGTGATCTGCTCGACACGCTGCGTCGGCACGCCCAGCAGCTTCAGGATCAGGTCGGCCGCCCCGTTGAACACCCAGACCACCGGGCGCAGCACCCGCAGGCAGCCCTGCATCGGCCCGATGATGGCCAGCGCGAAGCGCTCCGGGTAGAGCACCGCCAGGCGCTTGGGCAGCAGGTCGGCAAACAGGATGAACAGCCCCGTCACGATGACGAAGCCGGCCAGGTTGGCGACGCGGTCGGCGCGCGCCTGCGGCAGCCAGTCGGCCAACCACCCGGCCAGCGTGTCCGAGATCTGGCGCTCGCCGATGATGCCGGCCAGAATGGCGACCGCGTTCACGCCGATCTGCACGACCGTGAAGAAGTTGCCCGGCGTGTCCTTGAGCTGCAGGATTCGCGGGGCGCGGCTGTCGCCGTCGTCGGCAAGCGTCTGCAGGCGGGTGCGGCGCGAGGCGGTCAGGGCGATTTCCGCGGCGGAGAAGAAGGCGCTGACCAGGATCAGCGTGACCAGAACGAGCACGTACATAGCGTTTCCGTCAGGGCCGGCAAGCCGGGTGGTGGCGACTGCCCGCGGGCGGGCGCCGGTCCATCATGGTGGAGCCTCGATCGCTTTGTCAAACCGCCGCGCGCACGATCAAACGTCAAAAATGGTCTATGCCCCCGTGGTGGGGGCCAAGCAACCGAAATGGGGTTTGCCGCATCGGTGCGGCATCGGCGATACTCGGGGCTGCTCTCATCTGGTGCACGTCTGTCGTGTCGCGTGGGGGCTGACTTGACTCTATCCGGACCGTACCGTCCCGGATCGTGCGGGGCCGGGTGCCCCAGCCATGATCGGAGAAGGGCGGACGTTCCAAGGGCGCGCGGTCAGCGCGTCCACGGAAACGCTGGCGCAGACCGGCCTAATGCATGCATTCAGTTGCATAGGAGTTGCTTTCCATGTGGTTAACAAGCCGCCGACAGCGGCGCGCCGCGGGGGAACGGGGAAAAACGGCAAGGGTGTCGGAATGGCTGGCAGCGCTGTGCGCGGCCGTGGTCGTTGCCATGCCTTGCGGGGCGCCGGCCCAACAGGCGCCGGATGCGGCGACTGGCGAGGGTGCTCTGCCCGCGCAAGCCGCCACCGCAGAGGCGCCGAACATTGCCTGGTTTTACGGCGACAAGCCCCCCGTGGCGCAGCTACGCGCCTTCGATGCGGTCGTGGTCGAGCCCGACCACGGCTTCGATCCGTCACGCGCCAGGACGCCCGCGACGCAATGGTTCGCCTACGTGAGCGTAGGCGAGGTCGCGCCCGGGCGCCGCTGGTATCAGGCGCTGCCCAAGGCCTGGCTGGCCGGCAGCAACGCGGCGTGGGCCTCGCGCGTGATCGACCAGTCCCAGCCGCAGTGGCCCGACTTCTACGTCGACCACGTCATCGCGCCGCTGTGGGACAAGGGCTATCGCGGCTTCTTCCTCGATACCCTCGATTCATACCAGCTCGTCGCCAAGGACGCCGCCGCGCGGGCAGCGCAGGAGGCCGGCATGATCCGGGTGATCCGGGCCATCAAGGCACGCTATCCGGAGGCGAAGCTGATCTTCAACCGCGGCTTCGAGATCCTGCCGCAGGTGCATGACCTGGTCTACGCGGTGGCGTTCGAGTCGCTGTACCGCAGCTGGGACCAGGGCAGCAAGCAGTACCGCGAAGTCAACGATGCCGACCGCGCGTGGCTGATGGGCCAGGCGCGCAGGATCCGCGACGAATACCGCCTGCCCGTCATCGCCATCGACTACTGTCCGCCCGCCGATCGCGCCTGCGCGCGCGAGACCGCCAGGCGCATCGAGGCGCAGGGGCTGATTCCCTATGTGACCGATCCGGCGCTGTCGACGATCGGGGTCGGGCGCATCGAGGTGCTGCCGCGCAAGGTGCTGATCCTGCAGGACCGCGCCCCGAACACCGATATCGACACCAGCGAAGGCGTGCGCTTTCTCGCCATGCCGCTCAACTTCCTCGGCTACGACGTCGAGTACGCCGACCTCGGCCAGCCGCTGCCGGCCGAGGTGCCGCCCGACCGCTATGCCGGCGTGGTGGTGTGGATCAACTCCGGTCCGGTCAGGCAGGTGGCGGCGCTGTCGTCGTGGGTGCGGCAGCGCATTCACGACGGCGTGCGCATTGCCTTCATGAACGAGCTCGGCCTGCCGGCGGACGGCAGCTTGACCGACATGCTCGGGCTGCAGCTGGTGCGCGGCCATGCCACCGGGCCGCTGTCGGTGGTGTCGCAGGACCGGATCGTCGGCTTCGAAATGGCGCCCCGGCCCGACCGGCGTGCCGCGCAGCCGATCCGGGTGGGCGCGGACGGGCAGTCGCTGCTGCGCCTGAAGTCGGGCGATTTCGAGTTCGATGCCGCCGCCATCACACCGTGGGGCGGCTACGTGCTCAACCCGTACGCGGTGTTTTCGCTGGGCACGATCGAGCAGTCGCGCTGGGTGATCCAGCCGCTGGCGTTCCTGCGCCGGGCGCTGGCGCTGCCGGACATGCCGATCCCGGATGTGACGAGCGAGAACGGCCGGCGCCTGATGCTGGTCCATGTGGACGGCGACGGCTTCGCCTCGCGCGCTGAATTTCCCGGCCCCGAATATTCCGGCGAAGTGCTGATGCAGGAGGTCTGGGAGCGCTACGGCATTCCGACCACGCTGTCGGTCATCGAGGGCGAGGTGGGGCCGAGCGGCCTGTATCCCAAGCTCACGCCGCGCCTGGAGGCGATTGCCCGGAAGATGTTCGCGCTGCCCTATGTCGAGCTCGGCACGCACACCTATTCGCACCCCTTCAAGTGGGGCCGCACGGTGCCGGGCGCGCCCGCCCAGGCCGGGGGGGGCGATTCCGCCTTCGCGCTGACCATTCCGGGCTACAAATTCAGCCTGGAGCGGGAGATCGGCGGCTCCATCCGCTACATCAACGCGAGGCTGGCGCCGCCGGACAAGCGGGTCCGGATCGTGCAATGGTCGGGCGACTGCCGGCCGCCGGAGCTCGCGGTGCGCATGGCATGGGACGCCGGGGTGGGCAACATCAACGGCGGCGATACCACCATCACCCGCAGTTCGCCGTCGTGGACCGAGATCGCATCGCTGGGCATCGACAAGGGGCCCGGCGCCTACCAGGTCTTCGCCCCCAACCAGAACGAGAACGTCTATACCAATGACTGGACCGGTCCGTACTATGGCTTCGATCGCCTGATCGAAACGCTGCAGATGACCGATACGCCCTATCGCTTCAAGCCGATCAACCTCTACTACCACATGTACTCGGGCACCAAGCTTGCGTCGCTCAAGGCATTGAAGAAGGTCTACGACTACGCGCTCGCGCAGCCGGTGCTGCCCATCTATGCGACCGACTACGTGGCCAAGGTGCTCGACTTCCGCGACATGGCCATCGCCCGCGACGGCGATGCCTGGGTCGTGCGCGGCAACGGCGATCTGCGCGAGCTGCGCTGGATGGCGCCGGGCACGCCCCGCCTGGCCGATGCGCACGGCGTCGCGGGCTATGGCAAGGCGGCCGGCGGAATCTACATCCATCTTGATGGCGGCGCGGCACGCTTTGCCGTGTCGACCGATGCGCAGGCCGCCCAGCCGGCCTATCTGGCCGAAGCCGCGGCCTTCGTGCAGCGGCTGGAGCGGCGCGGCAACGGCATGTCCTTCGACGCGGGCGGCTACTACAAGCCGTTCGTGCGGCTCGCCAATGCCGGCGCGTGCAGCATCCAGGTCGACGGCCGGCCGGCCCGCGCGGCCCATGCGCAGGACAACACGGTGCGCGTGGAGCTGTCCGGCGTCGCCGCGCAGAGCGTGACTTACCAGCGTGTCGATGTGGTCTGCTGATCTGGCGCCGCGCGAACGGCTGCTGCCGCCCTGGCTGATCGGCACGCTCGGCGGGTTCGTCGCGCTGGCGCTTGCCATGATGTTTCCGCGCGAGCGCCTCGAGACGCGGCTGCTGGAAGGCGGCAAGGTGGATGCCCTGTCGATGGCCTACCTGGAAGCCTGGCTGCGCGTGCGTCCGAACGACGGCGAGTTCCTGGCCGTGCTGGCGGCCCAGTACGTGCGCACCGGCCGCCTCGACGAGGCCGAGGTGATGCTGGCCCGCATGCGCACGCTGCACGACAAGGCCATCGGCCGCGAAGCCCTGCTGCTCGACATCGCCATCCGCGAGCAGCGTGCCTATGCGCTGCAGCCGGGCGATGCGCGCCGCAAGGCCTATCTGGACGAGCTGCGTGGTTTGCTCGGCCAGGCGCTCGACTACCGCTGGACCGCGTCCGAGATGGAAGTCCTGGCCGGCCAGGCGCGCGGGCTGGATGCCGGCGCGATTGCAGCCCGGTTCTACCAGCGGCTGTCCAAGCAGGACCCGTCGCGCGCCGCGCAGTGGCAGTCCCGCTCCGCCGAGATCGCGCTGGGCGTGGGGGACTATCGCGCCGCCGCGGCGGCGAATTTCGCGGCACAGGCGGCGGCTTCGTCGCTCGAGGAGCGGCGCCGGTATTTCATGGGCGGCCTCAAGGCGTTGCAGGCCGGCGGTCTGCTGGACGAAGCCATGCGCGAGGCGCAGCAGCGCGCCGGCCCGCTGATCGACGATCAGGAGACCCTGCGCTTCCTGACGCGGCTGGCGATGGCGTGCAATCGTGCCGATCTGGCCGACTACTACGCGCGCCGGCTGCTGCACCTGTCCTGGCAGGCGGCGCCGGACGCGGCCATCGCGCTGGCGGAGGGTGCGGCGCGGCACGACTGGGTGTTCGGCGGGCGGCCGCAGCCCCTGCCGTCGCCGTCCGAGGCGGTGTTCCTGGATGGGGTCGAGGGCATGGCGCGCCGCCCGCGCGGCGCCGCGCGCATCCGCCGCGTGGCCGATGCGGCCAGCGCGCCCGCCGCGCCGCCCGCGGGCGCCCAGGCCGCCGCGCACGGCATTGCGCCGTTCAATGCGGAAGACTACGACCTGGCTTTCCGCGTGTTTCTCGGCAGCGGCAACCTGAACGATGCCATGCGCGTGGCCGAGGCCGCCGTGCGCCAGCGCCCCGACCTGAAGCTCTGGACCGAGCGCGCCGCCCAGGTGGCCGAATGGAACCACCAGCCGATGGTTGCGCTGCAGCACTGGCTGGCCTACGCCCAGGCCACCGGCGACGACGTGGCCTGGCGCAACGTGCTGCGCCTGGCGCCCGCGCTCAATGAAGACCACGCCTACCTGGCGGCGCTGCGCCACAAGGCCGGCAGCCAGCCGGCCGACATGAAGCTGCTGGACCAGATCGTCGCGGCCTACGAGCGCCTGGGCGAGCCGGCCGAAGGGCTGGCCTACCTGGACAGCGTCGCGCGCGGCCCGAACCGGCAGGCCGTGCTGGAGCGCTACGCCCAACTGGCCGAGCGGGCCGGCAAGGACGACCTGGCCTATGCCGGCTACCAGCGCCTGCAGCGGGAATTCGGCCCCCACGCCGGATACGCGCTCAAGCTCGCCAACATGCTGTACGTGCGCGACCAGTTCGAGCTGGCGCTGGCGGCCATGCAGACGGCCGAGCACATCGCCTCGCCGACCGACGACCTCTACTGGCGCACCTTCGCCCAGCTTGCCCGCCTGAACCAGCGTGACGACCTGATGCGCGAGGCCTACCGCCAGTTGCTGATCGGCGGGGGCGCGGTGGTCGACGACCTGTCGACGATGGTCGAGTTCTACGATGCCAGCCCGATCGATGCCGGCCGGCTGGCCGAGCTGGCCTATCGCAAGGACGGCGGTCCGATTCACCTGCAGCGGGCGCTCTATTACTACACGCGGGCGGGGGCCTTCCACCGCGTCGAAGGGCTGCTTGCCTCGCTCACGCCGGCGCAGCGCGCCGCGGCCGAGCGCTCCGCCGGCGTGCTGGCCGCCCGCGCCGAGTACTACCGCCAGCGCGGCCAGTGGGACGCCGCCATGCGTGATTTGCGCTGCGCGGTTTCGCTGCCCGATGCCGGCAGCGACGTGAAGGCGGCGCTGCTGTGGAGCCTGATCGATTCCGGCCAGATCGCGGAGCTCAAGCGCGCGCTGGCCCACTGGCGGGGCGAGGCGGAAAACGACTCCGTCTACTGGGGCGCCTATGCCGCCGCCGGCCTGCGGCTGGCCGATCCCGGCCTGGCGCTGCGCTTTCTCGGCCGGCAGGGCAAGTCGATGCGCAACGACCCGCTCTGGCTGCTGGCCTACGCCGATGCGCGCGAGATGGCGGGACAGGCCGATGTGGCGTGGCGCTTGCGCCGCGAGGCCTGGCGGTTGCTGTGGCGAGGGGAAGAGGCCGGCGCCGGGGCCCCGGGGGAACGCCGGGCCGCCGCGTCCGACGAGGTGCAGCCGGCTGCGCTGGAGGACGGCGCGCGCGCCGAACTGCGTGCCCGCCGCGCCACGCTGGCGCAGACGTTCGGGTCGGGCGACCTGGCCCAGCGCCTGCTGATCGAGCTGCTGCGCGACGATCGCCGCGAAACCCGCGCCGCGCGCGAGGGCGGCCGCGCGGCCATCGCCGGGTCGGAGCTGGGCGACCTCGATGTGCTGCCGCCGGAGCCGCCCGAATCGCCTGCCGCCTCGCGCAATGCGGCCCGCGCCAGCGACCAGCTGGTGTCCGCCATCGCCAAGGAGGCCGCGCTGGGCTGGGCCCTGTCGCAGGAGGCGAACGACCTGGCGCGCGCCTGGCTGCTGCAGCAGTACGCTCGCGGCGCGGCGCGGCCGGCCTACGCCGAGATCTCGATCGCCCTGGCCGAGCGCGACCTGCCAACCCTCAACCGCTTGCTGGACGACACCCCGGACCGCCTCCCGCTGGCGGCCCGCATCGACGCCAACGCGATGACGGATCGCCTGGGCGAGGCGCAGCGGCTGGCCTTCGGCGGCCTGACCACCGCGCCGGACGAACCGCAGCTGCACCAGCGCGTCGAAGAGACGCTGCTGGCCAACGCGCAGGCGCTGGAGCCGCGCGGGACCTGGTATAAGCAGGCGCCGCTGACGTACTTCGAGAGCAGCGCGGCCGCCGGCACCCGGCTGACGGATCACTACAGCATGCTGCTGCGTGCCACCCAGCGCAACCAGCGCTCCATCGACGCTCAGCAGCTGACCGGCGTGCCGGCGCAGGACCGCAGCGTCGACTGGATTTCGCAATACCTGACGCGGGATGCGCGGTGGAAGGGCACTGTCGGCTGGCGCCAGGGTCTGGCATCCTTCACGACGTTCCGGCTGGACGGCCAGCTGGGGCAGACCGGGCCGGTGGTCACGGAGTTCGCGGTGGGCCGCAATCAGCCGGCCAGCGAGACGCCGCAGCTGCGCGTGGGCGGCGTCAAGGACATCGCGACGATCGGCGCCAACTGGCGGTTCACGCAGCGACAATACGTCCGTGCCCGGGTGGAGGGCGACCGCTTCTACGGCCAGGACCGCTCCTTCCTCGGCAGCGGCACGGTGTTCGACGGCGAGATCGGCCACCGCTTCCGGGTGGAGTATCCCGACTATACGATCCGGCTGACCGGCACGTATGCGCGGTACAGCGCATCGGGGGCGCCGGGCGCGCCGCTCGGCCGGCTGCTGCCTGCCGGGGCGGCGATGTCGGCCGAACAGTTCGTGCCGCGCTCGTTCGCGCAGTACGGGCTGCTGTTCGGTTTCGGCACCGACTACCTGGAGCGCTATGCTCGTGCCTGGCGGCCGTTCCTGGATGCGGGCATGCTGCACGACAATCGCCAGGGCTGGGGTGTCCAGCTCCAGGTGGGCGCGGCCGGCAGCGTCCTGGGCAACGACCACCTGGCGCTGTATATCGGGCATGCCTCGATCACGCGCGCCGGCACGTCGCCCATGACCGAGATCGGCCTGCGCTACCGGTGGCTGTACTGAGCAGGACAGGACAAGAACGACTTGAAGGAAGCAACGGAGAGAACCATGACACCCTTTCTCGACACGATCCGGGCCGGCCGCCGGCGCTGGCTGGCGGTCGCGGCCGGCTTCGGGCTGGCGCTCGCGCTGTCGGCCTGCGCGGTGGTCGACAGCGGACGCGCCCCGGCGGGCAAGGCATCCGATGCGTGGGTCGTGCTGCCGATCGCCAACTACACCGAAACGCCGCAGGCCGGCCTGCGCGCCGAGAGCATCGCGATGAGCCTGCTGAAGGCGCGCGGCTTCAGCAACCTGAAGCAATATCCGCCCAGCCTGAACAGCGAGTCGCTGTTCGAACCGGCCGAGCGCGAGGCCACGGCGCGCGCGCTCGAATGGGCGCGCGGCGAAAAGGCCCGCTATGCCCTGACCGGCGCGGTGTCCGAATGGCGGTACAAGGTGGGCGTGGACGGCGAGCCCGCCGTGGGCATCACCCTGCAGGTGATCGACGTGCCCAGCGGCAACGTGATCTGGAGCGCCACCGGCAGCCGCACCGGCTGGAGCCGCGACGCCGTGTCGGCCGTGGCGCAGAAGCTGCTGCGCGAGCTGCTGTCGCCGCTGGGCCGGAGCTGATGGGGGCGGACACCGTGCAGGCCGATCCTTCCACCAAGGCCAGGCCCGCGGCCGCCGCATCCGATGCGCGGCAGCAGGATCGGCGGCGCAACGCGCAGGGTATCGGCGCGTCGACCTGGTACGGGCGGCTGGTCGCGCCGACGCTCACCCGGCGCACGCCCATCCTGGAGACGATCGGCGCCACCATGGTCGCCATCGGCATCGTCTGGCTGTTCGAGCCGAACAATCCGCTGCTGCTCGGCTACGGCTTCCCGTGGATCTGGCTGGTGCCGCTGATCCTGGCGCTGCGCTACGGCACCCTGCTGGGTGCCGTGGCGGCGCTGGTGGTGGTCGGTGCCTGGTGGGTGTTCTACGGCCAGGGCACGTTTCCCCGCATGTATTTCCTGGGCGGCCTGATGATGATGCTGGTGGGCGGCCAATACGGCGATATCTGGGGCGCGCGGCTGTCGCGGGCCCGCATCGTCAACGGCTACCTGAACGACCGGCTGGCGGCGCTCACCAAGAACCACTTCCTGCTGCGCCTGTCGCACGAGCGGCTGGAGAACGACCTGCTGGCCAAGCCGACCACGCTGCGCGACACGCTCACGCAGCTGCGCAGCCTGGCGCTGGCCGCGCGCGAGCATGCCAGCGGCGACGATGCGCCCGACGTGGCCCAGCTGCCCGGCGCGACGCAGTTCCTGCAGTGGGCCGCGCAGGCCTGCCAGCTGGAAGTCGCGGCCATGGTGCGCGTGACCGGCAACCGGGTCGATCCGGAGCCGGTGGCGCGCGTCGGCGCCGCGTTCGAGGTTGTCGCCGACGATCCGCTGATCCGCCACTGCATCGATACCCATACCCTCGGCCATCCGCAGGCGCCCGAGCTGCGCCAGGAGGACGGCTCGCGCTACGTGGCCTGCGCACCGATCCTGTCGGGCGCCGACGAGCTGATCGGCGTGGTGGTGGTGCAGCAGATGCCGTTCCTGTCGCTGTCGTACGAGAACCTGCAGTTCCTGCTCGTGCTGCTCGGCTACTACGCCGACGGCGTGCGCCACCTGACCGTCAGTTCGGAGATCCTCGATCTGGTGCCGGATGCGCCGTACGAGTTCGCGCTGGATCTCGGCCGCCTGGCGCGCCTGCACCGCGACACCGGCATCGACTCTTCCGTGGTGGCGCTGACCTTCGGCAACGACGAGGCCAGCGATGCCCTGTTCGAGCACGTGGTGCGCAGCCGGCGTGCGCTCGATGTGGTCTGGCAGATGCGCGGCAGTGCGTGCCGCGCCATCGTCACGCTGATGCCGCTGTCGGGGGCGGGCGCGGTGTCGGCCTACCTGGTGCGCATCGAGGACAGCCTGCGCGCGCAGTTCGGCGTCGATTTCGAGGCCGCGCAGGTCAACGTGCAGACGCTGTACGTGACCGGCGAGCACCCGGGCGAGGCGCTCGCGCGCTTCATCGGACGCTGTCACCTGGACGGCTGAGGCGCGCATGTTCAAGCTCACGCTCAGCGGCGTTGCGGCGCAGATCGCGGCGGTGGCCATGGCCTTGCATGCGGGCAACAGCCTGCCGCTGCTGCTGTCCTGCATGATGACGCAGGGCATGGCCGCCCTGCTGATCGGCCTGGCCGCCTGGCGCCTGCTGCCGCGCCGCTACCGCGTGCCGTTCGTCTGGAGCTACGGCTACCTGGTGACGCTGTGCTTCGTCATCCCGGTGGCGGGTTGCCTGCTGGTGCTCGGCAGCGCGCTGATCGGCAAGATGTTCCCCGAGCCGAAGCAGAAGAGCGCGCTTGCCGAGGTCGGCCTGCCGGTCTTCGTGGCCCACCTGATCTCGCGCGTGACGCACGGCGGCGGCGCCCGGCTGCGGGCGCAGCTCGGCAACACGCGCGCGCCGGTGCAGAGCCGCATGACGGCGCTGGTCGCCATGCAGACCATGCCGACCCGCACCGCCAGTCCGGTGCTGCGCGACCTGCTGGCCGATCCGGTGGACGACATCCGCCTGCTGGCCTACGGCATGCTCGACAGCGCCGAGAAGGTGCTGATGCAGAAGATCCTGGCCGAGCTGCCGCGGCTGGAGGAGGCGGCCACCACGCCGGAGGCCCGCTACGAGATCAACAAGCGCCTGGCCGACCTGTACTGGGAGCTGATCTACCAGAACCTGGTGCAGGGCGATGTCTACCGCTATACCGCCGAGCAGGTCGAGCGCTATGCCAGCGCCGCGCTGGACATCCTGCCCGGTAACGCCGCGCTGTGGTACATGCGCGGCCGGCTGGCGCTGTCGCGCCGCGAGGCCGACGTGGCCGAGTCGCACCTGCGCCGGGCCGAGGCCCTGGGCTTCCCGCGCGACCGCCTGCTGCCGCCGCTGGCCGAGGCCTGCTACCTGCGCCGCGACTATGCCGGCGCGCGGGCCGCGCTGGCGCAGTTCTCCAGCCGCTCGCCGCTACCGCTGCTGCGCCCGCTGTTGCGCTACTGGACATCATGACCGACGAATTCCCGCGTGCCGAATCCGCCGATGTCGCACTGCTGCTTGAAGGGACCTTTCCCTATGTGAGCGGCGGGGTGTCGAGCTGGGTCAACCAGATGATCCGGGCCTTTCCGGACATCCGCTTCGCCCTCGTCTTCATCGGCAGCCGCCGCGAAGACTACGGCAAGCCGGTCTACGCCCTGCCCGACAACGTGGTGCACGTGGAGTGCCACTACCTGTACGACTTTCCCGCGCCGCCGCTGGTGCAGGCCAGCGGCGGCGATACCCGGGCCTTCGATCGCTCGCGCAAGCTGCATGACGCGCTGCGCGACCCGGCCAACCACGGCGAGACCGCCGAGCTGATCCGCGCCTCCATCGCCGACCTGCGTGAGGACGGCCCGCTGGCCGAGGAGCAGTTCCTCTACAGCCACCGCGCCTGGGAGATGATGACGGACTACTACCGGCGCTACTGCACCGACCCGTCGTTCACCGACTACTTCTGGACCGTGCGCATCATGCACAAGCCGCTGTGGATGCTGGTGCGCATTGCCGAGAACCTGATCCCGGTGAAGGTGTTCCACACCATCTCCACCGGCTACGCGGGGTTCCTGGGCGCGCTGCTGCGCTACCGCTGGGGACGGCCGCTGCTGGTCTCGGAGCACGGCATCTACACCAAGGAACGCAAGATCGACCTGTTCCAGAGCCAGTGGATTCGCGACAACCGCAGCATCTTCGAGAAGGACATCTCGCAGATCAGCTATTTCCGCGACCTGTGGGTGCGCTTCTTCGAGACCATCGGCCGGGTCTGCTATGACGCCGCCGAAGACATCATCTCGCTGTACGAGGGCAACCGCCTGCGGCAAGTGCTCGACGGCGCGCCGGCGCAGAAGACCCGCAACATCCCCAACGGCATCAATCTGCCGCGCCTGGCCGCGCTGCGCGACCGGCGCGGGCCCAGCGTGCCGCGCGTGATGTGCCTGATCGGCCGGGTGGTGCCGATCAAGGACGTGAAGACGTTCATCCGCGCCATGCTGACCATCACGCGCGAGATGCCCGACGCCGAAGGCTGGATCGCCGGCCCGGAAGACGAAGACCCCGACTACGCGCAGGAATGCCACAGCCTGGCCGAGAGCCTGGGGCTGGGCGAGCGCATCAAGTTCCTCGGCTTCCAGAAGATCGACGATGTGCTGCCCAAGGTCGGGGTGCTGGTGCTGAGCTCGATCAGCGAGGCGCTGCCGCTGGTGGTGCTGGAAGGGTTTGCCGCCGGCGTGCCGTCGGTCACCACCGATGTCGGCTCGTGCCGCCAGCTGCTGTTCGGCCTGGACGGCGACGACGCGGCGCTGGGCGCGGCGGGCGCCGTGGTGCGCATCGCCGACCCGGCCGCGCTGGCCGCCGAGGTGCTGAACCTGCTGAGCGACGAGTCCCGCTGGTACGCCGCGCAGGCCGCCGGCATCGCCCGCGTCGAGCGCTACTACACGCAGGAGATGATGGTCGGCAGCTACCGCGAGCTGTATGAGCGCCTGCGCGCGCAGCCGGACATGCCCACCGGGCCGGGCGCCAAGGCCGCCGCCGCGGCGTGTCCGCATCACCAGGGAGCGCGCTGATGGCCGGCATCGGTTTCGAACTGCGCAAGATGCTCCGGCGCGACAGCCTGCTCGGGCTGCTGCGCGCCTACACCTACGCCGGCATCATCAGTTCCGGGCCGTGGATCCTGTCGATCGTGGGGATCCTGCTGATCGGTATCCTGAGCCTGCCGTTCGTGATTCCCGGCGTGCTCATCACGCAGTTCCAGGTGTCCGTCACCTACCTGATCGCGGTGAGCCTGATCGTGACCGGGCCGCTGCAGCTCGCGCTTACGCGGTTCACGTCCGACCGCCTGTTCGAGAAGCGCGCCGACCTGGTGCTGCCCAACTACCACGCGGTGTCGTTCGTCATCACCCTGGGGGCGGCCTGGCTGGGGTCGATCGTCGTGCTGTTCGTGTTCCCGCAGCAGTCGGCCATCTACCGGGTGCTGATGCTGGCCGGCTTCGTGGTCATGTGCAACATCTGGATCGCGGTGATCTTCCTGTCGGGCATGAAGCAGTACAAGGCCATCGTCTGGACCTTCCTGGTCGGCTACACGATGACCGTGCTGCTGGCGCTGCTGTTCAACCGGCTGGGGCTGGAGGGGCTGCTGCTGGGCTTCGTGACGGGGCAGCTGTGCCTGCTGATCGGCACGGTGGCGCTGATCTACCGCAATTTCACCGGGCGGCGCTTCATATCGTTCGAGGTGTTCAACCCGCGCCACGCCTATCCGTCGCTGATGCTGATCGGGCTGTTCTACAACCTGGGCATCTGGCTCGACAAGTTCATGTTCTGGTATGCCCCCGGCACGGGCCAGCAGGTGATCGGGCCGCTCAAGGCGTCGGTCATCTACGACATCCCGGTGTTCCTGGCCTACCTCGGCATCATCCCCGGCATGGCGGTGTTCCTCGTGCGCATCGAGACCGACTTCGTCGAGTACTACGACGCCTTCTACAACGCCGTGCGCGGTGGCGCCTCGCTCGAGCACATCGAAGACATGCGCAACACGATGGTGCTGACGATCCGCGCCGGCCTGTACGAGATCGTCAAGGTCCAGTCGATGGCCGCGCTGCTGCTGTTCGCCCTGGGCGCCGCGCTGCTGCGCGCGCTGCATATCTCCGAGCTGTACTTGCCGCTGCTGTACGTCGACACGCTCGCCGCCAGCCTCCAGGTGGTGTTCCTGGGCGTGCTCAACATCTTCTTCTACCTCGATCGCCGCCGCGTGGTGATGGTGCTCACCGGTGCGTTCGTGGTGCTCAACGGCATACTGACATGGATCACGCTGCAACTGGGGCCGGCCTGGTATGGCTACGGGTTCGCCGTGGCGCTGCTGCTGGTGGTGATGGCCAGCCTGACCATTCTGGATCGGAAGCTGGATCGGCTGGAGTATGAGACGTTCATGCTGCAATAGCCGCGCGGGCCGTTGCTTTGGGAGCGTCCGGCGGCGGGGTCGCCTGTCCTCCTGACGGCATCCGCGATGCGGTTACGATTGGTTGCACTGCCGTGCGTACGCCTGTCCACACTTGCCTACAATCGGTGGAATCCAAAACCAGAAGGAGGACGCAAAAATGGTTCGAGCACGATGGATGGTGGCTTGCGCGGTTGGCCTGCTGTGCACCGTTTCGATGGCGGCCCAGGCCAAGGGCGGCAATGCCGGTGGTGGTTCTGCCGCGCGCATCAGCAGCCGGGGGCTGGCCAATACCAATGGTCCCGATGCCGCCGATCGCGACAAGGGCCGCGCCCGCGCGGCGGACCGCGCACATCAGCACGGCAAGTCGATGCAGCGCAAGCACGCGGGCAAGCTGAAGTAAGCGCGCTGCCACGGAAAAAAGGCCGGTCGCCGTGAACTGACCCCGTAAAGTTGGACATCTGTTCAACCTTTGGGGTGCAGTTCACCGTGACCGGCCTTTTTTGCTGCGCGCCACGCTCAGCAATTGCCTTTCTTTGCCTGGCCCGGCGGGCAGAAGCCGTTGCCGGGGCCGCCCTGCGGCGCCGCGACCACGCCCGAGTCGGGAACGTACACAGCGCAGCCGCCCAGCATCGCGGCACCGAGCGACAGGATGAGAAGGATTTTTTTCATTGTGTTGTCGGGGGGCGGCTCGGCTCCCGTGCTCCCTGGTTAGAAACTGAAGTTGACGCCGGTCTGGCTGCCCGCCGAGACATTCACCGCACGGCTTTGCGTGACGCCAGACGCGCTGGTCGCCTGCACCGAGTACTGCCCGGCCACGGACGATACCACCGACAGCGCGATCGGCAGCGGCGCGCTGTACGTGCCCACCAGCGGTGCTGCGGCCGGCAGCGTTAGCGAATACGCTCCGGTATCGAGGTTGGCATTCGCCGAGGCGATCTCATACGACACCGAACTGATGGTCTGCAGCGCCCGCAGCGAGGCCTGCGCCGAGGCGGTGACCGTGCCCGACGCCGTATTGGTGGTGGAGGTGGGCAAGGTGATCGGCGTGGCGGCGGTGGCTACCGTCGTCGTGGCGCTGGCCGTGACCGGCACGGCGCGGATGATGCCCGTGGCATGGCCGGTCGGCAGCGTGTTGTCGACCACGACCACGTCGTACGTGCCGTTGGTGCTGCTCTGCACCAGCGGCGAGAGCACGAACTGCCCCATGGCGTCAGCCATCGTGCCGCGAACGACCGCGCCGTTCTGTTCGGCATAGACCGTGGTGCCGGCCTGCGCGGCGCTCACGTAGCCCGAGATCGCGCCGCTGACGACCACCGGCGTGGCGGTCACCACCGGCTTGAGGCTATAGGCGCCGTTGCCTTGCTGCACGATCGATTTGCAGGCATTGAAGTCCAGCACCAGATCGACCAGCGTGCCGGCCTGCACCGTGAAGGGCTGGATGATCTTGTAACCGCTCTGCGTGCCGCTGGGCGTGGCCAGCGCCTGCTCTGTGGCCGAGCCGGTCACCACGACCGAATTGGCGAGGACGTTGCCCTGGTTGGCCGACAGCACCAGGCGCACCTGCTGGTATTGCCCGGCTGGCAGCGGCGCGCGGCCCAGGTCGGTCAGCACGCCGTTGGTGAGCGCGAGCAGGTCGACTTTCTGCGGGGTGGCCAGCGCAATGTCGGTCCAGCCGCTGTCGGTGTCGGCGGCGGACGCGCTGGCGTGCACGCGCACGTTGTCCACGGTTACGTAGACATGATCGAAGCCGCAGGCCGGTGCATCCGTCATCGCGACATGAAGCGCGCCCATGCCGGCCGTGTCTGCGCCACCACCGCCACCGCACGCGGCGATGATGAACGGCAGTGGCAGCGCGATGAGGGTCTTCTGATAGCGTGTTTTCATGGCTGCCTCTTCGATTGGGGGGTGTCGGAAGATTAGGTCTGGCAACGGTGCGCACTTTGGGCAAATTGCAAAGATTCGTAATGCGGGCATCGTCAATGGCCTGTCGACGCGTTGGCGTGCCAACGTTTGCGACATCCGGC